>NZ_CP039268.1:2616645-2958290 GCF_009664085.1 Thermochromatium tepidum ATCC 43061 | reverse complement strand
CAGTCGGGTTGGTTTTTCAGGAGGAAGGATAACGGAGCTTGCTGGCCAAGGGCGTGGTGCGGGCGCTGGGCGTTGTAGAAGACCCGCCAGTCGGCGAGCTTACGGTTGAAGAGCGCCAGGTCTGTGTAGAGCAAGTCCTCGTGGTCGTCGACGAAAGACTCTTGGATCGTGCGATTGAAGCGCTCGGCGTGGGCGTTCATCTTGGGCGTCTTGGGGTCGGTGTACCAGCGTTGGAGGCCGCGCTCATCGAGGAGCCGAGCGAAGTCGGCCTCGAACTCACTGCCGCTGTCGGACAGCACGGTCTTTGGGGTGTGAGGCAGCAACGACAGGCGGCGCTGGAGGGCGCGGGCGGTGTGCCGGGCGTGCTTGGAGGGCAGGCCCCTGGCGAAGGCAAAGTGCGAGATGGGATCGATGAAGGTCACAAGGTAGCGGCGCATGCCGTCGCGGATGCGCTCGAGCGTGTCGCAGGCCAGCACCTCCAGGGCTTCGGTCCTGACCTGCTTGGGTGTTCTGGGCTTGGTGTGCCGCCGCAGGGGCTTGACGCGTCCCCGGCGGTCGATGCGGCAGGGGGGGTGGCGCCTCTTGTCGGGGGCGCGGCTGATGATGCCCTCCCGGGCGCACCAGGGGGCAAGGAGCACGTGGAGCTTGGCCTTGCCGAGGTTAGGGTAAAGCGCGCGTAGCCGCCGGATGTCGCTGACCAGGCGCGGGTCGGTGTTGGGGGTTCGTCGCTTCTTGGGGGCACAAGACCTAGCGGCCAGGGCCGCCGGGTTGCCGCCCGCAGCTTTGAGGGCGGCCTGCCAGCGGTAGAGGGTGCGTCGCGACACACCGAAGGCGTCACGGGTGGCCGCCAGGCCGTGCTTGTCGAAGAAGCGCAGGATTTCCAGTCGTCGCTGGGCATCTTTGGGGGGCATGTCCCAAAGATGCCCCAAGGCGGCTACCCGGTAAAACCCCCGGATGCGGTAGCCGATGTGTTGCACTCGCATGGCACTCCTCCTGGTTCCAGTCGGGTTGGTTTTTCAGGAGGAAGGATAACGGAGCTTGCTGGCCAAGGGCGTGGTGCGGGCGCTGGGCGTTGTAGAAGACCCGCCAGTCGGCGAGCTTACGGTTGAAGAGCGCCAGGTCTGTGTAGAGCAAGTCCTCGTGGTCGTCGACGAAAGACTCTTGGATCGTGCGATTGAAGCGCTCGGCGTGGGCGTTCATCTTGGGCGTCTTGGGGTCGGTGTACCAGCGTTGGAGGCCGCGCTCATCGAGGAGCCGAGCGAAGTCGGCCTCGAACTCACTGCCGCTGTCGGACAGCACGGTCTTTGGGGTGTGAGGCAGCAACGACAGGCGGCGCTGGAGGGCGCGGGCGGTGTGCCGGGCGTGCTTGGAGGGCAGGCCCCTGGCGAAGGCAAAGTGCGAGATGGGATCGATGAAGGTCACAAGGTAGCGGCGCATGCCGTCGCGGATGCGCTCGAGCGTGTCGCAGGCCAGCACCTCCAGGGCTTCGGTCCTGACCTGCTTGGGTGTTCTGGGCTTGGTGTGCCGCCGCAGGGGCTTGACGCGTCCCCGGCGGTCGATGCGGCAGGGGGGGTGGCGCCTCTTGTCGGGGGCGCGGCTGATGATGCCCTCCCGGGCGCACCAGGGGGCAAGGAGCACGTGGAGCTTGGCCTTGCCGAGGTTAGGGTAAAGCGCGCGTAGCCGCCGGATGTCGCTGACCAGGCGCGGGTCGGTGTTGGGGGTTCGTCGCTTCTTGGGGGCACAAGACCTAGCGGCCAGGGCCGCCGGGTTGCCGCCCGCAGCTTTGAGGGCGGCCTGCCAGCGGTAGAGGGTGCGTCGCGACACACCGAAGGCGTCACGGGTGGCCGCCAGGCCGTGCTTGTCGAAGAAGCGCAGGATTTCCAGTCGTCGCTGGGCATCTTTGGGGGGCATGTCCCAAAGATGCCCCAAGGCGGCTACCCGGTAAAACCCCCGGATGCGGTAGCCGATGTGTTGCACTCGCATGGCACTCCTCCTGGTTCACAGGAGTGCCATAGGTTTCTGAGCTTATGCAGGCCCATGTATGAGGGAGACATCTACGCTGTCGCGTTTTGCGGACGTCTGAGGATCGGAATGGCATTGGCGCGCGGCGTTGCCGAGACGCGAAATGACGTTACCCATAGGCTCGAGTGGGGCCCTGAGAGCACGTTGAATGCATTAGATGAGAATGGATCGCCGCTTTGAGGAGGCGCCAAGCGAGCGCCCTGCTCGGAGGCGCTGATCTGATCAAGTGTGGCGCAGGAGCGTAGCGCGGTCGACGCTTGCCGGTGGCGGGGATCAGCGGCACCAAAGAGCACATTCGCATGCTAATTGATTTTGCTGTTGCCGCAACGCTGGCTGCCGGACGCCGCCCCTGGACGCCACGACCGAGGAAGAGATCGCCAGACACATGGCTGAGTACGAGGTCATGCAGGAGGCGACCAAATTTGCGCACCGTGTCCGCAAGCGCCTTGGACTCAGCGAGGTAAAGTTCTGTGCGCAGGGGTTGTACCCCTCGAGACCATTCGCAACTGGGAACAGGGAAAGCGCTGCCCCACGGGTACCACCAAATCGCTGCTCAAGGTACTTGACAAAGCCGCCACTTACATGAGCATGGGCGTCTCTCAGTTCGTGCTGCGCAACGCGCTCAAGCAGGCTCAGTCGGTCGCGCAAGCGCACGAGGCGATCACAGTCGCTCAACAGGATTTTGCCTCCTGCTACCCGGTCCCTGTCGCCGAGGCGGTACAGACGCAGCCGTTGGTCATGGTAGTCGATGATTCGCTCAGCGTGCGCAAGATCACCATGCGCACCTTTTGAAGTGCACCGGTCACCAGATGGTCACCGCCAAGGACGGGGTGGATGCGTTGGAGCAGTTGATAGAGATCGAACCGGACGTTACGCTGCTCGATATCGAGATGCCGCACATGGATGGCTTTGATCTGACCAAGCGCCTGCGCCAGGACAGCAAAACGCGCGCGTTGCTAATCAACATGATCACCTCGCGCCCAGCAAACAAGCACCGTAACTATGTGCCGGAACTCGGTGTTAACGAATAACTGAGCAAGGCTTACAGAAAGATGAGTTTCTGGCTAGAATTGCGCAAAATCTATTGTAAAAGGATATTCTATGAATCTGCTCGACTGGTTCAAATATCTGGCACAAGGAAAAGGCACGGCAGCCCAGCCCTCACCGCCGCCGCCCGAACTCGGAGCGGTCAAAGACGACGCTATCGTCCAGGGATTGGATTTCAGTGCCGCCATCGAGGCGCATCGCAAATGGAAAGCGCGCCTCATCGATTTCATCGAGGGCCGTTCCCAGGAGAAACTAGACCCGGCGGTTATCTGCCAGGATGACAAATGCGCGCTGGGCAGATGGATTTATGGCGAGGGCAAGACCTTCTGCGGGCACTTGCCCAAGTTTCACCAGCTCAAGGCAGAACATGCCGAGTTTCACATTCATGCGGCGGAGGTCGTGCAACTCGTGCAAAAGGGGCATCTCGACGAAGCCAGGCAATCCGTGCTGGAAGGCCCGTTTGCTCAATATTCGATGAAAACCCAGACTTCGCTTGCTAAGCTCTACATGGAAATGAAGTCGTAAAAACCCCTGACTAAAGTCAGGAGTTTTTTACGTTCTGTACGAAAACCCAGCTTGTTAGACTGACCTCAGTCCAAGAGGAGAAGAGGCCAGAGTTCGAGACGCTACGAGCTCCCGGATGAAGCCTAGGAGTTGTCGCCGAGCTGTTTTCTCGTCCGGCGCGCCCCGGTCGCCCGCGCCGAGATGATCGCCTGATGCTCAACGGTCTGTTTTGGGTGCTGTGCTCGGAGGCGGCATGGCGCGACCGCCCCGAACGCTTCGGTCCCTGGTCGACGGTCTACCAGCGGTTTCGCGACTGGCGTGACGATGGGACCTTCACGCAGGTTCTGGAGCGGTTGCCCATCCGGCGGCGTGAGGATGGATGGATCGACCTGGAGACGTGGATGATCGACTCGACCGCTTCCGGGCCAGGCGCGCCGCCGAATCAGGCGCTCGGACGCCGCCGAGGGGCCTGACGACCAAGATCCACCGGCTCTGCGACGCACAGGGCTACCCTTGCGCTTTCGGCTCTCCCCCGGGCAACACAGCGATATCCGCTATGCCCAACTGCTCGCCGATAAGGGCTAAGATGCCGACGACTGACGTCGTGATTGCGATCGGCGCGGCATCCGTCCGGTGATCCCGCAACGCCAGGGTGTGCGCAAGCCCAAGCCTAGCCGCCCTCGGACGTTGTCATTGAGCGGCGGTTCGGCTGGCTCAAGTCCTGGTGACGCATCGCCACCCGCTACGACACGCTGGCCTCCAGCTTTTCGGCCATGTTCACGCTGGCTTGCATCTGCCGATGTTTCAGGGATTACTGTTCATACAGAACGTAATACAAACCACCAGGCATCCCCGCCATCAACCCAAACGTACCTTGACGAAGCGGCGCTTGCCAACCTGATAGACATGTTCGGTACCGACCGCGCAGACCTGCTGCGCATCCTCGACGCGTTCGCCATCAATGCGCACCGCACCCTGGCGCACCATCCGGATCGCCTCAGAGGTACTGGCCACGAGTCCAGCCTTCTTGAGCAAGTTAGCAAGCGGCAAACCAGCATCATCGGAACACGCCAGTTCGACGAATGGCATCTCATCCGGCATGGCACCTTTCTGGAACCGGGCCACGAAGGCATCCCTTGCCTTATGCGCCTGCTCGGAGCCATGGAAACGGGTCACGATCTCCAGGCCAAGCTCGAACTTGATATCGCGCGGATTGGCACCCTCAGCTACAGCACGACGCCAAGCCTCGATCTCCGACAGATCGCGGAAGCTGAGCAGTTCGAAGTAACGCCACATCAGGTCGTCCGAGATCGACATCAGCTTGCCAAACATCTCCTCAGGCGCCTCGGCGATGCCGATATAGTTGCCGAGCGACTTCGACATCTTCTGCACCCCATCCAGACCTTCGAGAAGCGGGAGGGTGATGACGACCTGGGGTTCCTGACCATAGGCCTCTTGGAGCTGACGACCCATGAGCAGATTGAACTTCTGATCGGTCCCGCCCAGCTCGACGTCGGCGCGCAAGGCCACTGAGTCATAACCCTGGATGAGTGGGTAGAGGAATTCGTGGATGGCGATCGGCTGACCAGCCTTATAACGCTTGGAGAAGTCGTCGCGCTCCAGCATCCGCGCGACCGTCTGACGCGCGGCCAGCTGCACTAAACCAGCCGCCCCCAGGCCATCGAGCCACTGGGAGTTGAAAAGGATCTGGGTCTTGTCCGGATCAAGGATGCGAAACACCTGATCCTTATAGGTCTGGGCGTTCTGTTGGATCTCTTCGCGCGACAGGGGTTTGCGCGTCACGCTCTTGCCGGTTGGATCGCCGATCATGCCGGTGAAGTCCCCGATCAGGAACAGGATCTCGTGCCCGAGCTCCTGGAATTGACGCAGTTTGTTGATCAGAACTGTGTGGCCGAGGTGCAGATCCGGTGCGGTCGGGTCAAAACCGGCCTTGACGCGCAGCGGTCGTCCTTGTTCCAACTTCTTGCGTAGGGCGTCCAGCAGCAGGATTTCTTCGGTGCCGCGCTGAATGAGCGCGAGCGATCGCTCGACGGATTCCATAATGGCTGTATCGGTCCGCATGTTCAGGAAAGCGCCTCTAGGCGCAAAGGGCGGGAGATTAAAACGCAAGCCACGGCGAGACAAGCCGCGCGGACGGCCCGAGCATTCGACTTGGAACCTTGTTCGATCGGGGTCTTTGCGACTACACTAAGCTAAAATGCGAAAAAATCGCGTTATTTCTTGAAAACTACAGATTCTTGATGATGCGTGACTATAAATTCAAACGCACCGAATGGACTCCGCGCCGACAGCGTCGATTCGGACTCGGTGCCTTCCTGCGAATCCTGGCACTGATGGCAGTGGCCGGATCGGGTTACGCCATCTTCGACTATTTTGCCAACCGACCAAGCCAAACCAATCAGGGTATGCCTCGGCCCTCGAACATCATCCCACTCCAGATTCCGCCTCAATCCAATTGAGTTGGAATCTTAAAGTGGGCTGGCGTTGAGTCAGTCGCGTCCGAACTTATTACGATCCGCAGTGCCGATCAGGCCGAGAACGAAGAACCGCAACCGCAGGTCGTGGTCGCGTTCGGGTTGCGAATGACGAACTGAGCCCCTTGCAACCCTTCCGTATAGTCGATCTCGGCACCCACCAGATATTGCAGACTCATGGGATCGACGAGCAGCTTGACCCCATCGGTCACGATCTCGGTATCACCGTCCTGTACCTCCTCGTCGAAGGTGAAACCATACTGGAACCCGGAGCAGCCTCCACCCTGGATATAGACGCGCAACATGAGTCCGGGATTGCCCTCCTCACGGATGAGCTCAGCGACCTTGGACGCGGCGGATGCGGTAAAGATCAGTGGTGGTTCGAGATCGGTTTCGGCGTTCATTCAGTTTCTCCGCAAGAACTCAGCGTATTCGGAACCGGGTCGAGTATGGCCGGGTTTCTAAAGTCGACGACCTGGCGCTGAACGGGTTGACGTATTTCAGTCATCACAAATGCGTCTATCTTGACCGCCATTCAAGGCAACAGGGCCAGGGCTTCCAGACCAAGCGTCTCTTCGAATCCGAACATGAGGTTCATGTTCTGCACCGCCTGCCCGGCCGCACCCTTGACCAGGTTGTCGATCACCGACTGCACGATCACCACCTCACCCTGACGCGCGACCGCGATCCGGCAGTCATTGGAGCCGCGCACCGAGCGCGTGTCCGGGTTGCCGCTGGTCATGAAGTCGACAAAGGGCTCATCGGCATAGCGCGACTGGTAGAGGGCAACGAGATCCAGGTCATTCTCGATCAGGCGTGCATAGAGCGTGGCCTCGATGCCGCGGATCATGGGCACTAGATGCGGCACGAAGGTCAGGCCGACCTCGATCCCAGTGCAGATCTGGAGGGTCTGGACGATCTCGGGCAGATGCCGATGGCCGCTCACCGCATAGGCCTTGAAGCTCTCGCCGACCTCAGCCATCAGCAGATTGGTCTCGGCCTTGCGACCGGCACCGCTCACACCCGACTTGGCATCGGCGATCAGCCAGGACGGATCGACCGCGTGCCGTTCGAGCAGCGGCAGAAGACCCAGGGTCACGGCCGTGGGATAGCAACCTGGATTGGCGACAAGCCGGGCATGCCGGATCGCCCCACGGTTGACTTCGGGCAGACCATAGACGGCCTCATCGAGCAGCTCCGGACACTGATGCGGCATCCCATACCAGCGCTCCCAGAGCGCGGGATCCTTCAACCGAAAATCGGCAGCCAGATCGATGACGCGCGTGCCATGTTCGAGCAGCTCGGGGACGGACTGCATCGCCGTGCCGTTAGGCGTGGCGAAGAAGACCAGATCGCACTCGGCCAGGACACAGGGATCGGGCTCGCTGAAGCGCAGATCCAACCGACCGCGCAGATGCGGAAACATCTCGGCCACCGGCAGACCGGACTCAGTGCGCGAGGTAATGACGACGGGCGTCGCCTGAGGGTGACGCACCAGCAGACGCAGCAGCTCGGCACCCGTATAGCCGGTACCGCCGACGATTCCGACTCGGATCATGCGCGCTTGGGCTCCGGCCTCGATCAGGAGCAACCGCCACCCGAGGACGAGCCGCAACTCCCGCAGCCACCACCCACCCGTGGCAGGTTGTTGAAGATGAAGCTGGCGTTGCCGTCGCCCTGGTCGACGAAATCGATCTCGACGCCGCGCAGATATTCGAGGGTCCCGTCATCGACGATGACTTTGAAGCCGTCGAAGGCCAGAACGCCGTCATCCTCGTTGATGACGTCGGTGAAGGTCATGCCGAAACTGACACCGCTACAGCCGCCGGCGGTGGCGAAGACGCGCACACCCTGCACGCCGTCGTCAACCTGCCGGAACAGATCGCTCATCTTGGCCTGGGCCGCCCCGGTCAGTGTCAGGTCCGCTTCGGTGATCACCAGGGACATGGATGGAATCCTCACAAAAAACTCGAAAATACCGGGATATCACGGGATATCACCGCAAAACCAGGGTGGAAGACTAGCAGAAAGCCGACCAGAAATACCAGCGTAACATCTGTGGTATCGATCAACCCACCTGTGAACCGTCCGGGTTGATCCGGGGCACCTGCCCCGGACGGGGGGCGCTGATTGAATCAGCCCCCTAGAGATCGAGCCGCGACTGTGATCGGAGCATGGCCAGATGGCGTTCGGCATCGACTAGATGCTGTCCCCAATGCTGCCTGTAACCCGACGCCCAGGTCGCAACCGCACGCTCCGGGTCGGACTCGAACAGCCTCAGTCCCTGCTTGAGCTCATAATAGATGTCGGTGAGATCGTCGGCGAGGCTCCCGGTCATGGCGGTCATACCGTCGTCCACCGAGTCGAATTCGAGCCAGTAGGCATCGCGATCGGCCAGCAGGCGGCGCAGCTGGCTGAAGAGCTCGAAACGCGCGTCCAGATCGACGGGCTCCAGCGGCTCACCTGGCGGCAGCTCGGTGGCATCAAGCGAGCTGATGCCGGCATGCAGGCGCGGCAGCAACTCGGCGATCCGCGCCAGCCACACCCCGCGCTGGGTCGCACGGTTCTCAATGAGTTCGCAGTAACGTCTGGCCAGTCTGGCCAGATCCTGATCGAAGCCAGTCTCCAGACCCCGAGTGGGAGATATGATGGCGTCCATGCCAAAGAGTGTAGTCGAAAACAAACAACTTGGCCGGGGTGGCGTCCAAGACGCGCTATTGCATGGCCTCGAACCCTCGTCGGGTCGCCTCCGCTAGAGCCTGACCAGCTCGAAATCGTCCTTACCGACGCCGCATTCGGGGCACTTCCAATCGAACGGCACGTCTTCCCATTTGGTGCCGGGCGCGATACCGTCGTCCGGCCAGCCCTGGGCTTCGTCATAGATCAGCCCACAAACGAGACATTGATAGGTATTCATGTACGGTTACAGCTTCCTGAGTCTGATGGAGTTTAGCGCCCGCCCGACCGATAGGCCGAGGAGGCGCCCGATGATGCGGCAGACAGAATCGGGGCATGGCCGAACTGTTCAAGCCGTGGCAGGTGCCTGGGGTAGGCCATGACGAAGACCCAACGACCCGATCGACCCCTGGTGCTCTGTGTCAGTGGGCACGATCCAAGTGGCGGGGCCGGGATCCTTGCCGATGCCGAGGCGGTACAGGCGGCGCGCGCCTTTCCTCTGACCGTGATCACGGCGCTGACCGAACAGGATACCTGCGGGCTGGCCCGGATCCATCCGCAGCCGCCGGAGCAGATCGAGGCGCACTGTCAACGGCTGATCCAGGACAGTCCGCCCAGCGCGCTCAAGATCGGTCTGATCGGCAGCGCCGCCATTGCCCGAATGTTGGCACGATTCATCGACAGGCTCACGACAGATGAGCAGGCATGGATTCCGATCGTACTGGATACTGTGCTGGCGACGGGCACCGGCCAATCGGTCGCCGATGCCGCCTTGCCCCAGACCATGCGCGATGAGCTCATTCCGCGCTGCACCCTCGTCACGCCCAACCTGCCCGAGGCGCGCGCCCTGACGGGTGCCGACACCCCCCAGGCGTGTGCCGAATGCCTGCTTGCCCTTGGTGCACCCTGGGTGCTGATCACCGGCACCCATGAGGCGGCTCCGTCCGTCACCAATCGACTGTTTGGCGCAAATGGCGAGCGCCACACCTGGGACTGGCCGCGTCTGCCGGGCGAGTATCACGGCTCGGGCTGCACCCTGGCCAGCGCCATTGCCGCGCGTCTGGCGCATGGGACGACGCTGGTGCAGGCGGTAGAATCTGCTCAGGCCTATACCTGGCAGACGCTCGAACGGGCCCTGCGCACGGGGCGCTGTCAACTGACGCCCAATCGGCTCCTCGATGCGCGCCTCAAACACCCACTTGGAGAACGCGCCGCATGACTTCGGTCGTCGAATTGTATGAAGCCCTGAGTACAGCGCCTGATGATCGCACCCGCGCCCGGGTGATCGCCGAGGCGTTCGAGCGGGTGGAGGATCGCTATCCGCACCTGCCCGAACTGGCCACCCAAGGGCATGTGCGCGAGTCCGAACTGCGATTGCAAAGAGAGATCGAGCAGGTACAGGCGAACCTCAAGCTCGAGATCGAACAGCTCCGTTCGGAACTCAAACGCGACATCGAACAGCTCCGTGCTGAGCTCAAACTCGATATCGCACAGGTCAAGATCGACCTGTTGAAATGGCTCGTCCCCCTGATGTTTGCTCAGGTTGCGGCGATTGCAGCGCTCGTGAAGCTCCTGTGACCGCAATCGGCATGACCAAGACCCAGCTCCGGGGGCTCTATGCCATCACACCCGATGCACCGCTGCCTCTCGCGACACTCGTCGATCAGGTCGGTGCGGCCATCGCTGGAGGCGCACGGCTGATCCAGTATCGCGACAAGACCCACCCGCCGGACGAGCGCCACCGGTACGCCACCGCCCTGCTCGCCTGCTGCCGCGCGGCCGGCGTGCCGCTCATCATCAACGACGACCTCGAGCTGGCGGCCGTGCTGGGCGCGGATGGGGTGCACCTGGGTCGCGACGACCCGGACCCGCGCCTTGCGCGCAAACGGCTCGGCGAGAGCGCCATCATCGGCGTCTCCTGCTATGACCAGCTCGCGCTGGCCGAGGCAGCACAGGCCGCGGGCGCGAGTTACGTGGCCTTCGGCAGCTTTTTCCCCTCGCCAACCAAGCCCAATGCCGTGCGACCTGCGCCTGACCTGCTGACCGCGGCCCGAGGCCGGGTCGCCTTGCCCTTGGTTGCGATCGGCGGCATCACGCCACACAATGGCAGATCTTTGATCACGGCGGGGGCCGATATGCTCGCGGTCGTCACGGGCGTCTTTGCCCAGCCCGATATCACCGCCGCTGCCTGTGCCTATACCAACCTGTTTTCCGAAGGAGACCCATTGAGATGAGCCGATCCCACGACCTCTTCGCCGCCGCGCAGCGTCACATCCCCGGCGGTGTCAACTCGCCGGTACGGGCGTTCCGCGGAGTGGGCGGCGACCCCGTGTTCTTCGAGCGCGCCTCGGGGCCTTATGTCTTTGATGTCGATGGCAAGCGCTATATCGACTATGTGGGCTCCTGGGGGCCGATGATCCTGGGCCACGCCCATCCCGAGGTGCTGGCCGCGGTGCGCGAACGGCTCGACAAGGGGTTGTCGTTCGGCGCCCCGACCGAGCTCGAGACCCAGATGGCCGACAAGGTGTGCGAGCTGGTACCGAGCATGGACCTGGTGCGTATGGTCAGCTCGGGCACCGAGGCCACCATGAGTGCCCTGCGTCTGGCGCGCGGCTATACCGGGCGCGACAAGATCGTCAAGTTCGAGGGCTGCTATCACGGTCATGCCGACTCGTTGCTGGTCAAGGCCGGCTCGGGCGCCTTGACTCTGGGCGAACCTAGCTCGCCCGGCGTCCCCGCCGCGCTGGCCGAACTGACCATCACCCTGAGCTACAACGACCTCGACCAGGTCCGTGACACCTTCGCTGAGATCGGCTCCGAGATCGCCTGTATCATCGTCGAGCCGGTCGCCGGCAACATGAACTGCATCCCGCCGCTGCCTGGCTTCCTGGAAGGGCTGCGCGAGGTCTGCGATCAGTACGGGGCGGTGCTGATCTTCGACGAGGTCATGACCGGCTTCCGCGTCGCGCTTGGCGGCGCCCAGGCGCATTACGGCATCAGGCCCGACCTGACCGCGCTCGGTAAGATCATCGGCGGTGGAATGCCGGTCGGCGCCTTCGGCGGCAAGCGCGAGATCATGTCTAGGCTCGCCCCGCTCGGCCCGGTCTATCAGGCTGGCACCCTCTCGGGCAACCCGATCGCCATGGCCGCCGGGCTCAAGACCCTAGAGCTGATCTCGGTACCTGGTTTCTACGATCAGCTCTCGACCAAGGTCACGACCCTGATGACCGGACTCAGGGAGCGGGCCGCTGCCGCCGGCATCCCGCTGACCACCAACCAGGCCGGCGGCATGTTCGGGATCTTCTTCACCGATCGGCAGGTGACGAACTACGCCCAGGCCACTGCCTGCAATCAGGAGCAGTTCAGGGCCTTCTTCCACGGCATGCTGGAGCGCGGCGTCTATCTGGCGCCCTCGGCCTTCGAGGCGGGCTTCGTCTCCATCACGCACACCGATGAGGTCCTCCAGGCGACGCTCGAGGCCGCAGCCGCAACCTTTGCGGCCATGGCCGCGGTCTGATCGGGACACCGAAATCACCCGGCACCCCTCATCCCGAGGGTGATCCCTGAGATCGGCGGTTCCAGGGGTCGCCTCTCACCGATCAAGCCACCATTGGAGAACGATACATGGGCTATCAAACCCTCTATGACCGTTCGCTGCGGGACCCAGCCGGTTTTTGGGCCGAGGCCGCCGAGCTGATCGACTGGGATCGACCCTGGGACAGGGTGCTGGACGATTCCAATCCACCCTTCTACCGCTGGTTCAAGGGTGCCCGGCTCAACACCTGCTACAACGCCATCGATCGCCATGTACGGGCTGGGCGCGGCGATCAGCCGGCGCTCATCCACGACAGCCCGGTCACTGGCACCAAGGCCGTCATCACCTATGCTGAGCTTCAAGATCAGGTCGCCCGCTTCGCCGGGGCGCTGCGGTCGCTCGGCGTGGCTAAGGGCGATCGGGTCATCCTCTATATGCCGATGGTGCCCGAGGCGGTCATCGCCATGCTCGGCTGTGCCCGTATCGGCGCCATCCATTCAGTGGTCTTCGGGGGGTTTTCGGCGCGCGAGCTGGCCACCCGTATCGACGACGCCAAGCCCAGGGTCATGGTCGCCGGTTCCTGCGGCATCGAGCCCAACCGTATCGTCCCTTACAAGCCACTGTTGGACTCGGCCATCGATCAGGCCGCACACAAGCCCGAACACTGCGTCATCCTGCAACGTCCGCAGGAACCGGGCGTACTGATCGAGGGGCGCGACCTGAACTGGTCGCAGGCCATGGCCGAGGCCGAGCCCGCCGACTGCGTCTCGGTCGAGGCCACGGATCCGCTCTATATCCTCTATACCTCGGGCACCACGGGTCAGCCCAAGGGCGTGGTGCGCGACCACGGCGGCCATGCGGTGGCGATGGTCTGGAGCCTGCGCCATGTCTATGGCATGGCGCCGGGCGAGGTGTTCTGGGCCGCCTCGGACGTCGGCTGGGTGGTGGGGCATTCCTACATTGTCTATGCGCCCCTGCTGCTGGGGTGCACCACAGTCGTCTACGAGGGCAAACCGGTCGGCACACCCGATGCCGGCGCCTTCTGGCGCGTGATCCAGGAGCATCAGGTCGCGGTGCTCTTCACCGCACCCACCGCCTTCCGCGCCATCAAACGCGAGGATCCTCGGGCCGAGCTGCTCAAGCGCTATGACCTCGGGCGCTTCCGCGCCCTCTTTCTCGCCGGCGAGCGCTGTGATCCGGATACGCTCGAATGGGCGCAGCGCATCCTCGGCGTGCCCGTGATCGACCACTGGTGGCAGACCGAGACCGGCTGGGCGATCGCCGCCAACTGTCTGGGCATCGAACCTCTGCCGGTCAAGCCCGGTTCACCGACCCGCGCCGTGCCTGGCTATGACGTGCGGGTGCTCGACGACGCGGGTGAGCCGGTCAAGCCCGGCGACATCGGGCGCCTCATGCTCAAACTCCCCCTGCCGCCTGGCTGCCTGACCACACTCTGGGGCAATGACGCGCGCTTCGTGCAGTCCTATCTCTCGACCCAGCCCGGCTACTATCTGACCGGGGACGCCGGCTATATGGACGAGGATGGCTACATCTTCGTCATGAGTCGGATCGACGACATCATCAATGTTGCCGGACACCGGCTCTCGACGGGCGGCATCGAGGCGGTTCTGGCCTCGCATCCAGATGTGGCCGAGTGCGCCGTCATCGGGGCGGCGGATCAGCTCAAGGGCGAGCTGCCGCTGGGTCTGGTGGTGCTTAAGTCAGGCGTCAAGCGCGACCCGCAGACATTGATCCAGGAATTGGTCGATCTGGTGCGCGATCAGATCGGCCCGGTGGCGGCCTTCAAGACGGTGGTCATTGTCGAGCGTCTGCCCAAGACCCGCTCGGGCAAGATCCTGCGCGGGACCATGAAGGCCATCGCCGACGGCAAGGACTACAAGCTGCCGGCGACCATCGACGATCCGGCCATCCTCGGCGAGATCCAGCAGGCGCTGGAGGCCATCGGATACGCCAAGCCTCGATAGGGCCCCTTGATGAGAGGACCTTGGCCATCGCGCCGCCTCTACCCCCTCTCCCGCGTCGCGGGAAAGGGGGCTCGGGGAAGGAATCAAGGATCGGGCACAAAGCTCAGCACGCGGCTGTTGATGCAATAGCGCTTCCGGGTCGGCGGCGGCCCGTCCTCGAAGACGTGCCCGAGGTGGATACCGGAACTCGCGCTACGCACCTCCACGCGCCGCATCCCATGACTCAGGTCCTCGTGGTAGGTGACGGCACCCTCGATGGGATCGAAGAAACTTGGCCAACCGCTGCCGCTCTCGAACTTGGTTTCACTGCGAAAGAGTGGCGCGCCCGTGATCGGATCGACGAAGGTTCCGGGCCGTTTCTCATCCAATAGCGAGCCGGTGAAGGCCCGCTCTGTCCCCTGCTCGAAGGCGATCCGTCGCTGCTCGGGAGTGAGGATCTGCCCACCAAGCCAGGCCCAAAAGCGCATCGCGTCGCCCTCATAGCCGGTATAGCGCGAGACCTCGCGACCGTTCTCAAACAGCACCAGCGTCGGCGTGACAAACAGCGGTCGATCCAGCGTCCAGCCGAGCGGTGCGCTGAAACTCAGACTGCGTGCGATCGGGACCGGAGACTGCCAGTGATCCAGCACCTCGGCCTTGAATTGCTTGCAAGCCCTGCAGTCTTCCGCCTCGAACATCACCAACTGTCGCGCCTGTGCCAGGGTCGCGCCATCCAGGGGCGCCGGCGAAGGGGTAGCCGCGGTTTCAGCACTGTCTGACGTCGTCATGGAGTCGACCTCCGGGGTTGGGTTGAGGCTCGATGGGGCGCGCGCAGCATTTGCGTCCGGCGTGGCCTGAGTGTCGATCACGAGGGGCAGGAGGGTGATCCATCCCAGTGCGATGAGCGGCCGGCGGCGTGTCTGTTTCATAGACCCTCCGCAAGGAAACCCGCGACTTGAGTCGCGGGAGGAATGGCGGGCGCACAAAGTGCACCATGTGGTGTATAATGCACCGCAAGTGTGGTCTCCGGGCGCACGCCGACTGCAACGCCAGTCGAAACCTTGCCCGGATTGGCAGCGGGGCCCCGCTGCCAAGGGCGGCTGTAAACACGCCCAATGTTGGGGATGCGGTCAACCATGTTTGCTGCGTCTCACAATAAAGCCTTCGACTTCAGTCGAGGGTTGTTTACCGCAAACGCCCTGACCCGCGCCAACCGCCGATTCGATCGGGTCAGCGAATGGCGCCACCCTGATCCAGGACGAATCCCGCGGATTGAAGGTACGGGCCTGCTGCACCGCCGGATCAGCGCGCCTCGATCGGCACCCAGCTCAGAGGCGCCGGCCCGATATAGTTGGCGCTCGGGCGGATGATCTTGCCGTCCAGGCGCTGCTCGATCACATGGGCGACCCAGCCCGTGGTGCGCGAGATGACGAAGATCGGCGTGAACAGCGGAGTCGGAATCCCCATCTGGGCGTAGGAGACGGACGAGAACCAGTCGAGGTTGGGGAACATCCGCTTGAGCTCCCACATGACGCCTTCGAGGCGCTCGGCCACCTCGAACATGCGCCGGTCACCATTGCTGTTCGAGAGCCGCTCGGCGACGGCCTTGATGACCTTGTTGCGTGGGTCAGAGAGGGTATAGACCGGATGACCGAAGCCGATGATGATCTCCTTGCGCGCCACCCGGTCACGGATGTCGGCCTCGGCCTCGTCGGCGCTGGCATAGCGTTGCTGGATCGCACAGGCGGCCTCGTTGGCCCCACCATGCTTGGGACCGCGCAGTGCGCCGATGGCGCCGCTGATGGCCGAGTACATATCCGAGTTGGTGCCCGCGATCACGCGCGCTGTGAAGGTCGAGGCGTTGAATTCGTGCTCGGCGTAGAGGATAAGTGAGGTGTGCATGGCGCGCACCCAATCCTCGCTCGGCTTCTCGCCATGCAGCAGGTGCAGAAAATGACCGCCGATGGTCTGATCGTCGGTCTCAACCTCGATGCGTCGTCCGTGATGGGCGAAGTGATACCAATACAGGAGCATCGAGCCAAAACAGGCGATGAGCCGGTCGCCAATCTCGCGCGCGCCGGCCACGGGCATGTCGTCGCGTTCCGGTTCCAGGGTGCCGAGCAGCGAACAGCCGATCCGCAGCACGTCCATCGGATGCGCGGTAGAGGCTGGGATCTGCTCCAGCGCAGTCTTAACCGCCGCCGGCAGGCCGCGCATGGATCTGAGCTTGCGCTTGTACGCCTCCAGTTCGGCGCGGGTCGGCAGACGTTCGTGGATGAGCAGATACGCGATCTCCTCGAACTCGGCCTGGTCGGCGAAATCCAGGATGTCATAGCCACGATAGTGCAGGTCGTTACCGGTGAGGCCGACGGTGCAGATGGCGGTGTTGCCGGCGATGGTGCCAGAGAGGGCGACCGACTTCTTTGGCTTGGGCTGGTGGGTCTCGGTCATCGTTTCCTCGCTTGGTTTTTGGAACCACTAACGCGCACAGAGCACGAAGCATGTCGGATGCAAAGAACGGCGCCGGAATCGAATCATCTGGATGCCGTTCTTCGATCTTGGCGTCCTTCGCGCCTTGGCGGTCCCATTGTTGGTCGTCGTTATTCGCCTAAACCTTCCCGGGCAAACAGCGCATCGAGTTTTTGCTCGAAGCGGTGATAATCGAGATAGTCGTAGAGCTCTTCGCGCGTCTGCATGGTCTCGATGACATTGGCCTGGGTCCCATCGCGTCGGATGGCCTGATAGACGTTGAGCGCGGCCTTGTTCATGGCCCGGAAGGCCGACAGCGGATAGAGCACCAGCGATACGCCCACGGCACCCAGCTCGGTGGTGGTGAACAGCGGGGTGGTACCAAACTCGGTGATATTGGCCAGCACCGGCACCTGGACGGCGGCGGTGAAGCGCTCGTACTGGGCCAGCTCGGTCAGGGCCTCGGGGAAGATCATGTCGGCACCGGCCTCGACACAGGCCAGGGCGCGCTCGATGGCGGCCTCCAGCCCCTCGACGGCCAGCGCGTCGGTACGGGCCATGATGACGAAGTCATGGGTGCGCGCATCCACGGCGGCCTTGATGCGATCGACCATCTCGGTCTGAGGGACGATCGCCTTGCCGGGACGGTGCCCACAGCGCTTGGCCGCGACCTGATCCTCGATGTGACAGCCGGCGGCCCCGGCGCGGATCAATTGCTTGACGGTGCGGGCGATGTTGAAGGCCCCACCCCAGCCGGTGTCGGCATCGACCAGCAGCGGCACCTCGGTGACAGCGGTGATGCGTCCGACGTCCTCGAGTACATTGTCTAGGCTGGTCAGCCCCAGATCCGGGAGGCCATAGGAACCGGCCGCCACTCCGCCGCCCGATAGATAGAGGGCGCGATAGCCGGTGCGCTCGGCCAAGCGGGCATGATAGGCGTTGATGACGCCCACCACCTGCAAGGGATGCTCTTCCTGGACCGCCAGGCGCAGCCTGGCGCCTGGTGTCGTGGTTTGGGTCATGATGCTCATCTCGGTTGATGGAGCCGGATGGACTCGAATCGGTTCAGCTGGAGGACGCCGATGGCGTCGTGGACATTTGACGCGAACGGCGAATTTGCCGGTCGCTGGTCGCCGGCGCTTGGAGGCCGGCCTCGACCAGCGTCAGTTGTTGCTCGGTGACCTGACGCGAGGCGCGGATGTGGCGGCGCATCATCCACTCGGCCAGCTCGCCGTCGCGTGCGGCGATGGCCTCGACGATCAGCTCATGCTCATGCAGCGCCTCACGGGTACGATGACTCCTCATGCCGAACTGGCAGCGGTAGAGACGCGTGAGGTGATAGAGATCGTTGCATAGGATCTCGATCAAACGGCGGTTGCCACTGCCACGGGCGATGCGGAAATGGAAATCGAGATCGCCTTCCTGTTGGAAATAGCGCTGCCAGTCATCGCGCGCGAGTTCTCGACCGTGATGTTCGAGCAGGGCCCTGAGGTCGGCGATGGCAGCGTCCGACATCCGCTCGGCGGCCAGACGCGCCGCCATGGCCTCCAGGCCCTCGCGCACCAGGTAGATTTCCAGCAACTCGATGCTGCTGAGCTGGACGACGCGGGCGCCGACATTGGCGCGCCGTTCGATGAGTTTGATGGCCTCGAGCCGTTGCAGCGCCTCGCGCAGCGATCCGCGGCTGACGCCGTAACGCGCCGCCAGCGCCGGTTCGCTGATCTTGCTGCCCGCTGGGATCTCGCCCTCGACGATGGCCTGACGCAGCTGGTCGAACAGGCGATCGGCGAGGGTGCGCGCAGGGACGTCTTCGAGGTCAAGGGCCGCCAGTGTCATGGTGGATATGTCGACATTAATCGGCTTTTTACGCCCTAAAATAGCCAATCCATCGCTAATGTCAAGATTGATTGTCGACAATAAAGACCGAGATTGCCCTGTTTGAGAGCGCTCATAATCGCCAACTGAAACAGTTGAATGGGGGTTGATAACGATGAAACGCGCCTTGGCCATTTCATGCGCTGCCCTGCTGATACTCACGGGCTGCGCGAATATGAACAAAACTCAGCAACGGATGGTTTCCGGGGCAGCAGTGGGTGGTGTCGTCGCCGGTCCGATCGGAGCGGGTATCGGGGCCGGCATCGGCTATGTCGTCGAGAAGTTCGAGTAGGGCGGCGTCATGTCGGCCCGTGATTCGAGGCTCATCGTGGGCCACCCCTTCACCGATCTGCCGACACTCGCCGGCTTCTGAGCGCTTCTTGAGGAAGCACTGAATAACTCCCTTGTATAAGATGAATTTACCCCCTCAGACCGTCCACCCTCTGATTCTGAGCTCGTGGGAGCGCTTGGGTCGATGCGGGGTTTTCCTCAACAACCCGAACAGTTGCCAGGGCGTAAAGCCCGATTCTGCCAGGTTGGGTATTCGGAGCCAGGATGATGCATCCTGAAACCTGTTGGGTTGGCATCGCCAAGCCGGATCGTCTCGATGCGCGCGTCCTCGCCTGCTTTGCCCAAGCCGTCGAGCCGGCGCCACGGGCTCTCTAGGGCAACCCGCTCGACGGTGCGTTAAGACCCGATTCTGAAGGCGTTCTCCACCCGACGGCGCGAGACCAGGAAGAGCGCCAAGGTGGCCCTCGTTGGCATGCCTGCGCAAGCCCCTGACCCTCCTCAACGCCCTGCTGCGCGATCAGGCGCACTGGGATCCTGATTATGGGAAAACCGCTTGACCCGAAACACAGTTGCCCTCCCAGAGGGGGAATCAATCAGCGCTTCCTAGGGAAACGCTGAACAAATCGCGTGCCTCTAAATCGCGGCTAAAGCCGCTCCTACAAAATCAATGGGTTACGTGAGAAGGTTTTGCCACGAATAGAATCAATCAGCGCTTCCTTAAGGCATGGCCTCAGACTGTCTAGCCCCGGACTTAAACCAAGTCCAAGCTGAGAACAGGCCTCATTTGGCCGTAGCCGCATCGCCAAAAGACGGGAGGCGGTTTGAGGCCGCCGTCTCGGTCTCGCCATAACGGGTCGCGACCCTCTGGAATTCATCGAAACGCGCCACGAAGGCATCCACCACATCGGGGTCGAAATGGGTGCCGCGTCCGGCGACGATGATCGCATAGGACTCCTCGAAGGACAGCGGTGGCTTGTAGACCCGCTGTGAGATGATCGCGTCGAACACATCGGCCAGGGCCATGAGCCGCGCGGCGATCGGGATGTCATCGCCGGCCAGACCCTCGGGATAACCGGTTCCGTCCCAGCGTTCATGGTGATAATGGGCGATGTCCTTGGCCATCGTCAGAAACTCAAGCGGCCGCTCGACGTCGCGCTCGGCTTGTTCGATGGCGTCGCGCCCAAGCTTGGCATGGGTCTTCATGATCTCCCACTCCTCGGGTGTGAGTGGACCGGGCTTGAGTAGGATGTGGTCCGGAATCCCGACCTTGCCGATGTCGTGCAGGGGCGCGGACTTGACCAATAACTCGATGGCATGTGGCGTGAGAAAATCGGCAAACCGCGGGTGATCGGATAGTTGCTCGGCCAGGGCGCGGACATAACCTTGGGTTCGGCGCAGATGGTTGCCAGTCTCGGGATCGCGGATCTCGGCCAGATGCGCGAGGGCATGGATGGTGACGTCCTGGATCAACAGGTTCTCACTCATGCGCCGTGCCAGCTCGATCTCCAGATAGTCGTTCTGGTTCTTGAGCCAGTCGCGGGCCTGCTTGAGCTCGAGCTGGGTGTGGACGCGCGCACGCAGGATCGGCGGCACGATCGGCTTGGCGATGTAATCGACCGCGCCGACATCCAGCCCGCGGATCTCGGCCTCGGTGCTGTGCATGGCGGTGACGAAGATGACTGGGATGTCACGGGTCTCGGGATCGGCGCGCAGCCGCGCAAAGACCTCGTAGCCGTCCATCTCGGGCATCATGACATCAAGCAGGATCAGGTCTGGTTTGGGCGCAGTCTTGACCACGCGCAGCGCCTTCTTACCCGAGGTGGCAGCACGCACGCGATACTCGGTTTGCAGCAATTCGCTGAGCACCGCCAGATTCTCGGGCGAGTCGTCGACGATGAGGATCGTCGCCAGACCATCATCCATCATTGAGCCTCCGGTAGAGGAGTTATGGGCGCTGTACGTCCTGTCCAGCTAGACTTAAATAATACATCGCGGACACTGGGTCTGCGGTTCAGCCTAAGCCGCGACCCACGTGGTCAGGCTCGAAGATCACACCGAACCGCTCGCTCAGGTCCGCAAGCCATCGACGCGCTGAAAACCACGCGGCAGGAGTCTACCACGTCGACCGCGTTCGCCACGGTAGAGCGCCAGATCAGCCGGCTTGAGCCTGAGCTCACGCTTGCCGGACAGCACGGTCAGGGTCGTGCCCTCCCTCACCACGGCGAGTGCGATCAGGCGCTCGCCTTCATTACCCGTGCCCCTGGATGACAGTCCGATGATCTTGTTGCCCTTGCCGCGCGCCATCTCGGGCAGTTCGGCGAGTGGGAACAGGAGCAGATGTCCAGAGGTGGTGACAGCGGCCAGGCTCGCGTCCTCGATCGCATCGACGCGCACCGGCTCCAAGAGGCGTGCCCCCTCCGGTAGGCTCAGCACCGCCTTGCCGGCCTTGGGCTTGGCGATCAGCTCCTCGAAGTGGACGATGAAACCATAGCCGGCGTCTGAGGCGAGCAGATAGCGCGCCTCGGGATGGTCGCCGAGCACGGCGACAAAGCGCGCGCCGGGCGGTGGATCGAGACGCCCCGTCAGCGGCTCGCCCTGACCGCGCGCCGAGGGCAGGCTATGCGCCGGGAGCGCATAGCTGCGCCCGGTCGAGTCGAGGAAGACGGCGGGCTGGTTGCTGCGCAGGCGCGCCAGGCTTAGGAAGGCATCGCCGGCGCGGTAGTTCAGAGCGATGGCATCGACCTCGTGCCCCTTGGCGGCGCGCACCCAACCCTTTTCGGACAGGACCACGGTCAGGGGCTCGCTCGGTGCGAGCTCGGTCTCATCGAGTGCACAGGCCGGCGCGCGCTCGACCAAGGCCGAGCGGCGCGCGTCGCCATAGCGCTCGGCATCGGCGGCGATCTCGTCGCGGATCAGGCCCTTGAGCGCGCGTTCGTCGCCCAGCAGACGCTGGAGTTGGTCGCGCTCGACGCTCAGTTCGGACTGCTCGGCGCGGATCTTCATCTCCTCCAGGCGCGCAAGCTGACGCAGGCGGGTGTTCAGCACGAAGTCGGCCTGAGGCTCGCTCAGGCCGAAGTGCGCCATCAGCACGGGCCTGGGCTCGTCCTCGGTGCGTACGATGCGGATCACCTCGTCGAGATTGAGGAAGGCAATCAATAGGCCATCGAGCAGATGCAGGCGTTCCAGTACCTTCTCCAGCCGATGCTGGAGCCGGCGACGCACGGTCTCGGTGCGATAGATCAGCCACTCCGTCAGGATCTCGCGCAGATTCATCACACGCGGGCGACCATTGAGACCGATCAGGTTGAGATTGACGCGATAACTGCGCTCCAGATCCGTGGTCGCGAACAGATGTGACATCAGTCGCTCGACATCGACCCGGTTGGAGCGCGGGACGATGACGAGTCGGGTCGGATACTCGTGATCGGACTCGTCGCGAAAGTCCTCGATCATGGGGAGCTTTTTGGCATTGAACTGGGCAGCGATCTGCTCCAGCACCCGACTACCCGAGACCTGATAGGGTAAAGCGGTGATGACGATCTCGCCCTGCTCACGGCTGTAGCGCGCGCGCTGTTTGAGACTACCGGTGCCCGTGCGGTAGAGCGCAAGGAGTTCAGCGGCAGGCGTGATGATCTCGGCTTCGGTCGGGAAGTCGGGTGCGGGGAGAAACCGGACCAGGTCTTCGAGGGCCGCGTCCGGGTGTTCGAGCAGATGGATACAGGCGCGGGCGACCTCGCGCAGATTGTGGGGTGGGATGTCGGTGGCCATGCCGACCGCGATGCCGCTGGCCCCATTGAGCAGGATGTTCGGGAGGCGCGCCGGGAGCAGGCGCGGCTCCTCGAGCGTGCCGTCGAAGTTGGGCTGCCAGTCGATGGTGCCCTGATCGGCCTCGGTGAGCAACAACTCGGCGTAGGGGGTCAGACGCGCCTCGGTATAGCGCATGGCGGCGAACGACTTGGGGTCGTCGGCTGAGCCCCAGTTGCCCTGGCCATCGATGAGTGGATAGCGCGAACTGAAGGGTTGGGCCATGAGGACCATGGCCTCGTAACAGGCCGAGTCGCCGTGCGGATGAAACTTGCCGAGCACATCGCCGACAGTCCGGGCGGATTTCTTGAATTTGGCCGTTGCCGAGAGCCCAAGTTCGGACATGGCGTAGAGGATGCGCCGCTGGACAGGCTTGAGGCCGTCGCCGAGGTGCGGCAGGGCGCGGTCGAGGATAACGTACATGGAATAGTCCAGATACGCCTTTTCGGTGAAGTCTTTCAGCGGGCGACGTTCGATGCCCTCGGCGGTGTAGAGGGGGGTGTCAGACATCAGCAATTCTTGGGTTCAGTGTTTTTTTAAATAGTCAGGGACACGCCTGATGTGACAGGGAGGGGACTCAAGACAAATCCGGACGGACACCCCGGATCGCCGAAAGCCGCGCGGCACGGAGGTGCTCGGCGATCCGGCGCGGCTCGCCTGCGGCGCGCGCGATGGTGCCGGTATCGACCGCAGCGACTGCGGCAAACAGGCGACGCCAGACCTCGGCCTGGGGGTAGGGGCGCTCGGCATAGCCGGTGCGACCGCGAAAGTCGGCCTCGCAGACGGCCAGCAGCTGTTCGAAGCGCTCGGGGCGCCGGAAGGCGTCGGCGCGCTCGAAGAGCTCCAGGATGGTGCCAGCGCGCAGCTCCTCGACCTTGTGGATCCGTCCGTGTTCGGCGGTGGTCAGGCGCGCCAGCTCGCGGCAGCGGTTGGGGACGCGGAAGCGATCACAGATGGACTCGACCAGCACCAGACCGCGCTCCTCATGACCATGATGGCTGGGCAGGATCTCGGGCGGTGTCACACCCTTGCCCAGATCGTGACAGAGCGCGGCGAACCGCACCTCCAGCTCGGGCGCGATCCGCGCGGCCATGTCGAGCACCAGCATCACATGCACCCCGGTGTCGATCTCCGGGTGCCACTCCGGCGGCTGGGGCACGCCCCAGAGCCGGTCGAGCTCGGGTAGCAGGCGCGCCAGGGCACCACAGTCGCGCAGCACCTCGAAAAAGCGCGCTGGTCGGTCCGCCGCGAGGGCACGCGCCATCTCCTGCCACACCCGTTCCGGGACCAAGGCATCGACCTCGCCGGCCGCGACCATGGCGCGCGCCAGTTCTAGGGTCTCCTCGGCGATACCAAATCCCAGATCGGCCAGTTGGGCGGTGAAGCGCGCCAGACGCAGGATACGCACCGGATCCTCGACGAAGGCTGGGGAGACGTGGCGCAGGATGCGCGCCTTAAGGTCGGCCAGACCGCCATGCGGATCGATCAGCCGTCCCGTGGCGTCCATCGCCATGGCATTGATGGTGAGATCACGCCGCCTCAGGTCTTCTTCCAAGGTCACGCCTGGATGGGACTGGACCTGGAAACCGCGATACCCGGGCGCGGTCTTGCGCTCGGTGCGGGCCAGGGCATATTCCTCCTGGGTCTGCGGGTGCAGGAACACCGGAAAGTCCTTGCCGACCTGCCTAAAACCACGGGCGAGCATGTCCTCGACGCTGGCGCCGACCACGACATAGTCGTGCTCCTCGGGGATGCGCCCGAGCAGGAGGTCGCGCACGGCACCGCCGACCAGGTAGGTTTGAAGCCCCTGGGTCGCGTCCGCGCCGCTAAAGGGTTTAGACTTCACTCCAACACGTCCGCGTAAAGAACTGACACTGAGGCGACCCGGATGCGATTCATCGGTTATCTCCTGCTTTTGGTCCTCGTCATCTATGGTCTCTGGCCCTATTACAGCCTCTATCGGCTCGACGGCGCCCTCCTGCGTCCGGACCCGACCGAGCTGGCCACACTGGTGGATCTCCCCGCCATCCGTGCCAATTACAAGCGCCGTCTGGCCGCTGGCGTGAGCGGTATGCTGCCAGCAGCGGAGCCCCAGGGCATCACCGGCTGGATCGGCCAGAACCTCGAACGCCTGGGCGACGCGGCCCTGGAGCAGGCCATCACGCTCGACTGGGTGCGCGAGACCCTGCGCGAAGCGGCCACCCAGGTCATGGGCCAGGGTACGCCCTCTCTGATCGGCGCGGTCGATTTTGCCTTCTTCGAGTCGCACGATCGCTTTTTGATCCGGCTTGGACGGCTCGGCGAGAACGCCACCCACATCCGGCTGTCGCGGATCGGTGCTCAGTGGAAGATCACCGACATCATTTGAGCTCAGCATCCGCTCTCGGCCTAAAGGCGATCAGGGTCATGTCGTCGCGTCTCGGCTCCTCGCCACGATAATCGGCAAGCATCCGGCACAGTCCCTCGATCTGGTCGCTCAGTCCGAGTGTAGCGTGCGACTCCAGCCAGTCGAGGATCCGCCCCCGCCCGAGCAGACGACGCGGCGAGCCGCCCATCTGGTCTGTGAAACCATCGGTCAGCAGATAGAGGGTCGCGCCTGGGGCCACAGCGATGCGCTCGGTCGCGATCGCCGCCGGCGGTTTCAGGCTCTGATAGCCGAGATGGCCGCGCGTGCCGCGAAGCGTGGTGACCCCCTTGCCTGGATCGAGACACAGCAAGGGAATGCCGCCCACGCTCGCAAACTCCAGGATACGGGATCCAGCGTCCCAAAGCAGCACGGCGGCCTCGAGTCCGTCGTCGGAGTCCAGTCCGGTCCAGTCGCCCGCTCGGTCCTGACGCAGACGTCGCCTGACCAACCGGTCGATGTCGGCGAGGATCCGGGCCGGCTCCCAGACCGACATCTCGCGCAGCACCTGTTCGGTCACCGCGGCCAGCACCAGGGTGACGAAGGCACCAGGCACGCCATGTCCGGTGCAGTCGGCGAGCAGGATCAGAGACTGATTGCCGCGTCGCTCCAGCCAATACCAGTCGCCACCCACCAGATGCAGCGGCTCCCAATGGACACGGACCTCGCCGAGGTCGGCGCCGAGCGCCGCCGGATCGGGCAACATCGAGGTTTGGATGCGTCGAGCGTAGGCATGGCTTTCGAGGAGCAGACGATTGGTCTCACTCAAACGTCGATGGGTCCAATCCAATTCCTCAAAGGCATGCTCGATCTCCTCCTTACGTGTCTCCAGGTCGAGCAAGGCCTGTTCGAGCGCCTGGGTGCGCTCCCGGACACGCTGTTCCAGCTCGCGGGTGAGCGCGGTCAGCTCGGCCTGTACCCGGTCACGCTGATCCAGACCGTCCTGCGAGGCATCCAGCAGCCGGCGCAGATGTGCCAGTAGCAGTCCCAGCTCGTCGCGTCCATGTCCGGGCAGTGTAGGCGCCGACCAGCGACCTGGACACGCCGGATCGACCTCGGCGACCGCGCGTGCCAATCGTAGCAGCGGTCGGGTAAGCATGAGATAGAACAGGAGCATGACCAAAAGCAAGACACCCGCTGCACGCACGACACCGAAGAGCGCACCGCGCATCGCCTGGTGCAGGAACTGCTCGGTCAACCGCTCGGGCGATAGCTCGACCCGGAGCACGCCGACCTCGATCCGAGCGCCATCGGGTTCGGCCTGACGCAGCGGGCGGCTGAAGTGGATCATGTCCGCGAAGAGTTCGGACCAGCGATGGAAGGGACTGGCGGCCAGGGGCGGACTCTTGCGACTGGCCAGCACGCGCCCGAAGTCGTCGCGCAGCTCGACGTACCGCACCAGATCGAAGACCATGAGTCCATCCACGACCCGGCTCCCCAGTTCGGGATTGAGCTGATAGAGCGCCTCGGTGGCCGAGCCCTCGACCAGATCGAGCGTGCGTTCCAGATTTTCGCGTACCTCAATCCGCCTGGTACGCCAGTCCAGGACGAGCTCGAGCGTGCCGACCGCAAGCCCCAGCAGCAACACCACCAGGAGTGTGACAGCCGCCTGCTTGAAGGTCAGGCTATGTCGCAGCGGAATGTGGCTGAGCGTCGTGTCGGCTTCATCCGCCGCACCGACCAGGGGCTCAGTCGAGGGCGTCATGATCCGGATCTGTTTCGCTCAGGCCGGCACGCCGCTTGAGTTCGGACACCCGATCGGCGCGGTCGAGGAGCCAGCGGTCGAAACGCGCGATCACCTGCGGATGACGGCGCGTCGAGAGCCGATAGTCGCCGCGTGCGAACGGCAGACGATGATCGAAGACCAGCGCGTCCGGGTGTCCGAACAGCCGCTGGGACTGATCGCGTGCTACAGCGACATTGGCATAGGCGCCATCGATGCGCCCGCTTAAAACCTGTTGGAAGAGCGCGCCAAAGTCAGCGTTCTCCCGGAGACTGACCGCGCCCGACTCGATCGCCGCGCGCCAGGCCAGCGGCGTAAAGCCGACCACCGTGCCAAGCACGCGCAGCATCGATACCGGTTGCCCGAGACGCTCGGGCCGCACTAGGGTGCCGTCCAGATAGGCGACGATGGGACGGCTGTAATGGATGACCTGACCGGCGCGTGCCTCGGGTGCCCAGCCCGGATCGTCGGGGTATTTGAAATCGATCCGATCCTGAAGCAGGCTCGCCAGCAGACGCGGCGGCGGCAGGGGTCGATACTCAAAGACGATCCCGGCCTCGGTGGCGAAGGCATCGAGCAGCTCGCGCCCAAACCCCTCGAAGACCCCGGTGTGACCGGCCTGATAGGGCCGATAGTCGATGTTCTCCACGCCGACCGCATAGCGCTCGCCGGCCGAGACAGGCGCCGCCGCGACCAGCGCCAGCCATACAAGCAGGAGACGGACAGGCACGACGGCAGGCATCGCCCCGGCCCTATTCGTCAAGGTCCGGCCCGGAACCGACCATGACCCGATCACGCCCGGCGCGCTTGGCCAGATAGAGTGCATGATCGGCGCGCGCGATGGCACACTCGAGGGACTCGTCACGGTCGACCGCTACCAATCCGATGCTGACTGTGACTGCCAGCGATTGATCCTTCCACAGGGTGCTGTTCTCGCGCACCTGCTTGCAGAGTCGCTCGGCGATGGATTGAGCGGTCGCCAGATCTGTCTCGGGCAGGATCGCCAGGAACTCCTCGCCGCCGAAGCGTCCGGCGATGTCGCCCTGGCGCAGACTGGAACACAGCAGAAAACCGAAGTCGCCCAGTACCTGATCACCGGCGGCATGGCCGAAACCGTCGTTGATGCGCTTGAAGTGATCAAGATCCATCATGAGGATGGACAGATCATACCCATGACGCGCGCGTCGGCGCTGCTCGTGCTCGCCGAGCTCGAGCACATGGCGCCGTGTATGGAGGCCAGTCAGCTCATCGACCGAGGCGATGCGCCGCAGTTCATGTTCAAGCGCCTCGCGCCGCTCGATCTCTTGATGCAGGGCCTTGTTGAGCCGTTGCAGGTCGGCGGCCTGATTCAGGAGCGTGCGATTGGCCGCGTGCAGCTCCGCTTGCATCCGATCACTGATGCGCACCAGCCGCATCGTCTCACGATAGCCCTCACGATAGGCCTGGGCTAGCAGGCGCACCCCGTTGGCGACCTCGTCGAGCTTGCCCAGCATCGACTCGGCCTGACGGATGACCGACTCCTCGTGGGCATAGAGCGAGTAGGTCCCCTGAGATTCTAGGTCATGGGCATGGGCAGACATGGTCGTCCCCGGTTCAGTCGAAGACACAGAGCTCGAAACGAGCGGCCTGGAAATCCTCCCTAAAGTCCTCACCGAACTCCATCATGGTCTCGTCATCGCTCTGATAGTGCCAGTTGACCTGCACCTCGACCCCATCGCGCGCCGCCGCTTCCAGACGCTGGAAGAGGTTCATGAACGCCTTGGCGCTGCTGCTGTTGAAATAGGTCAGGCGCAGATCCACGACCAGGGGTGATGCGGGCGGCTCGGCCCGCAGATGCACGAGATAGTGATCCAGAGCCACGAGCAGCGGACCGAAGAAGGCTGCTGCGTCCTCCGGATAGGACTCGCCTTCGAGATGCAGCCGGTGGCGATCGAAATCGAAATCGACCAGGGGCGAGCGCTCGGTCTGAGGACGCTGGAGTCTATCCATCGGTCGAGACGGCATTTTTAGATATAGGCCTTGAGACAAAAGAAGGCGCGCTCCGCCTCGAGTTCGGTCAGACCGAACTCGATCGCGCGCGTCGAGCGGCGCGCAATCTCGATCAGGCCGATGCTCGCGCCGCGGCTGCCGGCCTCGGGTGGCTCGCGTAGCTTCTCGCGGTAGTAGCTCTTGATGGTGTCGGGGTCCATACGCGCCAGTTCTTCGAGCCGACTGCACAGATCCTCGCCCTCGGCACGCCCGACCACATTGCCGCAGACCACAAAGAAATGGGTAGCATCGCGCCCGACCATGACCAGGCCCGAACTCAACTCGGTGGGGGTACCGTTCTCGGATTGGAGGCGGTCAGCCGAGTAGCGGATGAGGTTTTGCACCTGCTCGACAAAGATCGAGAAGACGCGCTTGGTGACATTGGCGTCGGTCTCATCCAGGCGCATCTTCTGCTTGAGCGCCTCGCCGAGCGAGAACAGGATGCCCTCGGAGACATAACCGACGAAGGAGAAGATCACGCCCTGATCGCGCATCCGCTGATGGACATCAAAGTATTGGGCGGCGATCGACATGCGGGCCTCGTGTAAGGACGGTGATTCGCGTCTATTAAGAAGTTAGCGGTCGATCAGGGCCGAGTCAATGACCCTTAAATCCTTAAAAAACCTTGAGGATCCGCGTCAACGCTTGGTTACGAGATGATAGTGCATCCACATGCGCAGATGCTTGTAGGCCCGTCCCAGGCTCAGGGCGGCGATCAGCATCAGACGATGCACTGGACCTAGGTCGCGGCGCTGCCACAGCCCCGAACTCCACTGCGTCTGCTTGATGTAGAGGATAACGGCGCGCCTGTCCTCGGACCATAAGATCCCGCGAATCATGCGCCAGGGCGAGGGCACGAGGCGCTTGTCGACGAAGCCGCCGACGCCGAAGACGTCGTTGTGCTTGAGGGCGGCATAGGCCTCCGAGATCTGGCGATCGGGGCGCTCGATCAAGTCGCTCCAGATCTGACAGGCCTGTTCGCGTAGATCCTGACTGCGGATCGAATGTGTCTCTACATGGGGCGCCCAGTGACGACAGGCGAAGAGTACGCCATCCTGGAAGTGCCGCACCACCTCGGCATGGATGGCATTCTCGGTCGGTTCGGTCAGACGCCAGGGGCGTGCCACCCCAGCCTCCAGACGATACCCCATGACACTGCCGTGCGGCGAGTTACAGAGCATCTCCATCGGCGAGACGGCATCGAGCAGATGGCTAAAGAACAGGTTGAGGTTGGCGTCCGGGCCATAAGCGCGTTTGATGCCATTGGGCGGCTGCGGATTGAGGAAGCGTTGCAGCCCCAGGTAGTAACCGAAGAAACGCGTGTTTGGCAGCATCCAGGCAAGGTTGTCCTGGATGGTTCCGCGCCATCCGATATCGACCAGACCGAAGGGTCCATGACCGTCGATCAGTCCCTGTTGCGCGAAATAGGCCAGCGCGGCCTGTCGATCCGTGGCGATCCGGCCTGAGACGAGCTGGACGAACCCTGGGTCGGTAAAGAGGGCCCTAACGCGGGTGTCGAGCCAGGGATGTACGATGGTCTCGTCGAGCGGCAGCCCGTGGCGCGCGCAGATCGGCTCCAGCGCCTCGGGTTCCAGCCCGAGCGAGCGGGCGAGCGCGAACAGCGACTGGCTGTCGTAGAGCCTCCAGAGCCGGCGCATCTCGTCGAGACTCACCTCGCGCAGCGAGGCCGAAAAGGTCGCCAGTCGGCTCACTTCCAGTAACCGCGCACGCGGCAGGACGTGATTGGCGAGACGCCCGTTTGGCACCACGGACGCAAAGACACGCTCGAAGAACTCGCCCTCGCGGGTAAAGAAATAGATGGTCTCGACATCGTCGATGATCGACTGCTCGGCGATGAAGAGCGCCTGGCCGACGAACAGCGGCGCGCTCTTGATCCCAAGCTGGAAGATCAGACCAGCTCTGGTCTTGAGATCCTCCAAGATCGGGGCTGCCGCAGCCAGTGCCGAGTGCTCGATATGGCGCTGGAGCGAGGAGCGATCTGTGAGGTGAGCATTCAAGCGTTCAGTCCTTTGGACATTTTTTGCAACGCTTGCCCTCGCGGTACTTCTTGCAGCACTTTTTAGACTTTTTGCTCATGGAGCTTGCGTGCCTCGTTTGACCCCGATCTCAGGCGGCGACACCGGACGGGGGCGCCGCACCAGTCGCCATCTGCTTGGCCAGGGCGCCGAGTTCGTTGTCGATCATGAGCAGCGACTGCCCCTGATCCCCGAACAGCCGCACCCGCCCGATGATGTCGGCGACCATGGCCTCTTCCTCGATCTGCTCGGTGACGAACCATTGCAGAAAGATGTGGGTGGCGTGGTCCTTTTCGGAGAGCGCACCATCGATCAGCTCGGTAATGGCGGCGGTCACGGAACGCTCGTGCTCCAGGGTGCGCTCGAACATGGGCAGCACGCCGCGCTCGACGCTCGCCGGTGCAGCCACATCGCTGAATGTGACCGTCGCACCCTGGTCGATCAGATAGCGGTACATCTTGAGCGCATGCTGCTGTTCCTCGCCGTGCTTGGCGAAAAACCAGGCCGCCACGCCCTTTAGGTTCATGGACTCGGCCTGGGCCGAAAGTCCGAGATAGAAATAGGCCGAATATAGTTCGCGATTGATCTGGGCATTGAGGCGCTGGGCCATGGCTTGGGAGATCATGCTGGGACGTGCTCCTTAAGTTGAAGGCTGAACGGCTGTCGCAATCGCGGATTTGACATCCTCCCCGGCCTTCCGTCCGGGGATTCCTACGGCGTCCTGATGGAGCATAGAGCTACACCTGAATCGCTTCGGTGGGTTCCTGCTTCCGACCGCCAACGCGGTTCGATCCACAGGCCATCCGGGCTGACATTGGCACAAGCCAGCATCCTGGCAGAAGCGTCTGCCATGTCCTGCCCTTCGTCTCGCATGATTGGCATCCCGCGAGAAGCGCCCGTTGCAGCGGATGAACGGGCGCATCCGCCAGCCATGCGGTTTCCTCACCGTGGCGCCATTCGGTGAGCAGCTTGCTCAACCCGGCGTAGCCGAGCTTCTTTTCACCTCTCTCATAGCGCTCTTTCTGCGACACCAAGGCCTTGTTGAACACGAACCGGCACGCGCCCGCGAAGCGGCGCATCTGCCGCTCCTGCTGGCCGTTGGGAATCAGTTCGTACTTGAAGGCTTGATGTCGTTGCATAGGCAATATTAGGGTCGCCGTCCTACTTCGCTTCATCCTGCGGCGGTGCGCCGATCGCCATCGTGCGCCAATCCATCGAACCGCAACAGACACCACATTGAAACCGAAAGCCAAGGACGGCTGCGGTCCGCGCGATCCTTCCTCGGCCTTGAAGGCCGAGGCTTGTCGCGCACCGGGCCACCGGCACACGCAAGAATGTCCCTGGAACGCGCCGTCTGGTGGTCAGGTATTCTGGATCACGATGCGCGGGAATTTGGACGCATAGTCCTTGGCCTGGAGCGAGAGCTTGGCGGCGGTCTTGCGGGCGATCTCGCGATAGATCTGGGTGATACGCGACTCAGGCTCGGCGACGACCGTGGGCTTGCCGCTGTCGGTCTCCTCGCGGATCCGGATGTCGAGCGGCAGGGCACCTAGGAGCTCCAGTCCGTACTGTTCGGCCATCCTCTGCCCCCCACCGGACCCGAAGATGGGTTCCTCATGCCCACACCTGGAGCAGATGTGGATGCTCATGTTCTCGACGATGCCGAGGACGGGCACCTCGACCTTCTGGAACATCTTGAGCCCCTTGCGCGCCGCCAGCAAGGCGATGTCCTGGGGCGTGGTGACGATGATCGCGCCCGAGACCGGCACCTTCTGCGCCAACGTGAGCTGGGTGTCGCCCGTGCCCGGCGGCAGATCGATGACCAGATAGTCGAGATCCGACCAATTGGTGTCTTTGAGCAGCTGCTCCAGCGCCTGGGTGACCATGGGGCCACGCCAGATCATCGGGGTCTCTTCCTCGATCAGGAAGCCGATCGACATGGTCTGGACGCCATGACTGACCATGGGTTCGAGCGTGCGCCCGTCCTTGGACTCGGGCTGGCCATGGAGTCCGAGCATCCGCGGCTGCGAGGGGCCATAGATGTCGGCATCGAGCAGACCGACCTTGGCCCCTTCGGCGACCAGGGCCAGTGCCAGGTTGACGGCCGTGGTCGACTTGCCCACGCCACCCTTGCCCGAGGCCACGGCAAGGATGTTCTTGACATTATCGATGGGCTTCAAGGACTTCTGGACCGCGTGGGCCTTGATCTCCCAGCCCACATCGACCGCGACCGCGCCGACGCCCTCTACCTTGGAGACGCGCTCGGTCAGCGCCTCGGCGATATCCTGCTCAATCCCCTTGGCCGGAAATCCGAGCACGACCTTGATCCGTACCTGATCGCCTTCGATCGCGATGTCCTTGACGGCATGGGCGGCAACCAGATCGCGCCCGAGATGCGGTTCCCTATAATCCTTAATGGCGGCTTCGATGGCGTCTTTCATGGGTTGGGACATGGGATACTCCGTTGGGATTTGGGTCGGATGTCGGCGGCAAGTTTGGTATCAGCCGCAACGAATTCAACGCGGACAAAACCGCAAAAGACATTGAGAGTAAGTCATACCGCAAGCTCCACGCCAGATACCAGGCCGCGCCGAACGCGAATCATGAGATAATTCCATCCAACCCTTAACCACGTATCAACCCATCCGAGCCACTCCATGAGCCAGCCCCGCGACATCCTGATCACCAGCGCCCTGCCCTATGCCAATGGCCCGATCCACATCGGCCATCTGGTGGAGTATATCCAGACCGATATCTGGGCGCGGTTCCAGAAGATGCGCGGCCATAACTGTTGGTATGTGTGCGCCGACGACGCCCATGGCACGCCGATCATGCTGCGCGCACGCCAGGAGGGCATCACGCCCGAGCAGCTCATCGCCCGCATCGCCCAGGAGCATCAGGCCGACTTCGCCGCCTTTCGCATCGGCTTCGATAACTATCACTCGACCCACTCGCCCGAGAATCGGCACTACGCGACCCTGATCTACGAGCGCAATCGCGACGCCGGGCATATCGTCAAGCGCACCATCACCCAGGCCTATGACCCGGTCGAGCAGATGTTCCTGCCCGACCGCTTTATCAAGGGCGAGTGCCCCAAATGCGGCGCACCCGATCAGTACGGCGACAACTGCGAGGTCTGTGGCGCCAGCTATTCGCCGGCTGAGCTGAAGAATCCACGTTCGGTCATCTCGGGCGCGGTGCCCGAGCAGCGCGCCTCAGATCACTATTTCTTCAGGCTCGGCGACTTCGAGGCGATGCTCAGGGAGTGGACAGGTGGCGGCAGTTTGCAGAAGGAGGTCGCCAACAAGCTCGACGAATGGTTCGCCGCCGGGCTCCAGGAGTGGGACATTTCGCGCGATGCGCCCTACTTCGGCTTTGAGATCCCGGATCATCCAGGCAAGTTCTTCTATGTCTGGTTGGATGCGCCCATCGGCTACCTGGCCAGCTTCCAGAAGCTGTGCGACAAGACGCCCGGACTGGACTTCGATCGCTTCTGGGGCCGAGACTCGACCGCCGAGCTCTATCACTTCATCGGCAAGGACATCATCTATTTCCATGCCCTGTTTTTCCCGGCCATGCTGCACGGGGCCGGCTTCCGTACTCCGACGGCCATCTTCGCCCACGGCTTCCTGACCGTCGATGGGCAGAAGATGTCCAAGTCGCGCGGCACCTTCATCAAGGCGCGTACCTATCTTGAGCATCTGGATCCCGAATATCTGCGCTATTACTTCGCCGCCAAGCTGGGGCCGAGCGTCGATGACATCGACCTGAACCTCGAAGACTTCGCGGTCCGGGTGAATGCCGATCTGGTCGGCAAGGTGATCAACATCGCCAGCCGCTGTGCCGGCTTTATCGGCAAGCGCTTCGATGGACGGCTCTCGGGGACGCTGGCCGAGCCCGAACTCTTCGCCGAGTTCATCGCGGCGGGCGAGTCGATCGCGGCGGCCTATGAGAGGCGCGAGTTCAGCCGCGCCGTGCGCGAGATCATGGCGCTCGCCGACCGCGCCAATCAGTACATCGACGAGAAGGCCCCCTGGGTGGTGGCCAGGCAGGACGGACGCGCGGCCGAACTGCAAGCGATCTGTTCCATGGGCCTCAACCTATTCCGGGTGCTGATCGGCTATCTGCGCCCCATCCTGCCCGGTACTGCCGAGAAGTCCGAGTCCTTCCTTCGGATCGAGCCACCTACCTGGGAGGCGCTGGCCAGGCCCCTGCTCGATCACATCATCGCCCCCTTCGAGCCGCTGATGACCCGCGTCGACCCCAAACAGATCCAGGCCATGCTGGAGGCCTCCAAAGAGGACTTGATCGCTGCCGGGTCAAGCCCGGTCACCGCTGCCCCACCCGCCGCCAATCCGCACCTCGAACGCGACCCCATCGCCGCGCCGATCGACTATGACAGCTTCGCCAAGGTCGATCTGCGCGTGGCCCTGATCCGCGAGGCGCGTCTGGTCGAGGGGGCCGACAAGCTGCTCGAACTCAGGCTCGATCTCGGCGGTGAGCTACGCACCGTCTTCGCCGGCATCCGCTCGGCCTATGCCCCCAAGGATCTGGAAGGCCGGATGACGGTCATGGTGGCCAATCTGACCCCACGCAAGATGCGCTTCGGCGTCTCCGAGGGCATGGTCCTAGCCGCGGGTCCAGGCGGAAAAGATCTCTTCATCCTCAGCCCCGACTCGGGTGCCGAACCTGGGATGAAGGTAAAATAGCAGCGATGGGGAGTATCCCTATTATAACGAGCGCTTGACAAACCGATCCGAAATCGGTCTAATGATGAGCTCGACCTTAAATGAACCCATTCCGATTTCGCCCAGGTAGCTCAGTTGGTAGAGCAGCGGACTGAAAATCCGCGTGTCGGTGGTTCGATTCCGCCCCTGGGCACCAAACAAAATCAAAGGCTTGTCTCCATAGCGGCGACAAGCCTTTTTTTCGGTGCTACCTTTGGGAAATTAGCAGAGGATTTCGCACGCTAAAAAGACAAGCCACCCAATCGGGGGCGGTTTTTTACACGGATCCCGTGCCCCGAGCACTCAAGACCAAGGCGCTGAACTGAATCCTGTTGCGGACTCCATCTCCTCACTGTGCAATAATTTTTTGCTATTTTCGCGGGCCGTATCGCGGCCTGGACGCGACACCGGCCTGTTCGTGCCCTGTGGGGCCCACTTTGGATTCGCGTCGAATCTGCAATCCGCCTAACACAAGGAACCGACTCATGAGCTTTTTTATCCCCGATGCCCTGGCTCAGGGCGAGGCCGTCACACCGTCCGGCGATCCCTTCATGGCCTTGCTGCCGCTGGTCCTGTTCGCCGTCGTCTTTTACTTCCTGCTGATCCGTCCGCAGGCCAAGCGCCAGAAAGAACACCGCAAGATGGTCGAGTCACTGGCCAAGGGCGACGAGATCATTACCCTGGGCGGCATGGTCGGGCGCATCGCCGACCTCGGCGAGAACTTTGCCCTGGTTGAGGTCGCCGAGGGCATTAAGGTCAAGATCCGTCGCACCGCCGTGGAGGCCCTTTTACCCAAGGGTACGCTGCAAGAACTCTGACCTCTTACCCACTCGGAGCGGATCGCTGCGCCCTGCGATCCCTCCAGAGACCTCCCGCAGGCGGCGAACCGCCACCCTCCAATGCGCCGGAGCCCCAATGAACCGTTATCCACTCTGGAAGAATCTACTCATCCTGGGCGTCATCCTGTTCGGTCTACTGCTGGCCTGGCCGAACCTCTACTCCCAGGATCCAGCGATCGAGATCACCGCCGCACGTGGTCATGAAATCACCCAGGCCAGCGTTGCCGAGATCAAGGCCGCGCTTGAAAATGCCAAGGTTCCGCTCAAGGGCATCGAGTCCCTGGAGGGCGGCAAGCTGCTTGCCCGCTTCGGTACGCCTGGTGAACAGTTGCAAGGACAGGAGGCCATCGAGCGCACCCTGTCGGAACGCTACCGCACCGCGCTCACCCAGTCGGCCAATCTTCCGGGCTGGATGCGCTGGCTGGGTCTCAATCCGATGTCGCTCGGACTGGACCTGCGGGGCGGGATCCATGTCGTCATCGACGTCGATATGGAGGCCGCGCTTGACCAAGCCCGCGAACGCTACAGCGGCGACATCCGCACCCTGTTGCGCGAGGAGAAGATCCGCTATTTGACCCTGACCCGCGATGGCGACAACATCCTGATCCGTTTCGAGGACGCCGCCTCGCGCGAGTCCGCCGAGAAGCGACTCAAGCGCGAATTCAGCGAACTCGACCTCCAGCCGAGCGATGACGCCGGCGCCTTCGTGCTGCGCGCCAGCCTACCCGAGACCGAGCAACGGAAGATCAAGGACTTCGCACTCCACCAGAACATCACCACCCTACGCAACCGCGTCAATGCGCTCGGTGTGGCCGAACCGAGCATCGCCCGCCAAGGTGAGCGGCGTATCGTGGTCGAGCTACCGGGTGCCCAGGATCCGGGCCGTCTGAAGGAGATCCTCGGTGCCACGGCCACCCTTGAATACCGCCTGGTCGACACCGAGGGTAGTATCGCCGACGCCCTCGCCGGACGTCCGCCCGTCGGCAGTAAGCTCTACTATGAGCGCAACGGTACCCCGATCCTGCTCAAGCGCCGTGTGATCGTCACCGGCGACCAGATCACCGACGCCTCGGCCGGCTTCGACAGCCAGAGCGGCAGCCCAGCCGTGTTCGTCAGTCTCGACAGCCAGGGCGCGCGGCGGATGCTTGAGGTGACCACCGAGAACGTCGGCAAACCCATGGCCGTGGTCTTCATCGAGAATCGCACCACGACCCAGATGGTCGATGGCGAGCCGGTCAAGACCACGCGTAAGGTCGAGGAGGTGATCAGTGTCGCCACCATCCGCGAGCCGTTCGGGCGGCGCTTCCAGACCACGGGGCTCAACAGCAGCGCCGAGGCGCACGACATCGCGCTCCTGCTACGTTCAGGCGCACTCGCCGCACCGATCCAGATCGTCGAGGAGCGCACCATCGGACCTAGCCTAGGGCAGGACAACATCGACCAGGGTCTGGCCTCGGTCATGCTTGGTATGGGACTGGTGTTGCTGTTCATGGCCCTCTATTGCCGGGTGTTCGGACTGATCGCGGACCTGGCGCTCTTGGTCAACCTGGTCTTGATCGTCGCCGTGCTCTCCATGCTCCAGGCCACCCTCACCCTGCCAGGCATCGCCGGTATCGTGCTCACCATCGGCATGGCCGTGGACGCCAACGTGCTCATCTACGAGCGCATCCGCGAGGAGATCCGCAACGGCAACTCGCCCCAGGCGAGCATCCATGCCGGCTATGACAGGGCCTTCTCGACCATCGTCGATGCCAATGTGACCACGCTCATCGCCGCCGTGGTGCTGTTCAGCTTCGGCACGGGTCCGGTCAAGGGCTTTGCTGTGACCCTGTTCATCGGCATCCTCACCTCCATGTTCACTGCCATCCTCGGCTCGCGCGCCCTGATCAATTTGATCTACGGCGGACGGCGACTGAACAAACTGGCCATCTGAGGGAAGGCGCGCCATGACTCAAAAACGCACCATCAACGAACTCAACTTCGATTTCATGCGCCAGCGCAAGACGGCGGCCTGGCTCTCAGGCGCAGCCCTGTTCGTCTGTCTGCTGTGGATCGTCTTTCGCGGCTTCAACTTCGGGTTGGATTTCACCGGCGGTACCCTGATCGAGCTCAGCTATGCCCAGCCGGCCGATCTGAACGAGATCCGCGCCCTCCTCAAGGAGCAGGGCCAGACGGGGGCCACCCTCCAGTATTTCGGCTCGCGGACCGATATCCTGATCCGTCTAGCCCCGCAGGCTGAGGAGGACGGGGCGGGCGCCAAGTTGAGCGATCGTGTCTTTGCGGCCTTGAGTCGTGCCGCCGAGGGGCAGGTCGAGATGCGCCGCGTCGAGTTCGTTGGTCCACAGGTCGGTGAAGAACTGCGTGAACAGGGCGGACTGGCGGTGCTGTTCTCGCTGATCGGCATCCTGATCTATGTCGCGCTGCGTTTCGAATGGCGCTTCGCCGTCGGCGCGGTGGTGGCACTCATCCATGACGTACTCTTCACCGTCGGCGTCTTCTCGCTGTTTCAGATCCCCTTCGACCTGACGGTGCTCGCGGCGGTGCTGGCGGTGATCGGCTATTCGCTCAACGACACCATCGTCATCTTCGACCGGGTGCGCGAGAACTTCCGGCGCATGCGCAAGGGCACGGTGATCGGGATCATCAACAATTCGATCAACGAGACCCTCTCTCGCACCCTCGTCACCTCGGGAACCACACTGCTGGTCCTGGTGGCGCTCTACGTCCTGGGTGGTGAGGCCATCGACGGATTTGCGCTAGCGCTCATCATCGGCATCCTGGTCGGCACCTACTCGAGCATCTATGTGGCCACCGCGATCGTGGTCTGGTTGGGCTTGAGTCGCGACGACCTGCTGCCGGTCAAGAAGGAAGGCGCCGAGCTCGATCCCCTGCCGTAACTATTCAGGTTCTCGGTCCAACCAAGGTGAGTGCTGGTTAGCGTAGGGGCGCCGTAAGGCGCGAGGATGGTGGGAGCAGCGCCTTCAGGCGCGATCGCGGCACCCATCCCCGCATCAACTGCCAAGATCGCGGCTAAAGCCGCTCCTACGGGAGGCATTGGCGGGGTAGGAGCGCCTTCAGCGCGATCCACATCTTTATTGAGGACTGGGGTTAATAAAGATGTGAAGATTGATCGGAAGAGACGGCAGGAGATTCCATCCGCCGACGCTGGCCAAGATGGTCGCCTTTTCAGCGACTTCTAACGAATACTACTTTATAATCCGAGGCGATTTCGCACTATTTTACTGCGATACCAAGATCAACCCTTTGATTAGCGATATCTATTCAGATACATCCATTCGAACATCCGCTTGAACCAGTGGAACAACCGCAGCGAGGGTAGAACGAGGTTAAACCGCTCGTTGCGCGCGACCAGCATGCCGCTGTCGTTGGTGTCGACGATACAGAGTAGCTCGACGCGGAAACTGGCCGTGGGTTTCTTGCCTGCAAACTCGGCGAGCAGATTGCGCACCGCCGCCCGCGCCTGGAGATCGGCCATGTGGCCCTGTTTGGGCATCCAGTCGGGACCTGGGAAACTGCCTGCATCGCCTGCGACATAGACCCGCTCGAACCCGGGTACCCGGCACTGGGCATCGGCCTTGATCAGCCCGCCTGGCGAGCGCGGCAGATCGGTCGCATCGAACCAGGCATTACCGGTCAGCCCCGGCATAAAGAGGATGAGATCGGCCGCGAATTCCTCGGCCTCGGTCGTGACCCTGGTCTCGCTGAACCCCTTGAGCCTATGACCGAGGTGGGTCTGGATACCACGGCGCGCCATCTCGGCGAGCAGACCCTCGACCGCCTTGGGTCCGAGCCGGTTGCCGGGACGCTCGGCCGGGGAGAAGAAATGCAGGCTGAATCTGTCGCGCCTGCCTTCGCGCCTAAGCTGGCTATCCAGCCCGAACAGGAACTCGAAGATGGGCCCACCCCGCATCGCGCTCGGTTCATTGGGATTACTGGCAAAGCCCATGGCGATGTGACCACCATCCATGGCGCGCACCCGGTCGCGGATCTCCTTGGCAGCGACCACGCCCTCGCAGGGCACGATGGCGTGCTCAATGCCGGGGAGTGTCTTGATGAAGCGCCCACCGCTGGCGATGATCAGACCATCGTTCTCGACTGAACCGTGCGTGGTCTCCAGCAGGCGACCGCCGTTCTTGAGCCCTGTGGCCTCGCCCGCCAGATGCTTGACCTTCATGTGTTCAAAAAAGGGGCGCAGATCGATGACCAGGTCATCGCCAGTGCGCAGACCACAGGGCACCCAGATCAGCCCCGGGTAGTAGACGAACTCAGGACGACGGCTGACGAGCGTGATCTCGACCTCGGGTGCGCGCTTGCGCAGCTCGATGACGGACGTCAGTGCGGCAAACCCGGAACCGACGATAGTGACACGTTGCATGAGAGACTCCAGATGTACAACACCGGGCAAGGACTGGACTATAGCTTGACTTCCACTGATTGACATCCTCCCGGCCTGAAGGCTGGGGATTCCTGCGACGCTCGTCCGGGGAGCTCTCGCTCGATCTCTCTGTTCAATGCCTTAAGGAAACGCTGATTGATTCCATTCGTGGCAACACCTTCTCCCATAACCCATTGATTTTGTAGGAGCGGCTTCAGCCGCGATTGAGAGGCACGCGATTTATTGAGCGTTTCCTTAAGTATTCAGCGCTTTTCTTCCACTCCCAGCAACACGGGTTCTAGGATCGGCCAGACGTTATCAAGAATTCGCCCTTGAGCCTCGGCGGTCGGATGCAGGCCATCGGGTTGCATCAGATCCCAGTCTTCGGCCACGCCCTTGAGCAGATCTGGCACCAGGGGCACCCCTTGTTCGGCAGCGACCTGCATCCACACGGCTTGAAACCTGTCGTTGTAGGACACACCGTAGTTCGGCGGCAGTCTGACCCCAATGAGCAATACCTGTGCCCCAGCTTCCCGCCCCTGGACGACGAGTCGCGTAAGATGATCCTGGATCACACCCAAGTCCCAACCGCGTAACCCATCGTTGGCGCCAAGCTCGATGACGAGCACCGAGGGTCGATGGCGCTCTAGGAGCGCCGGCAGGCGCGTCAGTCCGCCGGACGTGGTCTCGCCCGAGACGCTGGCGTTCACTACCTGATGTGGGAGTCCTGCACGCTCGATGCGTGCGGCGAGCTGACTCACCCAGCCGTGTTCGAGGTCGATACCATAACCGGCGCTCAGGCTATCGCCCAGCACCAGTATGACCGCCGCCTGGGCCAGGGCGGTCGGCACGGCACACAGCAGAATCAGCGTCAGGAGTCTCGATCTCATGTCAACGGACCCGGTCGTCTCGCAAGCCATTGGACTGGTGAAGCATGTTACCGGCCCGAGTGGTGGCTTGACCATCCTCGCCGGGGTAGATCTCAATGTCCATGCCGGTGAGGCGGTGGCCATCCTCGGTGCCTCAGGCTCGGGAAAATCAACCCTGCTCGGGCTCCTGGCCGGACTCGACGATCCGACCGCAGGCGAGGTCTGGCTGTGCGGGCAGCGCGTCGATCGGCTCGACGAAGACGGACGTGCCGAGTTGCGCGCCGGTCGGGTCGGATTCGTGTTTCAGAACTTCCAGCTCCTGCCCACGCTCACTGCACGCGAGAACGTGCTGTTGCCGCTAGAATTGACCGGCGCCCCGGATGCCGACTGCCGTGCCGAAGAGGCGCTTGCCCGCGTGGGACTGAGCGCGCGTGCCCGGCACTATCCGCACCAACTCTCGGGCGGCGAGCAGCAGCGCGTGGCCATCGCCCGCGCCTATGCGCCCCGTCCGTCCGTGCTGTTTGCCGACGAGCCGACCGGCAATCTCGATCAGACCACGGGTGAACGTATCATCGAGCTCTTGCTCGAACTGCGCCAGGAGACAGCGCGCGAATCTGGATCTGGTACGGCCTTGGTCCTCGTCACCCACGATCCAGCTCTGGCCGGGCGCTGCGATCGACGGCTGCGGATGCAGGATGGACGACTGGAGTCACTGGCATGAACGCCTGGCGTCTGACGTGGCGGCTGTTACGCCGGGATTGGCGCAGCGGCGAGCTCTATCTGCTGTCGGCGGCATTGGTCGTCACGGTCGCGGCAACCACCGCCGTCGGTTTTTTCACCGATCGAATCGAGGCGACCCTAAAACGCCAGGGCAATGAATTGCTCGCCGCCGATCTAGCGCTCGAGTCCTCCCGCCCGCTCGATATCCAGTTCGCGACCGAGGCCCAGGCACGGGGTCTTGAAACCGCAACCACCCTGGAGTTCCGGAGCGTCGTCATGGGGGAGCGCCCTCAGCTCGTGTCGATGAAGGCGGTCGATCCGGGCTATCCATTGCGTGGGCACTTGCGGATCGCCGCGACCCGCGCTGGTCCTGACCGCCCAGTCGCCTCAGGTCCACTGCCAGGTGAGGTCTGGGTCGAGTCCAGACTCCTACGGCTCCTCGGGCTCGAACTCGGTGCGACTCTGGAGGTAGGTGCGGCGCATCTACGCCTCGGTGCCATCCTGACCGATGAACCGGATCAGGGACGCGCCGTCTTCTCGCTCGCCCCGCGCGTGCTGATGAACCGTGCCGATCTGGACGCGACAGGTCTGATCGGGCCGGCAAGCCGCGCCACCCATCGGCTGTTGATCGCGGGTCAGGCCAGGGCGATCGCGGACTATCGCGACTGGGCACGCACTCGGCTGGCGGCCAATGTCAAATTGACCGATGCCCTAGAGGCCAGGCCCGAGTTCGGCGCGGCGGTGGAGCGCGCCTCAGGCTTCCTGCATCTGGCAACCCTGGTCACCCTGCTGGTGTCCGGCGCCGCGATCGTGCTCGCCGGTCAGCGTCTGGTCGAGCGCCAGACCGACACCCTGGCGGTGATGCGCTGTCTGGGTGCCCCGCGCCGTCTCGCGATGCAGGTCCTGGTCGGGCGGCTGCTGTTGCTTGGGGTCATCGCCAGCCTGGTCGGCTGTCTGACCGGCTGGCTGGGTCAGCTGGGTCTGGTGGCGGCGCTGGGCGATTGGCTAGGGGACGATCTGCCACCGGCCTCACCAGCCCCCGTCTTGACCGGGCTGGCGACCGGGTTGCTCACGCTGCTCAGCTTTGCATGGCTGCCCCTGATCCAACTTGCACGGGTGCCGCCCCTGCGCGCACTGCGGCGCGAGCTGGGGACACCGCGCCCCCCGGCGCTCCTGGCCTTGGGGATGGCCGGGTTGACCTTGACGTCCTTGATCCTGTGGCAGGCCAAGGATCTGGAACTCGGGCTGATGATCCTGGGTGGGGTGCTGGCGACCCTCTTCATACTCGCGGCAAACGTCTATTTGCTCTTGCAGCTCGCCGGACGGCTCGTCGGGTGTGTGCGCGGCGTCTGGCGACTTGGGTTGGCGGCCCTAACCCGCCGTCCTGGCACGGCCGCGCTCCAGATCCTCGGGTTTGGGATCGGCAGCCTAGCCCTGCTGCTGCTGACCCTGGTGCGAGTGGATCTGCTCGAATCCTGGCGCAAGACCCTACCCGAGGGCGCGCCCAATTACTTCCTCATCAACATCCAGCCGCACGAGGTCGAACCCTTACAGTCCTTCCTGAGCGACTCCGGGATCAGAACGGTCAAACTCCATCCGATGGTCAGCGGGCGACTGATCCGGATCGGCGAGCGCAGGGTCGAGCCGTCCGATTATGACGACCCACGCGCCGTGCAGCTGGCGAGTCGCGAGTTCAATCTTAGCTACGACAGCAAACCCCAGTCGGACAACCGGATCGTCGCCGGACAATGGTGGACGGAGGCTGCCGAGGTCGCACCCCAGTTCTCGGTCGAACGCGGTCTCGCCGAGACGCTCGGGATCAGGCTGGGCGATACCCTGACCTTCTGGGTCTCGGGGCACGAGGTCAGCGCCCCGGTCACCAGTCTGCGCGCGGTGCGCTGGGACAGTTTCAACGTCAATTTCTTCGTCGTCGCCACACCCAAGCTGCTTCAGGGCGAGCCGGCGACCTTCATCACCAGCTTTCATCTGCCGCGCGAGCGCGAGTCACTGATCGCCGAACTGGCACGGCGCTTTCCAAGCGTCAGCGTGCTCGACGTCGAGACGATCCTCGGCCAGGTCCGTCAGGTCATCGACCGGGGGGCCTTGGCCATCGAGTCTGTCTTTCTCTTCACCCTGGCGGCGGGATTCTTGGTGATGTATGCCGGGATCCAGGCGAGTCTGGAGCAGAGACGCACCGAGCATGCGATCCTGCGGACCCTAGGCGCCAGGCGACGCCGTCTCTTGATGAGTCTGGCGCTCGAGTTCACCCTGGCTGGACTCTTGGCCGGACTCTTGGCCGCGGTCTGTGCCGAGATGACGGCCTGGTGGCTCGCCGAGCGGATCTTCGAGCTCGAATTCAGGCTCGATCTCCGCCTTTGGGTCATCGGGGTCCTGGGGTCGGGGCTGGCGATCGGTCTGGCCGGGACGCTCGCGACCTATCCGTTGCTGATCCATCCGCCATTGCGGGCATTGAGGGCGGGGAATGGTTGACGGTTGCGCACTCGGCCCAGGAACCCACCGAAGCGACTTAAGGTGTGGCTCAATGCCGCGCCTTAAGCGCCGTAGGAATCTCGGGCCTTCAGGCCGGGGAGGATGTCAAATCCTGCGCACCCAGAAGGGGTCCTCGACGTGTCGCGCACGACCGCATCGCCCCGACCTTTCCCGTTGCCGTTTGGCCTCTTTGCCGACGGCTTTTTCATTTTCGCTCGTCTTATCCCCGCTTCGTCGATCGATTGACACGTAAGGAGTCTCCTCATGGCCTTGGTCAAGAAAACCGCTGCTTCCGCAACGAGTTCCGCAACTGCTAGGCCTTCCGCCGCCGCCGCACGCGAGGCCGAAGCCCAGCGCAAGCGGGCCCGGACGCTGGCCAAACAGCAGCAGGCGGCCGAGCGCATCGCCGCGGCGACGGCACAACTCGCTTCCGGCATCAATGAGGCCGCTTCGGCGGCCGAGGAACTCAAGCGCGCTTCCAACCAGATCGCCACCGGCGCCGAAGAGGCTTCCGGCGCCTCGCAGGAATTGCTCGCCGCCTTCAAGCAGGTGACCGTTTCCATTGGCCGGCAACTGCAAAACGCCAATACATCACAGAACAAATCCGAGGCCTGCCAGTCGCTGGCCCAGGTCACGGGGGATGCGGTCGGCAAGCTGGTGGCCAATGTCGGCGTGGCGGCGCAGCGGCAGATGGCGTCTGTCGAAAAGGTGGCGGAGCTGGAAAAACAGGCCACCAACATCGGCGACATCGTCAAGGCCGTGGTGCGCATCGCCGATCAGACCAATCTGCTCGCCCTCAATGCCGCCATCGAGGCGGCGCGTGCCGGCAAGCACGGCAAGGGTTTCGCCGTGGTGGCCGACGAGGTGCGCACGCTGGCCGAAACCTCGGAAAAGAGCGCCAAGGAGATCCAGGAACTGGTGGCGCAGATCCAGCGCGAGGTCAAGGTTATCGCCGAAGGTATCAATACCTCGGCCAAGGCGGTGGAGGGCGAGGTCGAGAAAGGTAACGCCGTCGCCGAGCAAATGGCCCGCATTCGTTCTGAACTGGCCGATGCGGTCAGGGGGATGCAGGAAATCGCCGCCGGCGCGGCGCAATCGAATGCCGCCGCGCAGCAGGCGCTGAAAGGCTCGGAAGACATCGCCGCCGCCGCCGAGGAGCAATCCGCCGCCGCCGAGGAAACCAACAAGACCGTCGCCGAGCAGGCCACGGCCCTGGCCGAGTGCGAGCAGGCGGCACAGAACCTCTCGGAACTGGCCGAGGACCTGAAGAACTCCACCGATGTCGCCAAGAGCGCGGAGGACGTCGCTTCCGCCGCCGAGGAGCTCTCCTCCGCCGTGCAGGAGATCAACCGTGCCGCCAGCCAGATCACTACGGCCATCGAGCAGATCCGCAAGGGCGCGCAGACCGCGGCAGCGGCCACCGAAGAATCGGCCGCCGCCGTCACCCAGATCGAGAAAGGCCTGCAAGTGGCGCAAGAGCGCGCCACCAAGGGTGCGGAAAAGGTGCGCGTGGTGCGGGAACTGCTCGCCACCAACAAGAAGTCGGTGGAAGAACTGATCGCCGGCATCAATGCCTCGGCCACCACCACCCAGGCCAGCATCAAGCAGGTGAAGAATCTGGAGCAGGTATCACGGCGCATCGACAAGATCGTCGAGGCCATCACCACGGTATCGATCCAGACCAACATGCTGGCGGTCAATGGCTCCATCGAGGCGGCGCGCGCCGGCGAATTCGGCAAGGGCTTCGTCGTGGTGTCCACCGACATCCGCAACCTCGCCCGCGACTCGGCGGAAAATGCCGACCGCATCAAGGATCTGGTCAAGGCGGTGCAGGACCAGATCGCTGCCGTATCCGCAGACCTCGACGAAATCGCCAAGGCGGCAGTGAGCGAAGCGGAACAGGCCAAGACCTCGACCGCCAACCTCAACCAGATGGAAGCCGAGATCGCCGAAGTGGATCGCGGTGCCCAGGAAATCCTCGCGGCGGCAACTGAAATCGCCACCGCCATCGCCCAAGTGAAGAAGGGCGTCGAACAGATCGCCGCCGCCGCCCAGGAGGCCGAGAAAGCCGCCACCGAAGCGGCCAGCGCCGCCGAAGAACAGGCCAAGGGCGCCGAGGAACTGGCCGCCGCCATCGAGGAAATCGCCTCGCTCGCCGATGAGCTGCAAAGCGCCTGAGGGAGACGGGCGTGGCAGCGACATGGGCCGTGGGAGCGGCTTTAGCCGCGATTCGAGCCGCCGAGTCTGGAATGGCTTCTGCGATCGCGCCTGAAGGCGCTCCCACAATGCCACCTTTTATTAGGAATAGCAGCGAAGGAGTCGGTACATGACAGAAAATGTGCTGGAAAAACCGCCTGTCGCAAATGCGGCGGAAGACGCCGTAAGCGATACCCGGCAGTTCGTGGTCTTTCTCGTCGGCGAGGAGGTCTTTGCCGTGGACATGGCGCCGGTGCAGGAGATCATCCGCGTGCCGGAGATCGTGCGCGTGCCGCTCGCGCCGGCCTCGCTGGAGGGACTCGCCAATCTGCGCGGCAAGGTGTTGCCCATCGTCTCCTTGCGCCGGATTTTCGGCTTCGCCGAAAAAGACTTTGATGATGCCACCCGCGCCGTGGTGATCGACATGGGCCAGCCGCTCGGCTTCGTCGTCGACCGCGTCGCCAGCGTGATCAATGTCGAGCCGGAGAGCATCGAAGGCGTCGAGGAGATTCGCAGCACCGTCGATAGCGACTTGCTCACTGGCATCCTCAAGGATGCGGGGGGCTTCCCGATGGTGATGGTGCTCGATTTCGGACAGCTCATTGCCCGCGAATTTGCCGCCATTGCGGCGCTCACGAAAAGCGCCGCCGGCCTCACGGCCGCATCGACTGGCGCTCCGCATGAGACCGACGAGGAGGCCGCCAGCGACGAACTGCAGCTGGTGAGCTTCAGCGTCGAGGGCCAGGAGTACGCGGTGGAGATCGAGCGGGTGCAGGAGATCGTGCAGGTGCCCGAGACCATCGTTCATGTGCCGAATGCGCTGGCGAGCGTCCTGGGGCTGATGAATCTGCGCGACCGGCTGCTGCCGCTGGTCTCTTTACGCAGCCTGTTCGGCCTGCCGACGCGCGCGCTCGACGAGAAAAGCCGCATCGTGGTGATCGGCTTGGGCGCGGCGGCGGTCGGTGTGGTGACCGACAGCGTATCCGAAGTGCTGCGCGTGCCGAAACAGGCGGTCGAGGCCATGCCGGCGCTTTTGGCGCGTGAGGGCAACATGGGCGACATCGGCCAGATGTGCCGGCTCGATGGCGGCAAGCGTCTGGTGTCGATCATCGCCGTGGATCACATGTTTGCGCACACGGCAGTCAAGGAGGCATTGAAAACGGTGGAAACCAACAACAGTTCTGACAGTGAGCGCCTAGAAGCCAGCGAACTCGAGGCCGACGACGAAGAGCAGGTGGTGGTGTTTCAACTGGCGGCCGGCGAATTCGGCGTCGCCATCGAGAGCGTGCAGGAAATCGTGCGCGTGCCCGAGGAGCTCACCCACGTACCCAAGGCGCCTTCCTTTGTCGAGGGGGTGATCAACCTGCGCGGCTCGGTGCTGCCGGTGATCGACCAGAGAAAGCGCCTCGACCTGCCACCCATCGAGCGCAACGAACGCCAGCGCATCATGGTCTTCATGCTGGGCGGCGTACGCACCGGCTTCATCGTCGATGCGGTCACCGAGGTGCTGAAAATCCCCAAGAGCGCCATCGAGGCCGCGCCCAACCTCTCCAGCGAACAGTCCCGCCTGCTGGGCCGGGTGGCGAACCTGGAAAAGCAAAAGCGCATGATTCAGCTCATCGACCCGGCGCACCTCATCGACGAGGTGGACCAGTTCCAATTGGCGGCACTGGGATAAGGCGGGCTCATGGCCATCAAGCTCCTCATCGTCGACGACTCGGCGCTGATGCGCCGGCAACTGACGCAGATCTTCGAAGCCGACGGCGGCTTCGAGATACGCGCGGCGCGCAATGGCCAGGAAGCGATTGAGGAAAACCTTGCCTGGCAGCCGGATGTCATCACGCTCGACATCAACATGCCGGTGATGGACGGCATTACCGCGCTGTCGCACATCATGGCCACGCGGCCGGTGCCGGTGGTGATGGTGTCCTCGCTCACCGAGAAGGGGGCGATGGCCACCTTTGAAGCGCTGGCCTTGGGCGCGGTGGATTACATCGCCAAGCCCGGCGGCACGATTTCGCTCTCCATCGGCGAGATCGAGCGCGAGCTGGTGGCCAAGGTGAAGGCGGCGGCCCGCGCCAAACTCAAGGCGGGCGGGGTGGCCGGTGGGCGCGGCCTGACCGAAAAACTGCGCGAGGAGCGCAAGGCGGCCGCCAAACCCGCCTTCGTGCGCCGCAGCGTGGCGGCGGAAGAGGCCGAGGGTCTGGTGCTGATCGGTGTGTCCACCGGCGGGCCATCGACGCTGGAGGAAATCCTGCCCCGCCTGCCCGCCGACTACCCGTTTCCCATCGTCATTGCCCAGCACATGCCGGCCTCCTTCACCGGGCCTTTCGCCGCACGCATGAACAGCCTGTGCGCCCTCGATGTCGTGGAAGCCAACAAGCCGATGGAGCTTCGGCCCGGCACCATCTACCTCGGCAAGGGCGGCGCCGACGTGGTGATCGCCAACCGTGCCGGGAAACTGATGGTGCTGCCCAAGCCTGAGAACCCCAATTTTCTCTGGCACCCTTCGGTGGAAGTCCTCGGCCGCTCGGCCCTTGAACATTGCGAGGCGTCTGCCCTCACCGGCGTCATGCTCACCGGCATGGGCTACGACGGCGCCGACGCCTTCACCGAGATCAAGAAACAGGGCGGCCGCACCATCGCCGAGTCGGAAGACTCCGCCGTCGTATTCGGCATGCCCAAGGAACTGATCGAACGCAGCGGCGCTACGCTCGTGCTGCCCGTCCACAAAATCGCTACCCAGCTCGTGAGCTGGGCGCGTAATTGAAATCATGATGCCTGCCATGACCCATGTTTCGGTAGGAGCGGCTTCTGTGGGAGCGGCTTTAGCTGTGGGAGCGGCTTCAGCCGCGATAGGGGCGGTGAAACCGGCATCGAGCGCTGCGATCGCGCCTGAAGGCGCTCCTACGACGGGGCAGGGGCATCCCGTAGGAGCGGCTTTAGCCACGATTGGGGCGCCTGAAGCCGCTGCAACCCCTGCGATCGCGCCTGAAGGCGCTCCTACGACGGGGCAGGGGCATCCCGTAGGAGCGGCTTTAGCCACGATTTCGTCGCCTAAGGCCGCTGCGACCGCTGCGATCGCGCCTGAAGGCGCTCCTACGATGATCAAAGCATTCTCTACCTGAAAGGTGCCCCCATGGCCATCGTCAAACGCAAGGAAACGCAAACCGTTCAAACCGACGAGCGCAGCCGCCCGCGCGATCTGGACGGTCTCGTCGCTGAACTTTCCGATTCCAACCCGCAGGCCAGGCGCTGGGCGGCGCGCGATCTGGCCGCCTTTCCCGATGCTTCCGCCGCCCTGGCGGCGCGGCTATTCAAGGAAACCGATGCCGCGGTACGCGAAGCCATCCTCACCAGTCTCACCCTGATCGGCAACCGCACGGCGGTCGAGGGCTTGGTCGAATGCCTGCGCAGCGAGGATGCCGGCTTGCGCAACGAAGCGATCGAGGCGATGAAAAATCTGCCCGAGGCGGTGGCACCGATCATGGCGGGGCTATTGGCCGACCCGGACCCGGATGTGCGCATCTTCGCGGTGAATGTGCTCGAAAGCCTGCGTCACCCCGACGTCGAGCAGTGGCTGATCGAAGTGATCAGCGAAGATGAGCACGTCAACGTCTGCGCCACCGCCGTCGACCTCTTGGGCGAGGTCGGCAGCGAGGCGGCCGTGCCGGCGCTCGAAGCGCTCAAAACGCGCTTTGCCGGCGAACCCTACATCGCCTTCACGGCCGATCTAGCCTTGAAACGCATCCGCGGAGGCTAACACTTTGGCCGACATCACCATCAGCGACGAGGACTTCCTGAAGTTCCGGGAGTTTTTCTACCGCAAGACCGGCATCCTGTTCGAGGATTCCAAGCGGTACTTCGTGGACAAGCGCCTCGTCGAGCGCATCCAGGCCACCGGCCACAATAACTTTCGCAGCTACTTCACCTTCATGCGCTTTCAGGCGAGCGGCGAGGAACTGCAAGCCCTGACCAATGCGATGACGGTCAATGAGACCTACTTCTTTCGCGAGGAATACCAGTTCAAATGCCTGGTCGACTCGATGCTGCCGGAGATCATCAAGACCAAGCGGCCGGGGTCGACCATTCGCATCTGGTCGATCCCTTCCTCCTCCGGTGAAGAACCGTATTCCATCGCGCTGTATCTCACCGAATACTGGCCGGACATCGCACACTGGGATGTGGAGCTGATTTCCTCCGACATCGATACCAACATTCTCAAGAAAGCGCGCGAGGGCCGCTACTCGGCGCGCTCGGTGCAACACCTGCCGGCCAAGCTGCTGCAAAAGCATTTCCGACGCCTGCCCGATGGCGACTACCAGATTTCGGACGACTTCCGCCAGGCGGTGGAATTCACCCGCGTCAACCTGAATGAGCCGGCCGACACCCGGCCCTATCGCGGCTTCGACGTGATCTTCTGCCGCAACCTGTTGATCTATTTCGACGACCTGTCGCGCCGCCAGGCGGCCGAAGTCTTTTTCGACGCCCTGAATCCCGGCGGCTTCATCTGTCTTGGCCATTCCGAATCGATGAGCCGCATCAGCTCGGTGTTCAAGGTGCGCAAGTTCCCTGATGCCATCGTCTATCAGAAACCGGAGGCACGATGAGCCCCAAACGCATCCTCGTCGTCGATGACGCCGCCACCGTGCGCATGTACCACCGTTCGATCCTCACCGATGCCGGTTACGAGGTGGTCGAGGCCATCAACGGCATCGAGGCGCTGGAAAAGGTGCTTGCCGCCCCCGCCCCCTTCGATCTTTATCTCGTCGATATCAACATGCCCAAGCAGGACGGCTATGGCTTCCTGCGCGAGCTGCGCAGCCAGGACATGCCGCAGGCGCCGGCGGTGATGATCTCCACCGAGGCGCAGCCACAGGACAAACGCCGCGCCTGGGAAGCCGGGGCGAATTTTTATCTCATCAAACCGATCAAGCCGGATGTGCTGCTCGCCTATGTCCGGCTGCTCTTGGGACAAGGAGGCGCGGCATGAATCCGCTGCTCGAACAGTTCATCCAGGAAGCGCGCGACTTTTTGCAAACCATCGGCGAAAAGCTGATTCAGCTTGAGGACGCGCCCGACAGCGTCGAGCTGGTGACGGAGCTCTTCCGCGCCGTGCATACGCTCAAAGGCAACAGTGGGCTGTTCGAGTTCCCGGAGATGACCCGCGTGCTGCACGCCGGCGAAGACCTGATGGATGCGGTGCGCGACGGGCGCGTCGCCTATTCGCAGGAGCTCGCTGATCGGCTCCTCGAAGCGATGGATTTCGTTTCCCTGTTGCTCGATGAAATCGAGGCAGGGGGACAGACCGACCCGGCGCATGCCGCCGAAGCAGAAACTCTGGCGCGTTCGTTGCGCGAACTGGTGCCCGCCGTGGCCGAAGATGGCGAGGTGGCGGAGGAGGAAGATGCGCCCGTGTGCGATCCGGCCGCCATTCCTTTGCCGGCGCTCGCAGAGATTCCCGAAGCGGCGCGTATGTCTGCTTTCCGCGCCGCCAGCGGCGAGGCCACGCCATTTTTGATCGCCTATCGCCCCGAAGAGGAATGCTTCTTCAAGGGCGAAGACCCGCTCTTCCAGGCGCGCAACCTGCCGGGGCTGGTTTGGGGACGCCCGCAGGCCAACGCCCCCTGGCCGCCTCTTGCGGAAATGGATTGCTACCGCTCCGTGCTCGACTACCATCTGCTCGCGGTCGCACCCAGGGCGGAGATCGACGAATACTTCCGCTATACGCCCGATCAGGTGCACATCGCGCCGCTGCCGCCCTTTGCGCTCGTCATCCCGCAGGGGCATCCCAATGGCGGGCCGGTGTATGGCGATTTCGTCGCGGAAGCGATCGATCTCATCGACAAAAACGATCTGGCGGGGCTGGAAGCTGCGGCGAGCACCCTGCTGGAGCTTTCCTCGCCTGAACTGTGGCTTTCCTCCGCGTTGCGTTGGCTGCTGGCGCTGATCGAAACTTGCCCACAGGAACGCGAAGTGCTGCGGCGGCTCGTTCGCTCGCTCGAAACCCTGACGCCACCGGAGCTGGCGGACGTTGCCGCCGAAGGGGCGACCGCAGGAGCGGCTTTAGCCGCGATGGGGGCGGCGGAATCGGCAGCGAACGCCGTCATCGCGCCTGAAGGCGCTCCTACGACGGGGCCGGGGTATCCCGTAGGAGCGGCTTCAGCCGCGATGGGGGCGATCGAACCGGCAACAGGCGTTGTTATCGCGCCTGAAGGCGCTCCTAAGAAAGCTACACCGCTGACCGACGACGAGCGCGCCCGTGTGATGGAGATTCTCGCCGTGCAGGCCGAGATTTTGGCGCTGCCCGATGGCGTCAAATGGCTGCCGGGGCGTCTCAAGGCCTGCGCCGCGACCCTCTCGGCTTGTCTGGCGAACCTGGGCGAATCGGGCGAGGAAGTCGAGGAGCGGCTTGCCGAAGCGCTCGCCGCCGACACTTCGCGCCCGCTCGCCGAGTGGCTGGCGGCCTTCCTCGACGGTTTTGCCGATACGGCGCCGACTGAAGAGATGTCGGCGCCGCAAGCTGCCGTGCAAGAGGCCGCAAAACCCGCCGTCCCGCCAGCGCCGACTTTTGAGACGAAGGCCGCACCCCCCGGACCTTCCGCTACCGCGCCGGCCCCAGCGGAGGATCGTCGCGCTCCGCGCGCCGAGCCCGCCGAGGGCGAGGCGAAATTCGGCCGCCGCGCCGAGGACGCCCAGGCCGGCAAGATTCTCAAGGTGGACCAGGCCAAGGTGGACCGGCTGATGAACCTGATCGGCGAAATGGTGGTGGCCAAGAACGGCCTGCCCTATCTCGCCAACCGCGCCGAGAACCAGTACGGCGTGCGCGAGCTTTCCCGCGAGATCAAGTCACACTACGCGGTGATCAACCGCATCGCCGAGGAGATGCAGGATGCCATCATGCAGGTGCGCATGATGCCGCTCTCCTTCGTGTTCCAGCGCTTTCCGCGCCTGGTGCGCGACATTTCCAGGAAGCTCGGCAAGGAAGTCGAACTGGTGCTTGAAGGCGAGGACACCGAGGCCGACAAGAACATCGTCGAGGCGCTGGCCGATCCGCTCATCCATATCGTCAGGAACAGCCTCGATCACGGCATCGAGCTGCCGGAGGTGCGCCGCGCCGCCGGCAAGCCCGCCGCCGGGCGTCTGCTGATCCGCGCCACCCAGGAATCCGACCGCGCCGTGATCGAGATCAGCGACGACGGCAAGGGTATCGACCCGGCGGTGATCAAACGCAAGGCGTACGAGAAGGGCCTCATCGATGAAGCGCGGCTCGAGCGTATCACCGACCAGGAAGCGATCAATCTCGTTTTCGCGCCCGGATTTTCGACGGCCGAGACCGTCTCCGACCTCTCCGGTCGCGGCGTCGGCATGGACGTGGTCAGAAGCGCGATCGACAAAGTGGGCGGCACGGTGGAGCTCAAAAGCATCGTTGGCCGTGGCACGACGGTGAAACTCTCCCTGCCGCTATCGATGGCGGTGACCAATGTCATGATCATCGAATCCGACCGTCAGGTGTTCGGTGTGCCGATGGATCAAGTCGTCGAGACCGTGCGCGTGCCACATTCAGCGGTGCGCACCGTCAAGCAGCAAAAGACCACGGTGCTGCGCGAGCGCATCGTTCCCCTGGTGGCCTTGAACGACCTACTCGCCATCCCCGCCGCGCCGCGCCTCAATACCGAGGACGAGCTGGCCGTGCTGGTCGTCAAGGTCGGCAGCGAGCAGGTGGGCCTCTTGGTGGACGAGTTCCGCGAGGTGGTGGATGTCATCCTGAAACCCCTGCCCGGCGAACTCGCCAAGCTCGCCCAGTATGCCGGCACGGCGCTTCTGGGCGACGGCACGGTGCTCATGGTCCTGAACCCCAAGGAGTTGTTCTGATGCCCATCGAATACAGCAAGAACACCGCGCGCTTCACCGACATCGTCAGCGTCGAGGAGGCCGAAGGCCTGCTCGAATGGCTGCAGGGGCAAAAGAAGCCGCAGGTCGACTTTTCGGCCTGCACGCACCTGCATGCCGCCAACCTGCAAGTGTTGATGGCCGCCCGGCCCGCCATTGCCGCGTGGCCGCAAGACGAAGCTTTCGCGCACTGGCTGCGCAACGCATTGACCCAAGGAGAATGACATGCCCAAGACGATCTTCGTCATCGACGATTCGGCGGTGATGACCGCCAGCGTCAAGCAAACGCTGGAAATGGCGGGCTACAAGGTGGAAACCGCCAAGGACGGCCTGGAAGCCTTCAACCGCGTGAAAAGCGGCTTCAAGCCGGATCTGATCATCACCGACATCAACATGCCGAACATGAACGGGCTGGAGTTCATCAAGAACGCCCGCACCATCCTGCGTTTCACGCCCATCCTGGCGCTCACTACTGAGAGCCAGGCCGCCAAGCGCGACGAGGCGAAAAAGCTCGGCGCCACCGGCTGGCTGGTGAAACCCGTCGCCGGGCCGGAACTGATCAAGGTCGTCAAACAGGTCTTGCCGGGGGCATGAAATGACATCCGGGTTCCGCCTACCCCCCCGGCAATATCCATGCCACGGAGGAGCATGCGATGAACGGGAGACCAAGCATGGGGCTCTTTGACAAGCCGTGGCTGGCGTTCGCCATATCGCTCGCGGTAGCGCTCATCGCCGGGGCGGCGACCTGGGCATTGAATCCCTGGTTCATCGAAGTCACCCAGCCAGAAAACCGGCTGGCCACGGCGATCGGGATGGGCCTGGGCGCGCTCTTCGTCCTGGCGGCGTATTACTACCTGCTGCGCTTCGCAGTGCGGCGGATGTTCCGGCACGAGGTGGCCGTGGCTTATTCCTGGGCCGCAGCGCGCGACAGTACCCTGGCCATCCTCGACAAAATCGGCGCCGACCAGCGCGCCCTGCCGCGCTTTGCCGAACTGATGAACGGCCACCTCGATGCCGCCAACCAGGCCAACGAAGCCGGCGTGTTGCAGATTCTCGACGCCTTGCAGCAGGTGCGCGGGCAAAGCGAGTCCCTGCTCGACACCCTGCGCCAGCAGGAGGCCAGGACAGGCCAGGTCGCCGAGGAACAGGCCCGGCGCCTCGAACACAATGCCTTTACCTTGAAAGAGCTCGCCGACTACCAGGCCAGGCGCACGGCGCAGATCGCCGAGGACGGGCAGCGCATCGCCGAGGTGCTCGGCCAGGTCAAGCAGCTCGGGGGACTCACCCGCATCATCCGCGAGATCGCCAAGCAGACCAACCTGCTGGCGCTCAATGCCGCCATCGAGGCGGCGCGCGCCGGCGAGGCGGGGCGGGGCTTTGCCGTTGTCGCCGATGAAGTGCGCAAGCTATCGCAGCAGACCGAAAGCGCTACCCAGGAGATCGACCATGCGATCGCCGCGATGACCGAGCACGTCGAACAAAACCTCTCGATCATCGTCTCGTCCGCGCGCTCGGACGAGGAGACCCGCCAGGTGCAGGCGATCGCCGACGATCTTGGAGGGATGAACAGCGCCTTCGAGGAGGTGGGGAATTATCTCGCCCGGGTCGTGCAGGAATCCCATGGCGCGATGCATGCGATCCACGAGAACATCTTGAATGCCCTGGGCCAGATGCAGTTCCAGGACGTCTCGCGCCAGCAGATCGAGCAGGTGCGTTTCGCCCTCGACCAGCTGGCCGAGCACGCCCGGCAGGTGAGCAGCGCGCTCGAGGCCCACAACGCCGACTGGCCGGCGCTGGAGGACAAGATCGAGGGACTGAAGGCCGGCTATGTGATGCACACCCAGCACGTCACCCACGGCCAGGTAACCGGCCAGGCGGTGCAGCAGGACAGCCGGCCGGCCATCGAGTTGTTCTGACGTCGACGATGCACAGCGAGTGCGATGTCATGGTAGGCTAGACCACCCAAAGCGCTGAGATGGCGCTTGCACCGCAAAGGAACAGCGATGATCGACGAGACCCTGAAAAAGCAGATTCTCGCAGAACTGCCGCAATGGATCGAGGAAGACCCGGCCTTTCGTGTGATGCTCGCCAGGCTTTTGCGCGGCGAGTTCGCCGACCGCGCTCAGACCGAATCGCGTTTCGACCGCGTGCTCGATGAGCTGCGCCGCGACCGCGAGGCGCAGACGCGCAAGTGGGAAGAACAAAACCGCAAATGGGAAGAACAGACCCGCCAATGGCGGGAAGCCAAGGAAGAGTCCGACCGCAGGTGGGAGGAGCAAAACCGCAAGTGGGAAGAACAGACGCGCCAATGGCGGGAGGCCAAGGAAGAATCCGACCGCAAATGGGAAGAGGAAAAGCGCAGGTGGGAGGAGCTGAGCAAAGAGCGCAAGCAGGCGTGGGAAGAACAAAACCGCAAGTGGCGGGAAGCCAAGGAAGAGTCCGACCGCAAATGGGAAGAGGAAAAGCGCAGGTGGGAGGAGCTGAGCAAAGAGCGCAAGCAGGCGTGGGAAGAACAAAACCGCAAGTGGCGGGAAGCCAAGGAAGAGTCCGACCGCAAATGGGAAGAGGAAAAGCGCAGGTGGGAGGAGCTGAGCAAAGAGCGCAAGCGGGCCTGGGAGAAGTTCAACCGCAGCATCGGCGCCCTGGGCGCGCGCTGGGGGATCCGCTCGGAACGTGCATTTCGCGATGCGCTGGCGGGCATCCTTGAAGAGAACTTCGGCGTCGAGGTACTCAACATCAACGAGTTCGACGACGAGGGCGAGGTATTCGGTTACCCCGAGCAGGTCGAGCTCGACATCGTCATCAAAAACGGCACGCTCATCATTTGCGAGCTCAAATCCTCGATCGACAAGGCGGGGATGTACGCCTTCCACCGCAAGGCACGCTTTTACGAGAAACGGCACAATCGCAAGGCCGACAAGCTGATCGCGATCTCGCCGATGATCGATGCGCGTGCGCTTGCTGTGGCGCAGAGGCTGGGGATCCAGACCTTCGGCGACTCTTCTGAAGTCGAAGCCTTGTAACGCATACGGTCTTGAGAAAAAAGGCGCGGGCCGCACGCGCCTGCGCGCCTCGCGCAGCGAAATGTCCTGTTTGGAAGATGATGCATAGCCTTGTTGTCAGCAACCGCAAGGGCGGCACCGGCAAGACCACGGTGGCGGTGAATGTCGCCGCCGAACTCGCCGCACGTGGGCGGCGCGTGCTGCTCATCGACCTCGATTCGCAGGGCCATTGCGCGGTGGGGTTGGGCGTGAAAGTCGGCGCAGGCACGATGGTAGTGCACCGGCTGTTCACCGACTCGGCGGCGCGCCTGTCCGATGCGATTGGCGAGACGGCGTATCCGAACCTCTGGCTCGCCCCGGCCGACCCGCGCTTCGACCACAGCACGGTCAGCCGCAACGACCAACGTCTGCGCGAGGCCATCGCCGTTGAGGGCCTGGTCGAACGCTTCGATTGCCTTATCATCGACACGCCGCCCTCACTCGATGTGCTGTTGATGAATGCGCTTCTGGCCGCCACGCGCGTCTTGGTGCCCTATGTGCCGCATCAACTCTCCTTCGAGGGCACGCGACAACTCATCCGCGTGCTGTATCCGATCATGACGCGCCACAACCGGGCGCTCAAGATCCTCGGCTTCGTGCCGATGATGGCCGCCGAACATGTGCGCCAGCACCGCGCGGTGACCGGCAATGTTTCGCACGAATTCGGCGCAACGAAACTCTTGCCCGCCATCCGCAGCGACATTCGGCTGGCCGAAGCCATGGCCGCAGGCAAACCGATCCGCACCTATGCCCCGAAAAGCCGCGGGGCAGAGGATTTTGCGGCGCTGGCAGAGGAAATCGTCGCCCGGCTGACATAGCGAGAAGTTTCGGGCGGGCACAAAAAAGCCCGAAATAGATCGGGCTTTTTGGATTGGTGGAGGCGGCGGGAATCGAACCCGCGTCCGCAAGCCCTCTGCCCTTGGTCCTACATGCTTAGCCCGCTTTATTGTGTTTAGCCTCCCGCCGCCCAAGGGGCAGGGCGATCGGTCGGCGAGTCCGTTCGGTTTTAGCGGATCAGGTCCGGACGCCCGTCACCGCGATCCTATGTGTTTTTACCCCAGAACTCCGCCGTCCATAGGCAGGCGGCGGTCTGAGGCCCGCTGGGATTAAGCAGCGAGAGCGTAGTTGTCGTCGTTGGCAACTATTGGTTTGCGGATGGTTTTACGAGGTCTCCCGCACCTCGGCATGCACCTCAGGTTTTGCGACCCACGTCGAAGCCATGTCGCCCCCAAGCAAAATCGTTTGACTATGGTAAATGGGCTTTGGTTCCAGGACAATCTGAAGAATCAGCCGGTCTTAAGGAGGCGCTCTTTCTCGCGCCGCCAGTCGCGATCGCGCTCGGTGGCGCGCTTGTCGTGTTGCTTCTTGCCCTTGGCCAGACCGATCTCAAGCTTGGCGCGTCCGCGCTTCCAATACATCGCGGTCGGGACCAGGGTGTAGCCGGCACGCTCGGTCAGTCCGATCAGCCTGTTGATCTCCGAGCGCTTGAGCAACAGCTTGCGGCTACGGGTCGGATCCGGATGGACATGGGTCGAGGCGGTCGCCAAGGCCGAGATGTGCGCGCCGATCAGGAATGCCTCGGCGTGAAGGATCTTGACATAGCTCTCTTTGAGCTGGACGCGCCCGGCGCGCAGGCTCTTGACCTCCCAACCCTCAAGCACAAGCCCACACTCGTGACGCTGCTCAATGAAATAGTCGTGACCGGCCTTTTTGTTGACGGCGATGGTTGAGCCGCCGTCGGATGTTTTCTTGCTACTCTTTGCCATGAGTGCGAGTGTAGCCGAAAACGAACCTTGAGATTAAGTCTCTCGATTTCGTGCTCTTCACTGCTTTAAGACTCAAATCTGAGGCGCTCACTCGGTCCACAATGCCGCACAGAGTCCCCTTGCCGTTCCAATCTTAAGCAACGGGGCTTCCCAATCGCCCGCATAACCCTGATCATTGCTCCATGGACGTATTTCCACTCCCCCTTGCCCGGATCGGGATCATTGGCGGTGGCCAACTTGGCCGTATGCTGGCCAAGGCTGCCAAGCGGCTCGGGTGCACCTGCGTGGTGCTTGATCCGACGCCCAGTTCACCGGCCGGTCAGGTCGCCGGTCATCAGATCGTCGGCCATTTTCATGATGCCGCCAAGCTGCGCGAACTGGCTGCATCCTGCGATGTCATCACCTTCGACATCGAGGACATCGACACCGACACACTCATCCAGCTCGAATGCGAGGGACACCGCATCCATCCCTCGCCCCGGGTGCTGGCGCTGATCCAAGACAAGCTGACCCAAAAGCAGGCGCTCGCCGCTGATGGTATCCCCACGGCCGAGTTCGTCCCCCTGTCCGAGCCGACGCCCGAATCATTCGACGCCTTCGGCTATCCGCTGGTGCAGAAGGCGCGACGCGGCGGCTACGACGGACGTGGTGTTTGCATCCTCAAGTCGCACGAAGACTACCCGCGCCATCTGCCCGTGCCCTCGCTGCTCGAACGCTTCGTGCCGGCCGCCAAGGAGCTGGCCGTGGTGGTCGCGCGCGGACACGACGGCGACTGCCGCTGCTATCCGGTGGTCGAGATGGTCTTTCGCCCAGGCGAGAACGTGCTCGATCTACTGCTGGCGCCAGCGCGCATCGCCCGCGAGACCGCCGAGGCCGCCGTCACCCTGGCCGTGCGCACCGTCGAGACCCTGGGCGGCGTGGGCATCTTCGGTGTCGAGATGTTCCTGACGGCCTCGGGTGAGCTCCTGGTCAACGAGGTTGCGCCCCGCACCCATAATTCAGGACACCACACCATCGAGGCCAATGTCACCGATCAGTTCGAGCAGCATCTGCGCGCCGTGGTCGGGTTGCCGCTCGGGTCGACCGATCAGCTCTCGCCGGCGGCCATGATCAACCTGCTCGGCGCCCCTGAGCATCATGGCCGTCCGGTCATCAAGGGCATGGCTGAGGCACTGGCCATCCCGGGGGTCTGTCTACACCTCTACGGCAAGGCGACGACCGCGCCCTATCGTAAGATGGGCCATGTCACAGTGCTCGATCCGGACATCGCTATGGCCGAGTACAAGGCGCTTCAGGTGCGCGCACTCATTGAGATCTCGGGAGAGGATCATCCATGAACGGATCCAGCTCGACCACCCAACCGCGGGTCGGCATCATCATGGGCAGCGACTCGGACCTTCCGGTCATGCGCGAGACCGCCAGCATCCTCGACGAATTGGGCGTAGCCTATGAGATGACCATCGTCTCGGCCCATCGCACGCCGCGGCGCCTCTACGACTATGCTCAAACGGCCGTCGAGCGCGGTCTGCGGGTCATCGTCGCCGGAGCCGGAGGCGCGGCACACCTGCCTGGCATGGTGGCAGCCATCACGCCGCTGCCGGTCATCGGCGTGCCGATCAAGACCTCGGCGCTCGCGGGCCAGGATTCGTTGCTGTCGATCGTTCAGATGCCGTCCGGCGTGCCCGTGGCTACGGTCGCCATCAATGGCGCCAAGAACGCCGGCATCCTGGCCGCGCAGATCCTGGGCAGCGCCGATGCCGCCTTGCTGGAACGGATCGTCCGCTACAAGCGCGATCTGGAGTCGATGGTGATGGACAAGGCCTTGCTCCTAGAAGGGGCGCGTCCTGCAGCGAATTCGTAACAGCGTCTGAAGCCGCGTCCGCGTCGCGAGCGCGGTCTGTCCAAGATGGCGTAACAGAGGAGGATTCATGGACATCGCCGAACTGCTCGCCTTTAGCGTCAAGAACAACGCCTCGGACCTGCATCTGTCGGCGGGGCTCCCGCCCATGATCCGGGTTGACGGCGACATGCGCCGCATCAATGTCCCGCCCTTGGAACATCGCGCGGTCCATTCGCTTGTCTACGACATCATGAACGACAAACAGCGCAAGGACTACGAGGAGTTCCTAGAGACCGACTTCTCGTTTGAGATCCCGGGTGTGGCCCGTTTCCGCGTCAACGCCTTCAACCAGAAGCGCGGTGCGGCGGCGGTCTTCCGCACCATCCCCTCCAAGGTGCTGACGCTCGAGGAACTCAAGGCACCCAAGATCTTCAAGGAGATCATCGATGTCCCGCGCGGCCTGATCCTGGTCACGGGCCCAACCGGCTCCGGCAAGTCGACCACGCTCGCGGCCATGATCGACTATCTCAACGACAACAAGTACGAACACATCCTCACCATCGAGGATCCGATCGAATTCGTGCACATCAGTAAGAAATGTCTGATCAACCAGCGCGAGGTGCACAAGGACACGCTCGGGTTCAGCGAGGCACTGCGCTCGGCACTGCGCGAGGATCCGGATATCATCCTCGTGGGCGAGATGCGTGACCTAGAGACCATCCGGCTGGCGCTGACCGCCGCCGAGACCGGACACCTGGTATTTGGCACCCTGCACACCACCTCAGCGGCCAAGACCGTCGTCCGCATCATCGACGTCTTTCCAGCGGCCGAGAAGGACATGGTGCGCGCCATGCTGTCGGAGTCCCTACGTGCGGTCATCTCGCAAACGCTGTTGAAGAGGACCGGCGGCGGACGCATCGCCGCGCACGAGATCATGATCGGCACCCCTGCCATCCGCAACCTCATCCGCGAGGCCAAGGTTGCCCAGATGTATTCGGCGATCCAGACCGGTCAGGCCCACGGGATGCAGACCCTGGATCAGAATCTCAAGGAGCTCCTGCTCAAGGGACTGATCACTCGTGCAGACGCCCGCGCCAAGGCGCAGAACAAGGAGGACTTCATCTGAGAGCGCCAGCGTCCCCGACCATGGATCGTCCCCCATCAAAAAATCGAGCGAGGCTGACTTATGGATCTGAAGCGTGCACTAGAACAACTGTTGCAGGCCATGGTCGAGAAGAAGGGCTCGGACCTCTTCATCACCGCCGGCTGGCCACCGAGCATCAAGATCGACGGCACACTCTATCCCGCCACCAAGCAGCCGCTCACGGCCGAGCAATCCCGGGCCATGGTCTATGAGCTCATGAACGAGCGCCAGCGCGCCGAGTTTGAGGACACCAAGGAGTGTCAGTTTGCGATCAGTCGTCCTTCGCTTGGGCGCTTCCGCGTGAGCGCCTTCGTCCAACGCGATTCGCCCGGCATGGTGCTGCGACGCATCGAGACCCGCATCCCCACCCTCGAGGAGCTTAAACTCCCCTCGATCCTGCGCGACCTGGCGATGATCAAGCGCGGTTTGGTGATCTTCGTCGGCGCCACAGGTACAGGTAAGTCGACCTCGCTCGCCGCCCTGATCAGCTATCGCAACCATCACAGCTCGGGCCACATCATCACGGTCGAGGACCCGATCGAGTATCTCCATGAGCACGACGGCTGCATCATCACCCAGCGCGAGGTCGGGGTCGATACCGAGTCCTTCGAGGTGGCGCTGCGCAATACCCTAAGACAGGCCCCGGACGTCATCCTGATCGGCGAGATCCGCACCCGCCAGACCATGGAATATGCCATCACCTTTGCCGAGACCGGACATCTTGTGCTCGCCACCCTGCACGCCAACAACGCCAACCAGGCGATGGACCGCATCATCAACTTCTTCCCCGAGGAATCGCGCGCGCAGATGCTGCTGGATCTCTCGCTCAACCTCAAGGGCATCATCGCCCAGCAGCTGGTGCCGCGCAAAAACGGTCAGGGTCGACGCGCGGTGGTCGAGATCCTGCTCAATACCCCGCTGGCCGCCGACCTCATCCGCGCCGGCGAGGTCCACAAACTCAAGGATCTGATGAAGCGTTCAGGTGAGCAGGGGATGATCACCTTCGATCAGGCGCTGTTCAATCTCTATCAGGAAGGCGAGATCAGTTACGAGGATGCCCTGAAGTATGCCGATTCGGCCAACGAGGTCCGACTGATGATCAAGCTCCAGGGCGGGCTGGGGGCGGGCGGCGAGGTGGACGAGGCCATCGAGGGCATGCAGCTGGTTCGGGACGAAGACCCCAGAAGCAAACGCTGAGCACGCCGTTTTAGATCGAAGGATCGGCGAAGCGCTCGCGGATCTCCAGGATCTGGGGGACGAGGCTGAGAAAGATCTCCATGAGACGCGGATCGAAATGCCGCCCCGCTTGTCCGCGCATCCACTCCAGGGCCGCCCCCACCTCCCAGGCCGGTTTGTAGGGGCGCACCGAGGTCAGGGCATCGAAGACGTCAGCGAGGGCCACGATGCGTCCAGACTCGGGGATGTCTTCGCCCGCAAGCCCGAGCGGATAGCCGCTGCCGTCCCATTTCTCGTGATGCGTCAGGGCGATCTCGCGCGCCATCCGCAGTAGATCAGAGTCATCGCCGCTCAGGATGTCCCCGCCGATGGTGGTGTGGGTCTGCATGATCCGCCATTCCTCGGGCGTGAGCACACCAGGTTTGAGCAGGATGCTGTCGGGGATGCCGATCTTGCCCACGTCGTGCATGGGACTGGCGTGCAGCATGATTTCACAGCGCCCCTCATCCCAGCCCAGGTGCCGGGCGAGCAGGGTTGAGATGTGACTCATGCGCAGGATGTGCTGGCCAGTCTCGTTGTCGCGATACTCGGCGGCCCGCCCCAGACGGTGCACGACTTGCAGCTGCGTCTCGCGGATCTGGCGGGTGCGCTCGTAGACGATGCGCTCCAGGATGTCCTTTTGATCATGCGCCATGCGATGCGCGAGCTGCACGTCGAGCATATTGCGCACCCGGGCGGCGACCTCGGCCTGATCGAAGGGCTTGGCGATGAAGTCACTGGCCCCGGCCTCGAGTGCACGTAACCGGTAGTCGCGCGTGCGCTGCGAGGTGAGTACCAGGATCGGCGGCGTGAGCGGATCCCCGCGCGCCGCCAGCTGTTCGATGAGATCGAACCCGTTTAAGCCCGGCATCTCGATATCGAGCAAGATGAGGTCGGTCGGCGCCTGATCATAGATCTCCATGAAATCGTAGGGATTCTGGATCAGGACGATGTTCGTATAGCCAGACACCTGAAGCAGGCGCTCCATCAGCACCAGACTGACGCGCTCATCGTCGACGACCAGGATCCTGGCCGTCTTACGGCACAGTGTATCGACTCTTGCCATAGGCTTTTTAGTCCCGCTGATGGAGGTCAGGATCATTGACATGACCCAGAGGCTCAGGTTCCTGACTGGCGATGCAGGAGGCCGATATTAAGTGGAATCTCGACCACGGCTACGTCGTCGGTTTGAGCGGTCCCGGCGCAATGGGCATCGAAACGGCGCATCAGCTCCGGGAGGATCGGTGTTCCAGGCGGCCATCTCTGCAACAGGTCGTGCAGACCCGCCTCGCCGAACATCCGACCCTGCCGATCGAGCGCCTCGAGCAAGCCGTCGCTCATGAGCAGCAGACGATCATCTGCCGAGATACCCATGCACTGCATGACTGGATCCTGTAGCTTTGGCAGGATACCAAGCGGCAGTTGGTGCGAGTGCAGTTCGATCAGATCCGTGGCGGTTCGCAACTGGGCCGCCGGCATGCCGCTGTTCCACCAGCACAGGGTGTCGCCGCGTCCGGAGATCGAGACCAGATAGGCCGCCATGAAGCGCTCCGTGGGTAGAAGATGGTAGAGCTTGTGATTGATCTCAGTGAGCAAGGCCAAATCGTCAAAGCCCTTCGCCGTCATGGCATGAAAGGCATCCGCCACCGGCAGGGCGCAGACGGTCGCCGCCAGCCCATGACCGGTGAAGTCGCCGAATAAGACCCTCAACCCCCTGTCCGGAAGCCACCCCATCAAGATCAGATCGCCATTGAAGAGGGCGGCTGGGCGCTCGACCAGGGCGATGGCGGGGATGTGCGGATTGTACCGCTTGATCGCCTGACCCCAAATGCGCTCGGCCAGTCGTTTCTCTTCTTGGTCGTGGTCGAAGAATGTTTCGAGCAGACGCTGCTTGGCGGCGAGCGCGCGTTGAAGATCGCGCACCCGCTCCATGGCCAGGACCCGCGCCTTGAGCCGCGTGAGGCTGAAGGGCTTGGCGAGAAAGTCGTCGCCTCCGGCCTCGATGCAACGCAACAGACACTGCTCGTCCGTCAGCGCGGTAATGAAGATCACCGGGACGAAGTCTTCCCCGGCGCGCTGCTTAATCTGGCGCGTGGCCTCCAGACCATCCATCTCCGGCATCAGCAGATCCATGAAGATGATATCGGGGCGCTCACGCTCGAAGCGCTCCACGGCCTCACGCCCATTGCAGGCCTCAATGGTGCGGAATCCCTCCTTGGCGAGCATCGCGCCGAGCAGACGGCGATTGGACGCCTCGTCGTCGACGATCAGCGCAAGACCACGCCCGGCCATCGGGGCGATCGGATCGCACGACACCGGGGCAATCATCGATGCCGGAGGCGCCAGATTCATACCGAACCCACCTGGATCCATGACACCTGAGACTCAGAATTCCGCCCATTCTTCGCCGTCATCGGGCGGCGATGGCGGACGCGCGCGACTGACCCTGGACACCGCCTTGCCGGGCTTGACCACGGCGGTCGCCCGGCTGGACGCAGACGGACGGCTGGGCGTCCGCCTCTGGCCCTCGGTTCCGAGCCTGAACACCGCGACCACCTCGGCCAGGGTGCGGGCCTGGTCCTCCAGCGACTCGGCAGCGGCGGCGGCCTCCTCGACCAGTGCAGCGTTCTGCTGGGTGACCTCGTCCATCTGGGTGATGGCCTGATTGACCTGCTCGATGCCGCTGGACTGCTCATCCGAGGCGGCCGAGATCTCGGCGATGAGGCGGGCGACACGGTTGATCGACGCGACGATCTCGGTCATGCGTCTCCCGGCCTCGTTGACCTGCTCGGTCCCCGACTCGACCCTGGAGACGCTGTCGGTGATGAGCGCCTTGATCTCCTTGGCGGCACTGGCCGAGCGCTGGGCGAGATTGCGCACTTCGCCGGCCACCACGGCGAAACCGCGCCCCTGTTCACCCGCACGCGCTGCTTCCACGGCCGCGTTGAGCGCCAGGATGTTGGTCTGGAAGGCGATGCCGTCGATGACGCCGATGATGTCGGCGATCTTCTTGCTCGACTCGGAGATGGCGGCCATGGTCTGGACCGAAGACTCGACTGCAGCCCCACCCTTGACTGCGACCTCGGATGCCGCGATGGCGAGCTGATTGGCCTGACGGGCGTTGTCGGCGTTCTGCTTGACGGTGCTGGTCAGCTCCTCCATGGAACTCGCCGTCTCCTCCAAGGAGCTCGCCTGCTCCTCGGTGCGCCGGCTCAGATCCTGGTTGCCGGTGGCGATCTCGCTGGCGGCGGTATTGATGGTGTCGACCGCCTCACGGATTCGGAACACCAGATCCCTGAGGTTGGCGACCGTGGTGTTGACGCCGGCCTTGGTCTCACCGAAGAGTCCCGGATAGTCGCGGGTGATGGTCTGGGAGAGATCGCCCTCGGAGAGCGCTTGAGCCACGCGCATGATGTCTTTGAGGCCCACCTCGATGGTGTCGGCGAGCTGATTGAGCAGGTGCGCGATGTCGCGCGCGAAGCCCTGCTTGCCAGCCAGATCCAACCTGCTGCTGAAGTCGCCCCGGTTGGCGGCCTCGACGATGTGGCGGATCTCCTCGACCATGGCAGTCAGGGCCTTCACGGTACCGTTGACGCCGTCCTTGGTCTCGCCGAAGAGTCCCGGATAGTCGCGGGTGATGGTCTGGGAGAGATCGCCTGCGCCCAGGGCCTGGGCTACGCGGGTGACGTCCTTGAGTCCAACCTCGGTGGTCTCGACCAATCGATTGACCCCTGCGCCGATCTCCCGGCCGAACCCCTGTTTGCTGGACAGATCCAGACGGCGGCTGAAATCACCCCGGGCCGCGGCCTGGACGATAGCGTTGATCTCACCGACCAGCTGCTTGAGGCCCTCCTGCATCACCTTGAACGAGGCGAGCAGACTGGTGGTATCGCCGTCCCGGGTCCGGATGCTGTGCGAGAGATCGCCGTTGGCCACGGCAAGTGCCATGGCCGCGGCATAGTCGGGTTCACCGCCGAGCTGCTTCATAAGCGCGCGGGTGATCCAGAGCGCGATCCCAATCCCCACCACGAGCGCCACGGCCGAGATCAGGAGGATCGCAATCGCCGCGACCTCAACGCGCGCATTGGCCGCTTGACCGGTCTCGGCCATGAGCGCCGTCTGGTATTCGATGAGCGTGGTGATGGCCTCGAGGTAGTTTTTCCCGGCGGTTCGAAAATCTCCTCGCAGCAGCACTCGGGCCTCCACATCGCGCCCCGCGCGGATGAGCGCCTCTAGCTGACGCGCCTGCTCGACATAGGCCGCGCGCGTCGCCTTCACCGCCTCGAGCCGTTTGAGTCCCTCGGCGGAATGGATGGTCGCCGTCAGCCGATCGAGATGGGCGGTGATGGCCTGACTGAGCGCGGGGAGCCGGTCGAGCTCCTGGGCGAGCTGCGCGGGATCGTCCAGCAGCAGGGCGTCGCGAAACACGCGCGCGACGGTATTGACCTTATCGATGATGCCATTGGCCTCGACGGTCTTGGGAAAGAGGTCGTCGACGATCAGGATCGATATCCTGATTGAGCCGGTACATATTGAACCAGCCGATGAGGGCGACCAAGGCCAACAACAACAAGACCGCCCCGAACCCTAACCCCAAGCGGGTCGATACCTTTAGATTGCCCATATCGCCAATTCCTAAGAATGTATGTGGATTCGACCGTGGATCAGGATGAACGGTGACATCAGGAGACCTGCATCCAGTCGAGCAAAAGGACACGCAAACTGCTGAATTCATGCTCCATGAGCGCTGTTAGACGCTCGACCTCGACCTGGATGTCGTCGCGATCATCGAGATCCTCCAGTCGAGCCGCCAACCCGCGCAGACGCAAGGCCGAGACATTGGCGGCCAGACCCACCAGGCTATGGGCCTTGCGCCGCACCCCAGACCAATCGCCCGACTCCAGACAGGCGCGCAGCTCCTGGAGCCGAGCCGGGGCGTCGAGCAGGAACTGCTCGATGACCTCAGAGGCGATGGCGCGATCCCCCAGCACGCGCCCAAGCATGTCGTCGGCGTCGAATGAGGGCACCGTGTCGGTCTCGGAATCCAGTCCAGGATCGGACGCCTCAACCGGCGGCGGTTCGACACGCGCCTCACTGCGCGCCAGATGTTTGGCGATGACCCGGCCCAATTCCTCCGGTTGTACCGGCTTCGAGATATAGGCGTTCATCCCGGCATCGAGGCAGCGTCTCACATCACCCGGCATGACCAGCGCCGTCATGGCCACGATTGGGACGTTGGGATCGAGCACTCCGGATTCGCCCTTGCGAATGAGCCGCGCGGTCTCGAAACCGTCGAGTTCCGGCATCTGGCCGTCCATGAGCACCAGGTCGTAGCGGGTGCGGGCCAAGGCCTCCAGGGCCTCCCGACCATTGCTTGCGATGTCCAGCGTAGGATAACCGAGCTTCTCCAAGATGCCACGCGCGACGATCTGGTTGGTCGGGTTGTCCTCGACGAGCAGGATGCGCGCTTCTGGGTTGGCCGGTTGACCGATTCCCGACCAGCCACTCGGCTCGACAGGCCCCGACGCCATCCTCTCGCGCCCCATGACGCGCAGCAGACACTCGCGCACCAGATGGCGGCGCAAGGGCTTGGTGAGATAGCCGGCGAAATCACCCGAATCGAGGCACAGGCCGTCATCGCGCCTGGCCAGCGCGGTCAGCAGCACGAGCCGGGTGTCGCGGATCTCGGGTTCCTGCTTGATCAGCCGCGCCAGTTGCAGACCATCGGGGTCTGGCATACGTCGATCGATCAGGACCACGTCGAAGGGCATGCCAGCCTGCCTGGACTGACGCAAGGCGTGCAGCGCCTCCTCGGCGCCTCTCGCCAGCGCGACCTGACAGCCCCAGGCGTGCAGGAAGGTCGCGGCCTGGTTCCGGTTGTCCAGGTGGTCGTCCACCACCAGCACCCGGACCCCCTCGAGTCCCTCCGCCCGTCCCTGAGGTTCGGTCGCGGTCTCTGGCGAACACTCGAGCTCGGCGGTAAACCAAAAGCGCGACCCCTGGCCGGGCTGACTCTCCAGCCCGATGTCGCCGTGCATCAAGTGCGCGAGTTGCTTGGCGATGACCAGCCCCAGCCCGGTGCCACCGAAACGGCGTGTCGTCGAGCTATCGACCTGACTGAAGGCGGTAAACAGCTTGCCGATCTGGTCTGCGGGGATACCGATGCCGCTGTCGTGAACCTCGAACCGGATCAAGACCCGCCCGGCCTCGGTGCGTACTGGCGCGAGTTGGAGCCCGACCTCGCCGCGCTCCGTGAACTTGATCGCGTTGCTCATGAGGTTGACGATGATCTGACGCAGATAGCGCGGGTCGCCGCGCACCGCGGTCGGCGTCTCTGGGGCGATGCAATAGGTCAACTCCAGACCCTTGGTCTGGGCATTGAAGGCCATCATCTCCAGGGTCTCTTCGATCAAGAGGCGGAGGTCGAACGCCAGGTGTTCGAGCTCTAGCTTGCCGGCCTCGATCTTGGATAGGTCCAGGATATCGTTGATGAGCGCCAGGAGGTTCTCGCCGCTGGTGCGCAGGATCTCGACCAGGCGACGTTGTTCGGGATCCAGGTCGGTGTCGAGCAGCAGGCGGGTGATGCCGATGACACCATTCATCGGGGTGCGGATCTCGTGGCTCATGTTGGCCAGGAACCGACTCTTGGCCTGGGTCGAGGCCTCGGCCTGGGCCAGCGCCCGGTCGAGCTCCTGATTCTGGAGCTCCATGCGGCGGGCGTATTCCTGGAGCTGGTGTTCGGCACGCTTGCGCTCGCCGATGTCCTTGATGCCGCCATAGAGCCGGCGCGCCCCGCATTCGTCGATCAGGCACTGATTGATGATCTCGACCCAGGCCGAACTGCCGTCGCGCCGGCGCAGACGCAGCTGACAACTCGAGATCGATTCCTCCTTCAGACCGGACTGGTGGCGGTCGAACAGCGGACGATCCTCCAGCACCACCAGCCGACGCCAGGTGCCCATGGCGAGGATCGCCTCGCGCGTATAACCGGTGATGGCCTCGACGGCCCCATTGAGCCAGTCGAGTTTGTAGCGACCCGGCCCGACCTCGATGCAGGAATAGACGATGTCTGACATCAGCATCGACAGCCGCCGGAAGCGCGCCTCGTTCAGGCGCAGCGCCTGCTCGGCGCGACGCTGGTGCACCGTGCGCCAGATGGCGTTGGCGAGGAGCTGGACGCTCTCGACATCGAGTTCGCTGTAATCGCGGGCCTTGTTGCCCACGCCGGCCAGCATGCGCACCAGACCGCCCTCGATCACCGGGACGACCAAGAAGCGCTGGAGCGGGGCGTGGCCCGGCGGCAGACCGGACTTATCGGCAAGGGCCGGATAGTCGTTGCAGACGATGGGGCAACGCCGGCGCAGGGCATCGGCCCAGATCCCGGCCCGGCTGACCGAGTAATGGAGCACGTTCGCGGGCAGGACGCAACCGCCATCCTCGAGGATAGAGCGCGACCAGGCGACCAGTTCGATCGTCTCCTGATCGGGGTTGACCAGATGGATGAAGCCCATGCGGCTTGCGGTGAGCCCTTCGGCCAGCGCCAGACCCTGCTGCATGAAACCGATCTCGTCGAGGTCGTCGGCGATCTGGGGCAGCTCCAGCAGGGCCTCGGCGCGACGCTTCTGCAGATCCATGAGCAGCTCACCCTGCTTGCGCGCGGTGATGTCGCGATTGACCCCCCGTCGCCCTTGGTAAGACCCATCGAGGTCGTGCACCGGACGACAGAGGTGTTCGATCCAGCGGTAGCTGCCATCGGGTCGGCAGATCCGAAACTGGAGGCGCTGTTCCTCGAGATTCCCGAGATCCTTGGCGATCTCGGCCTTGTGTCTCAGCCACAGCAGGCGGTCTTCAGGGTGGATCAGGCGATCCATGAGCCCGGGATCGGCCATGAAGGACTCGGCGGGGTGGCCGCAGATGGCCTCGCACACCGGCGAGACATAGAGATAGCGCCGATCCGGCCCGAGCCAGTAGTCCCAGTCGGACGAATACTGGGCCAGCATCCGATACTGCAGCTCGCTCTCATACAGCCGTACATAAGCGGCCTGGAGCTCGGACTCGTGACGCAGACGCTCGGTGAGATCGACGATGGAACAGATCAGCTGGTACTGCCCACCCCCCTCCTCGTCTGGTATCCGCACCACATGGAGCTCGCCGCTGAACTGTCCGGCCTCTGTGGTGAGAAACCGAACCTCGCTACAGTGCGCCTCACCGGTATCCCAGGCGCGTTGCAGGGTGTCGTCCAGACCCGCCTCAGACTCGCGCGCGACCAGGCGCGGCAGATAGTGCTGGCGCTTGTGCTTCTCGCGCAGCACAAACAGTCGGTCGGCGGCATGGTTGGCCATGAGGATCAGGCCATGGCGATCGACCACCAGGATGGGCAGGGGGACGCCGTAGAAGAGCGCGGTATAGCGGTTGGCGATGTGCTCGACCGCGGCCTGGGCCTCGCGCAGTTCGACGTTTTGGAGCTCGAGCTCGGCCTGATAGATGAGCAGGTTCTCGGTGAGCTCGGGGAGATCGAGCTCACCGCGCGCCAGTCGCTGCTCGGCCCACTCGAGTTCACCGCGATCGAGGGCCTGGCGCGCGCGCTCGCGGATCCTCGACCAATCGGAGAGTATCGGCGGCTTGGAGGAAGAAGTCATGGCGAGCCCCTATCGATTGTGTCTGTCACCGGCATCGAACCGCATCTAGAACGGCAACGCCCCTGAGCGCAATAAGGCGCCGAGATAGTCTACCGCACACTGATGTCCAGCCTCAGGCTCGAGTCGAGATAACCGGCAAATTACGATGCCCGCCGCAGCGCCCTGGATCGGCACGGATATGACGGGACTGTGTCACGTTGGCCTCAGGTCGCTCTCGCCGCCGGGTCGGCTCGCCTCTGATGGAGCAGCTTGAGCTGATGCAGCAGCCGCTTTTTGAGCGCGATGAGCGCGTCGCATTCAGCGCTCAGCCCCGCTGTTTCGCCCCTGCCGTGCCGTTCGATGATCAGACGTCCAAGCCGGAGGATCTCGTGATGGAGGCCGCCAAGCTCAGTATAGGCCGGAAGCTGTCCGTACTGGGTGCGCCCCTCGCCGCTGTACCAGGTATCGAAGCGAAGGACGACGCTGGCGGTTGGAGCCTCTGCCGGCGGCAGACGTTCGCCGGACTCCACGGCCTGGACGATGTGTCTGATCCATTTGATGTGATCGTATTGGATCAGCAGCAGCGGGATGTCCAGGGACCTCAACTGGGGGTCCATCCAGAGATTCCATTGCCAGTTTTCTGCAAACCCGTCCATCCAGTCCGAGACCTGCTCGGCAGGCATGGGCCGTCCGATCCCATAGCCCTGGGCCCGATCACAGCCGAAACGCATCAGTAGCAACCCCTGTTCCGGGGTCTCCACCCCCTCGGCGATCACCTCCTTTCTGAACACCCGAGCCAGGCCGATCACCCCCTCGATGATGGCCAGGTCCTCGGGGTCTTCCAGCATATCGCGCACGAATGACTGATCGATCTTGAGGGTCTCGGCTGGAAGCTGCTTGAGATAACTGAGGGATGAGTAACCGGTGCCGAAGTCGTCGAGCGCAAAGCGCACACCCATGGCCTGACAGGCGGTCATGATGCCGCGCATACTCCGGATATCCTCCAGGGCCGCGCTTTCGAGGATCTCGAGCTCCAGCAGGCGCGGCGGTGCCTTGGGGTGTTCGGCCAGGATCGACTGTAGGCGCGGCACGAAGTCGGGCTGCTGGAAATGATGGGCCGCGATATTGACGCTGATGACCAGGGGTCGCCCTGAGGCGCACCATTGCTGGATCTGCTCCAGCGCCTCGTGCAACACCCATTCGCCGAGGTCGATGGTCAGCGGCGAATCTTCGATCAGCGGCAAGAACTGGAGGGGCGGTATCAGTCCACGCTCGGGGTGTTGCCAGCGGATCAAGGCCTCCATGCCGATCACCTGGCCAAGGCGCATATTGACCTTGGGTTGGTAATAGAGTCGGAACTCACCGTGCTGGAGGGCCTGGCGGAGGCGTTCCAGCTCGCGATGGCGCGACTGCATCGCCTTGGCCGCTTTGGGATCGAAGAGCTGATAGCGGTTGCGCCCCATCTGCTTGGCCTGATACATCGCCTGATCGGCATGACGCAGCAGGGTGTCGGGATCATGGTCATCGAGCGGATAGAGGGTGACGCCGATGCTGACGGTGATCGCGATCTGAAGGTCGTCGATGCACACCGGATGCGCCACACGGTCGAGCAACCGCACCAGGACAGTGTCCAATTCTTCCTGGTTGCGCAGGTCGTTGAGCAGGATCACGAACTCGTCCCCGCCCAGTCGCGACACCGTATCCTTGGAACGCAAGGTGTCGAGCAAACGCCGACCGATCTCGATCAATAGACGATCGCCGATCTCGTGTCCGTGGTGATCGTTGACCAGCTTGAAATTGTCGAGATCCAGGAAACAGACGGCGATCAGGCGTTCATACTGCTGGGCATGGTCCCACGCCTGACGCAGGCGATTGACCAACAGCAGGCGATTGGGCAGGCCGGTGAGCAGGTCGTAGTGGGCCAGGTGTTCGAGCCGCTGCTGCGTGTTCTTGAGGTCGGTGATGTCGATGAACATACCGATGTAATGGGTCACCTGACCGGATGGATCGCACACCGCATTGATATGCAGGATCTCGGGATAGAGCTCGCCCGATTTCTTGCGATTCCAGATCTCACCGTGCCAGCGCCCGGTTTCGTTTAGATCGCGCCACAGTCTGCGATAGAAGTCGGCGTCCTGCACACCGGACTTGAGCAGGGCTGGTGTCCGGCCCAGCACCTCCTCGCGGCTGTAGCCTGTGACCCTGACGAAGGACGCATTGACATCCAGGATCCGGGTCTTGGGGTCGGTGATCAGGATCCCTTCCTGGGAGTGCTCGAAGACGCTGGCCATCTGGCGCAGCCGGATCTCGGCCAGTTTATGCGAGGTGCGATCGCGCAGGGTCTCGACCACGGCGATGATCCGACCCGCGGCGTCGCGCACCGGGCCGGCATCGATGGCGAGATAGCGTTCGGTGTTCAGCAAGGGCATCTGGCACCAGTTCTCGGCGTGGGCCACCTGGCCAGTACACACCATCTGGTCAAAATCGGGATAAAACTGGGGGATCTCGTCCAGACGCTCCTGCAACACCAGATCGGCCAGACAGGGTCGGCATTCGGGATAGAAGGCCTGCCAGTGGTCCCGGCTGCCCATGACCCGATCGGCAGGCATGCCCGTCAGCTCTTCACAAGCGCGGTTCCAGACGATGACGCGACCCGAGGCATCCAGTACAAAGGTCGGGACCACGAGCTGCTCGAGCATCTCGGTGGCAAGGGGTGTTTGGCTCATGAGAGGCTGTTCCAAGATTTAAGGCAGGTGTGACAGGCGGTCTGGCCATCGTCAGGCCTATTGTCACCCCTACCGTTCAGCGACTTACAGGTGTCAAGATCGCTCCGGGTTGCTGTCGTCAAGCGACGCAGCGGATAATGCGGACGTCCTACCCCAAGAACGAGAGCGACCTTACACAATGACTGTCAAGCGACTTCTATTGAGTGGCGACGAGGCCGTTGCGCTGGCGGCGCTGCACGCCGGGGTCCGGCTAGGCACGGGATACCCAGGCACACCGTCCACCGAGATCCTCGAGACCTTCGACCGGATCGGCGGGCGCGCCCAATGGTCGCCGAACGAGAAGGTCGCGCTCGAGGTCGGACTCGGCAGCGCCTTTGCCGGGGCGCGGACCCTGGTGACCATGAAGCACGTCGGGCTGAACGTGGCGGCTGACCCCTTGTTCACCGCCGCCTATACCGATGTCGAGGGGGGCTTGGTGGTCGTCTCGGCCGACGACCCCGGCATGGCCTCGAGCCAGAACGAACAGGATAACCGTCACTATGCGCGTGCCGCCGGCGTCCCAATGCTCGAACCCTATGACTCGCAACAGGCCTATGACTTCACCTGGCTGGCGTTCGAGCTCTCGGAACGCTGGCAGATCCCGGTCATCCTGCGCCTGACCACGCGCGTCTGTCATTCCAAGACCCAGGTGAATCCGCGTCCGGCACTCCAGACCCGGCCCGAGCCGCACTTCGCGCGCGACCTACCGGCACGGGTCATGATCCCGGCCTATGCCAGACCGGCGCATCGGCGTCTGCGCCAAAAGCTCGCCGAGATCGCGGCCTGGAACGAGTCCGAAGGACCCATCGAGATCCACGAGGGCGATCCCCGGCTCGGCATCATCGCCACTGGGATCAGCGCCATGCATGCGCGTGAGGCCGCGCCTGCGGCCATGCATCTGAGCTTCGGCCTGACCTACCCGCTACCGATCGAGCGCCTCCGCGCCTTTGCCGAACGGGTCGAGCGGCTGGTCGTGATCGAGGAGGGCGACCCGGTATTGGTCGAGTCCTTGCGTGCCGCCGGGATCCCGGCCGAGGGCAAGCCCGAGATGTATCGCTTCGGCGAGCTCAATGTCGAACGCGTGCGGCGCATCCTCGCCCAAGACACCCGTCCCGAGGCCATGCCGCCCCAGGGCAGGCCACCCGAACTCTGCCCCGGCTGCTCGCATCGCGGCGTCTTCGAGGCCCTGCGCGACCTCGACTGCATCGTCGCCGGCGACATCGGTTGCTACACCCTCGGCGTGCTGCCGCCCTTCTCGGCCATGGATACCTGTGTCTGCATGGGGGCGAGCATTGGGGTTGGGTTGGGTCTGCGTCATGTGCTGCCCGAGGACCAGGCGCGGCGGGTGGTCAGCGTCATCGGCGACTCGACCTTCGTGCATTCGGGTCTCACCGGCCTCACCGAGATGGTCTATAACCCGCCGCCGACCGGGCATCTGGTCCTCATCCTCGACAACGGCACCACGGCCATGACTGGCCAGCAGGAGCATCCGGGCACCGGGCGTCTGCTCGACCACTCGGCGACCCATCGGCTCAGCTTCGAGGAGACAGCACGCGCCATGGGGGTGCAGAACGTCCATGTCATGGACACCAACTCGCTCAAGGACGACGCGCTGCGCGATCTCATCCGGGACCTGCTGGCGCGAAACGAGACCTCGCTGATCATCACCCGTCAGCCCTGTGTGCTCGCGGCACCCAGGATCCGGCTCTACGAGAAGGCCAACGCCGAACGGCGCGCCACCTGCGCGGCGGATCTGGTCGACTGAGGAATCGAGAACACGTAAACAACCCTCGACTGAAGTCGAAGGCTTTATTGTGAGACGCAGCAAACATGGTTGACCACATCCCCAACATTGGGCGTGTTTACAGCCGCCCTTGGCAGCGGGGCTCCGCTGCCAATCCGGGCCAGGTTTCGACTGGCGTTACAGTCGGCGTGCGCCCGGAGACCACACTGTATTATACACCACATGGTGCGCTTCGCGCACCCGCCATTCCTCCCGCGACTCAAGTCGCGGGTTTCCTTGCGGAGGGTCTATGAACGTCAAGAACATCGTCATCGCCGGACTCGGTGGTCAGGGCGTGGTCAAGGCCTCCGATATCCTGGCCGAGGCGGCCTTTCGCGCCGGCTTCGAGGTCAAAAAGAGCGAGCTGCACGGCATGAGCCAGCGCGGCGGCTCGGTGAGCAGTGATGTGCGTTATGGCAAGGGGATCCTGAGTCCCATGGTCCCGCCAGGCGAGGCCGATGTGCTGGTGGTGCTGGAAGAGACCCAGGTCGAGATCAACCGTCCGACGCTGCGGGCCGAGGGTGTGCTGATCACACCCAACCTGCTCGCCCCCGAGGCGCTCAAGAACAAGAAAAGCCTCAACGTCGCCCTGCTCGGCGCGGCCTCGACCGTGCTCGATGACATCGCCGAGGCGCACTGGATCGCCGCCATCCACGCCAATCTGGCCGAGAAGCTGCACCTGCTCAACGAGCAGGCGTTCGAGATCGGACGCGCGGCAGCGCGCACGGCTCGAGCTTAAAGAGTCAGGATGGGTATCGCGTTCGCGCGGCCCATCCTGCGCCTGCCCCTTCTCCAACCGAACAAACAACGCTTTAACGAGGCCCTGATGCTGAAAGAGCTTTGGAACGACGCCGAGGGCGGCTTCCATCCCGCAAGCGCCCCTGACTTCTTGCCTCAGACCGCGCTCCGAGAGATCCAGCTCCGTCGGTTGCGCGCCGTGGTCGCCCGTGCCTATGCCAAGGTCCAGCTCTTTCGTGAGCGGATGGAGGCACGCGGACTGACGCCAGAGTCGATCCGGTCGCTCCAGGATATCCAGCGCCTGCCCTTCACGGTCAAGACCGATCTGCGCGACACCTATCCCTTCGGGCTGTTCGCCAGCCCCATGAGCGACGTGGTGCGACTCCATGCCTCCTCCGGCACCACCGGCAAGCCGATCGTGGTCGCCTACACGCGCGAAGACGTCGAGGTCTGGTCCGAGGTCATGATGCGCACCTTCGCTGCCTGCGGGCTGCATCGCGGCGACATCCTCCAGAACGCCTTCGGCTATGGGCTCTTCACCGGTGGACTGGGCGCCCACTATGGCGGCGAGGCGCTGGGCGCAACCGTGATCCCGATCTCGGGCGGCAACACCGATCGTCAGATCATGCTCATGCGCGACTTCAACGTCACCGCGCTCTGCTGCACACCGAGCTATTTCACCCATGTGATCGAACGCGCGCACGAACTCGGCATCGAGCTGCGCGAACTGCCGCTGCGGGTCGGCATCTTCGGCGCCGAACCCTGGACCGAGGGGATGCGCCAGCACATCGAGTCCGCCGCCGGCATCAAGGCCTACGACATCTATGGCCTATCCGAGATCATCGGCCCCGGCGTGGCGTCCGAATGTGCGGCCCAGGACGGACTGCACCTCTTCGAGGACCACTTCTATCCTGAGATCATCGACCCAGACAGCGGCGAACCGCTGCCCGAGGGCGAGGAGGGCGAGCTGGTCATCACGACACTGAGCAAGAAGGCGATGCCGATGATCCGCTATCGCACCCGCGATATCACCGCGCTCATCGCTGAGCCCTGTCCCTGCGGACGCACCCTCCGCCGCATGCGGCGCGTCGCTCGGCGCTCCGACGACATGTTCATCATCCGCGGGGTCAATGTCTTCCCGTCCCAGGTCGAGGCGGCGCTCATGGCGGTCGAGGGGACATTGCCGCACTATCAGATCGTCCTCACCCGGGAACAGGGTCTGGATCGCATGACAGTCGAGGTCGAGGTCACACCCGAGGTCTTCAGTGACCGCATCCGCGGCCTGGAAGACATCCGCGCCCGCCTGGCCCAGTCGATCGAGCAGATCCTCGGCATCCGGGTCGAGCTGCGCCTGGTCGAACCACACACCCTGGCGCGCAGCGAGGGCAAGGCCAAGCGGGTCATCGATCGGCGCAACGAAGGTTGATCCCTCAAGCGAGCACACGCCCATGAAACTGCAACAACTCTCGCTCTTTCTGGAAAACCGCCCCGGGCGGCTGGAGGCCCCGCTGTCGGCCATCGCCGCCGCGGGCATCAACATCCTCACCCTGTCGCTGGCCGACACCGCTCAGTTCGGCATCCTGCGTCTGATCGTGCGCGACTGGGAGAAGGCCAAGCGCATCCTGGAACAGGCCGGTTGGGTGGTGAACCTGACCGAGGTGGTCGCGGTCGATGTGCCCGATCGTCCGGGTGGTCTGGCCGAGGTGCTGCGGATCCTGGAAGATGCCGATCTCAATATCGAATACATGTATGCCTTTTCACGGCGACGCGGCGACAAGGCGATCCTGATCTTCCGCTTCGAGGATCCAGACCGCGCCATCCAGGTGCTGACCGACAGGGGTCAGCATGTGGTCGATGCCGAGGAGCTGATGTCCTCCGTGCCATGAGATCAGTGCGCTCAACGACGCCAAATCAGCCCTATCCGATGTGGGATCGGGCCGCCGAGACCCTGCCACGCGCCGAGCTCGAGGCGCTGCAACTCGAGCGTCTGCGCGCCCAGGTCGAACGCGCCCGGCGTGTGCCCTTTTATCGCGAGCGCCTCGACCAGTGCGATATCGGTCCCCAGAGTCTGCGCTCACTCGACGACCTGAAGCGTCTGCCCTTTACCACCAAGGACGACATGCGCCGCGAGCATCCGCTCGGCTTGCTCGCGGTGCCGCGCAAGGACCTGGTCCGCATCCACGGCTCCTCTGGCACCACAGGCACGCCGACCTTCGTTGGCTATACCGCTGGCGATCTCCAACTCTGGTCGGAGCTCTGCGCACGGTTTCTGGTCGCCGGCGGGCTGCGACCCGAGCATACGGTTCAGGTCGCCTTCGGCTATGGGCTCTTCACCGGCGGTTTTGGTCTGCACTCTGGGATCGAGCGGGTCGGCGCCGCTGTCATCCCGGTCGCTGCCGGCAACACCCGCCGCCAGATCGAGATCATGCGCGACCTCGAACCCGAGGTGCTCGTCTGCACACCGAGCTATGCCCTGACCATCGCCGAGGCCGCGCGCGAATTGGGCATGGATCCGCGCACCCTGTCGATCCGCATCGGTCACTTCGGCGGCGAGCCCTGGACTGAGGACATGCGCCGTGAGATCGAGGAGCAGCTCGACATCCAGGCGTTCAACAACTATGGCCTGTCCGAGATCATCGGACCGGGCGTGAGCGGCGAGTGTCTGGCGCGCACCGGGATGCACATCCAGGAGGACCACTTCCTGGTCGAGTGTCTCGACCCCGAGACCCTGGAACCGGTCCCCGAGGGCGAACCGGGCGAGCTGGTCATCACCGCACTCACCCGCGAGGCCATGCCGATGCTGCGCTATCGTACCCGCGACATCGCCCAGCTCTATCGCGACCCCTGCCCCTGTGGGCGCACGACGATGCGCATGGGCCGGGTCAAGGGGCGCACCGACGACATGCTCATCATCCGCGGCGTCAACGTCTTCCCGTCGCAGATCGAGGAGGCCCTGCTGCGCGTCGAGGGCACCACGCCACACTATCTGATCGAGGTCAGCCGTCCAGGCACGCTCGACGAGATCCACGTCAAGGTCGAGATGCATCCCGAGATCTTCTCCGATCGCATGGACCGGATGCAGGCCCTGTGCGAGCGCATCAGCCGCGAGATCCAGACCATCGCCGGCATCCGTGCCCATGTCGATCTGGTCGAGCCACGCAGCCTCGAGCGCTTCGTCGGCAAGGCCAAGCGGGTGCTCGACAAGCGCGGCCTCACGGATTGAACCGCCCGTCATCCCCAGATGACCCGTCTCCCATCAACCCACAGGAAAACCGATGAAGCATCTCAGTGTTTGCTCTGCACGGCTCGTCTCGCTCGCACTCGCGGCTCTACTGGCACTCGTGCTCGCCCCTTCCCTCGCACTGGCCGATGACGAGGGCCTGTTCATCGAAACGGTCAATCGCCGCTCGGGACTGAGCGGCGAGGACCCGACCGAAGATGTCAGCCACACCCTCGTCGCCTACGGCAAGATGAAGGTCGCAAGCACCGATCCGAACGGGACCGACATGATCCTCGACCCCGCCACGGGTGACATGACCTTCATGAACCACGGCGCCAAGGAGTTCTACACGATCAACGCCAAGGGCATGATGGAAGGCCTGTCCAAACCAGGCATGGAGCAGATGCGCGCCCTGATGGGACAGACCAAGATCACGGTCGAGCCGACCGATGAGACACGCGAGATCAACGGCTGGAACTGCCGCAAGTATCGGGTGGCCAAGACCGGCCTGATGGAGATCGAGCAGGAGATCTGGGCCGCCGAGGACCTGAACCTGGACCTGGACCGTTACACCGACCTGATGCGCCTCTCTGGCCCCGAGGGTCTCTTGGCCGATTCCGAGGCCGGGCGTGCGCAACGCGCCGAGCTGGAGAAGATCAAGGGCTATCCGATCCTGACCAGGTCCAGGATGCAGCTCATGGGGACCACGTTGGAGACCGAGACCGAGGTGCGGGCCATCCGCCGTGAACCCATGGCGGCGACCCTGTTCGAGGTGCCGGCCGATTACCAGGAGCGCGAGATGGGCATGCCGGGCGCGCCGACTGCCGGTGATGCACCCTCTGGGCATCCCTGAGTCTCTGGATGGCGGCCTGCTCGGGTCCGGCGGTCCGCGCAAGCATCAGGCTGGTTCGGATTCATTTCTCAGGTGTGCCACCTGCGGCTTCAGCCCGCAGAAGCCCGAACCAAGGCCGCGATCCGGGCACGATCGTATTTGCCCGAGTCGAGCAACGGCAGCCGCTCCAGTCTGAGAAAGGCGCGCGGGCATTCGGGACCGCTCAGATGGGTCTGGCACCAGGCGGCGAGCTCGGCCTCGTCGCTCGTTCCGGCATAGACCGCGGTCAGGCGATGCCCCCAAACGGTATCCGGGGTGGTGACGATCTGCACCTCGCTGACACCCGGCGCCTCCTGCACAACCTGCGCGACCCGGGTCAAGGACACATTGGTCCCGCCGATCACCCGGATCTCGTCGGCGCGTCCCAGTATCCGCAAGCGTCCGTCATGGCTCAGACAGCCGAGGTCGGCCGGCTCGAACCAGCCGCCTTCGGCCAGACCCTCTCCGGCCCTGCGCTCGGGATTGGCATAGCCGAGCATCAGCATGGGTCCGCGGATGCGCAGACGTTGGGGCGGTACATCGCAGCTCGGCGCCGCGATCTCGACCCCGGGTAGGGGCGTGACGAGGCTAGGATCCAATGCGCCGTCTGCTGGGGTGAGCGGTCCGCTGGTCGCGACCTGGGAGCCGGTCTCAGTCATGCCATAGGTGATCCAAAGCGGCCAACCAGCGGCCAGCGCGCGCTCGGCGAGTGGACGACTCAAGGCCTGCCCGCCAATCAACACCACGCGCAGACTCGGCGGCGCACGGCCCCCGAGATCCAGCAAGCGGGCGAGCATAGGCGGGACGAGTGAGACATGGGTCACACCATGTATCTCCAGCTCGCGCCGTACGGTCGGGGCATCGAAGCCGGTCTGTAACCGCAGATTCGAACCCGCAAGCGCAGCGCGATAGAGGATGGCCGCGCCACCGATGTGGCTGGGCCGAAGACAACAGAGCCAGGTCGAGTCGGTGGTGACCCCAAGCCGCGCATTGACGCGCTGGGCCGAGGCCAGAAGCCCAGGATAACCGTGCATCACGATCCGGGGCTGACCACTGCTACCGCTGGTCTTGATCAAGAGCGCGACCCGTGTTTCGGGTGCGATGGGCGGACGCTGGGTCTGGTCCGCAAGCGGGATCAAATCCAGGCTATCCGGTTGCCACAGCCATTCGACCCCGGCTGATCTTGCCAACGCCAGACGTGCAACCGCATCGAGGCTAGAACGATAGGGGAAGATCCCGGCCCCGATCTGCCCCAGTGCGAGGATCGTCAGGATCAGATCGAGGGCAGGTGCATCAGGCGCCATCACGACCTGTCCGGGCTTTAGACCACAGTCCGCAAAGACGGCGGCACGCTCGGTAACCCGGTGCGCCAGGGCACTCCCACTGAATCGACCCTCATCGGTGAGGAGCACCGGGCCCGGATCATTCAACCACCGGGAAGGGTGCAGAACCGAGCGACTCGCTATGACCAGTGCGCCTCGAACAGACAACTCGAATCGCCCATCGCCTGACAGGCCGTCTCAGTGAAGACCGTATCCGGATGCACCAGCACCCGGAACAGCCGCTCGAAGGTGCCGACATAGAAGTCGCACAACGGCTCGTCGGACTGGGTGCCGCGACAGAGCGGCGAATCAGTGATCTCGATCCGCGGCGGATCGTCAGACACGACCATAAACCGCCCGGTCCCGACGAAGGTCCAGGCATTGCCCGCGATCGCCTTGAGCAGGGTATGGGCAGCCAACTTCGCTGGCAGGATCTTGAGCAGGACCTGGGCCGGACGCGGGATGCGTCGCGCGAGCAGATAGTCGCCGGTGCGCCGCCCGGCATCGCGCGCGATCGCGCGCGCCTCGGCGATACCGAGTTCAGCGCGCAACGCCTGTTGCAGCGCGATGACCTCGGCCTCCGGCACCATGGAGTCGGGAGGCACCACGAGGTAGCCGCCCAGACCGGCCCGCTGAAACACCGACTCGGCGACCGTGCGGCCAGTTCGCTCATTCAGCGACTCAAGAACGCGGATAACGGCATTGGGGCCGATACGGCCCTGATTGTCGGTTCGACTCACGAGGGCATCCTAAAACGCCACTGATTCGCGCCGCAGTCGCCCCGGTCGTCCTGGTCAGAACAGAGACCGTGCAGGATGTAACGCCCCTGGGGGGTCAGTCGAATGCCTTCATCCGAGATCTCGACCAAGCCCTGCTCGGCCTTGCGACAGAGCTGTTCGTATTCGTGATCGAGATCGGCAGCCGAACTGGCCGGAAGCTTTAGATTGCACATGAGATGCAGCATGGCCTGACGTCGGCGCCGGTCGGTCTCGTCGAGACGCCGGCCCCAGGCCACAGGGAACTGACCATTGTTCACGCGCATCTGCCAGACGCGCAGATCGCTTTCGTTGCGGATGAGCGCATCGCCCAACTCGGCCGTACCGCTCGGACCAAACGCCAGCACCTGCCGATCCGCACTGGTGGTGTAACCGAGCGCGTTGCGATAGAGCCGCCCGGCGACCTGGGCTGTATAGAGCTCGTCGTCCTCCAACACGAACAGATCCAGTCCGACCCAGCGATAACCGGCCTCGGTGAAGGTATGCACGGCGCGGTGGAACAGTGCGAGCTTTTCGGCGGGGGATGGGAGATGGGCGGTGTCGATGGCGTGCTGGTGGGGGCGGCGGGCGGGGTCATGGGCATAGCTGAAACAGGCGACCCGATCCGGACCCAGATCCAGCACCTGATCCAGGGTAGTCTGGAAACCGCGCGGCGTCTGGAACGGCAACCCATAGACCAGATCCAGATTGATGCTCTGGAATCCGATCTGGCGCGCGGTCAGGAAGACGTCGCGCACCATGTTGAGCGACTGCACACGCCCGATGGCGCGCTGCACGTCGGCATTGAGGTCCTGAACGCCAAAGCTGATGCGCTTGAACCCCAGCCCATGGATCAGTTCGAGCTGACCGACCGAGGCGCGGCGTGGGTTACACTCGATGGAGGCACAGGACTCTGGGGTGAGCGTGAAATGACTCTCGATGATCTCCATCAGCCGCGCCAACTGCGGCTCGTTGAGATGGTTTGGGGTACCGCCACCGACATGGAGCTGCTGAATCGGACGACGCCGACCGATGCGCTCCGTCACCATCCCCATTTCACGTTCGAGTGCGTCGAGATACTGGTCGACCTTCTCCAGGCTATGGGTCACAGTGGTGTCACAAGCGCAGTAGAGACAGCGCACGTGACAGAAGGGGACATGGATGTAAACAGCGAGATTGCCATCAGGCGTCTGACGGAGTGTGTCCAGGACATCTAGATATTGCGCCTGGGTAAAGGGTTTGTCCCCAGCCGAACCCAGCGAGGACATCGGACAACCGGGCGCCATGAGGTCGTACCGTTCGAGGAATTCCAATGGAAGGCTCGTGGGGAGAGGAGGCGCCATGTCTGTCACCTACCTAGTCGGTTTGAGTCGCTGTCATTGTAGTTCTCACTGCGGGAAACCGCCTGTGCTCCAACCTGACCGACAACCCTGAAGCGCCCCCAGCGATGCTCCTCACACTGGTCCCCATCGATTGCCCGAGCAATCGATGCAAACCGACCCCCTATCATCCGACTTGATGTCTAGACCGGAAGCACTCTGGATGATCCGCAAGCACGCGGCTCCCATTAGGTTGGGCGCGCAGTATATCGAGAATTATCTTCAAGCTCCAGTCTGTAGCGCTGTGTGCGCTGAAAGTTCCCCGCACTCGCCCCGTCATGCCACGGACGAAACGGGCCGAACACGAGTGCGCCGGGTCAGAGACGACCCACCCTGGCCGGGAGATGCCTCGAGGCGTCCGCTTGAGGAGGCGTCCTGGGTTGGAGGATGTGCAGGCTTGCCACAGAGTCGTCCGGCGAGCGAGCCTCGCGATCCTGGTTGTCGTGTGGCGCATGGGCCGGCAGCGCCCAGGCCCAGAGCGCCTCGTCGGGCAGGGGCAACACCAGAAGCCAGTGCTCCAGGATTGCGAGACCCAGCAGGGTGGCAACCAAGATCAGACCCACGGCAGCCGCCCCAGTGACCTCTGGCGAAAGCGCCTCCAAGACGATCAGCACATCGACGATGGTGGCCAGTGTGACTGAAACGGGGAACAATAGATTCATCGCTCGCTTGACCATGTAGGTCTTGAGATAGCGCAGCGGTTCGGGCATCCACTCCTCGTTGAGATTGGGTACACCGAGGAAGAGGTTCAGCTTGGCGCTCCAGCGCATGATCCAGAGCACGACGAAGGTCCAGGTACCGACCTGGTTCGGCTCATCCCAGGTGGCCAGCACCATGAACAGCAGGGTCGAGAGGATCAGGAGCTCGTGATAGAGGCTGGTGAGGATCGCCAGCCCAAAGCGCTTCCACTTCGAGCACCCGGGCGGACAGGCCGTCTTGCGCGGCCCCGTGATCAAGCCGGTAAAGTAGCTCATCTCGATCACGCCCCAGATCACCACACCTGCGGTGAAGGCGACATAGGCGCTGACCACCCCGGTCGAGGTACTGCTCACAATCAAGACAAAGATGGCGATGGCCAGGACGACCGACCCGCCCATGAGCGTCCAGCGGAAGGTGCGTCCAGGAAGATTGTTGAGATAGAGTACGATCCCCGTACTCGACCACCAGAGCCCGAGCGCAAACAGGAAGGGGAAACCGTAATCAGCCATGGGTCAGCGTGCGTCTCGGCGCTCGGCGGTCCGGAAGATCGTGGGAGACGGAACTTCTGTCTTGCCCCCTCGGGTGATCCGCCTCAATGCCGCACCGGAACCGAGCGCAGGAACACCGCGAAGGCAGCGGCATTGTCTACTCCATAGGCCCGCAAATCGAGCCGGATTCCAGTGATCGGATCCTCGAGCGTCAACATGCCATCCTCGCGCCGCGCCAGATGGAAGGGTTCGCTGATATCGGCCTTGTATCCTTTGCGCTGACGTTCCAGGCCCCGCAACATGCCGCGCACGAAACCCTCACTGCCAGGCGGCAAGGTCTGGATGAGCTCGTCCGTGGCCGCATCACGCACGGACATGGAACCATCCGGCTGCGCGATGAAGCGGATATCGCGCGACTCGACCTCGGGCAGGAAGGGGGCCTGGGGCAGCCTGTAGCCGGTTAGACGCGCGACGGCGACCATGACGATGGTAAGGCCCAACAAAATCCCAACAGCGATCAGGACGCCCTTGGGAAAGGCACGTCCCTCGGATGCATCACTCACTCACTGACCTCATTCAGGCTAGGGTTTCGGTCGCGGAGGCTGGAACCGTATCGTTCGTCGCCGCGTTGCCGGAGAGCCGAGCCGTCGTTTCCGACTCCAGATAGTCCTGGAGCGCATCGGCCAGGATGCCAGCGACCTTGGCGGCGTCCGGGATGCTACGCAACATCGGCTGGACCGGGGTGAAGTGCCAAGGCCGCACATGCGGCCAAAAGATCAGATAGGACAGCTTGGCGGAGGGATCCAGGAGCAGTGGAATATCCCCGGTACCGTCTTCATAGACGCGCAGATCGGCCGCGCGCACCTGCTTGAACGGTAGATTCATCATCATCGGCAAGGCGGCGCCGATACGCATGACCACGCGCTTGTTGGTAATGGTGTAGAGGCTGGAGCGCGCCATTGACCACCCCAACCAGGTCAGGGCGCCGACGGAGAGGGCCGCCAGAAACAGGATCCAGGTCAGTCCCTGGACCAGGCTGATCAGGGTCAGACCGTCCGAGGCATCCACCAGCACGGCCAAAACCGCCAACACACCGAAATAGATCGCCACCTTACGGACATGAAAGGCGCGCCGAGTCAGAGATTTCCAGCTCGGCGCCCCCTGCCAGAGCACCTCCTCGCCGGGAGGCAGGCGCTCGGGCAAGCCCGGGATGGGCTCGAAGTCATATTCCCTCACAGCAGGGGACCGGCACGCTCGGCTGTGGCGTAGAGCTTGCCGCCTGCGTAGTAGGCGCAGACCTTGTCTTCCTCGTAGAGTGTGACCTGGTCTGGATTAGAGAGCGTCGGCACATTGGCAAAGTGCGCTGCCTTGATCGCATCGACCTTGACCTTGCGCGCCTTCTTGTCGAAACGGCTGAAGCCGATCGGCAACAGGACCTTCTTCTTGTTGGCGGCGACCTCAACTTCCAGATAACGGATCTGCGGTTCGGAACGATCGACCCAGACGTCGGAAACGGTGCCCGCGACCTCGCCGTCGAGACCAACGACGGTCATGCCGCGCGGGTCCGGATCGCCCTCCGCGATCGAGAACTCCTTGGCCACACGCATCGGCACGATCTTGGGAAGACCCTCGAAGGTCAGATCGCAGTGCTTAGGACGATCGGGCGAGGCCGCCGGGCCGAAACCCGAGAGCATCGGATCGCCATTGGGCACGAGCGGCGAGCCGGGGGCCGGAGAGAAGGGCGTGGCATTGACCGCCACCGGCGCCTCGACGCGCGGGGCCACGACGGTACCGCCATTGTGCGGCAGGACGAAGGTCTTGGGGTCGGGCAGATCGGGGAAGCCCACGACCTTGACGCGACCGCCCGAGCGCTCGGTGCGGTCCGAGTCGAGCGGATAGCCTTCGCGCTTATCCTCGCGACGCAGATAGATGATGAGGCCGAAGAAGAAGAGCCAGAAGGCCCAGATGGTGATCTGGGCGGCGTCGATATAATGAGTGATGCCAGCAGACATGAGTTAACCTCCGTTAGAGTAATTAAGCCAACCGGGGTGACCGGCTAGACCGATGCGCGGTGGCTGCCATGGGCCGAATCCATTCGTCAGGCGCCTAGACAGCCTTAGAACAACCCGCGTAGCGAAACACAGTCCTCGATTCCAATCGCCTGGGGTCTGCCGAGTAATCCCCCAGGCCCACCCAACCGCTCGCACGGGGTGACCCCATCGCGAGCGTCTCACCACAACGTCTCAGCGCGGGAGTAGCTCCAGCCCCTGAGACATATAGAACCCGACGGCGATGCGTCTCGTCCTTCCGGGCTGCCACGCGCTCAGCCCGGAGTCTGCGCCAATCAGGCCCCGCAGCCTCGCCTCGCTCACGGGCTCGATGGCCGGCGAGCGATCGGAACGCGGAAAGAGCTGACCGATCGCATGCAGGATGGTCAGCGGGATCGTCCTCGGTGCAAAGGTGAAGACGATCGAGCCCAGGGTGCGCGCAGCCAGCCCTGCCAAGACCTTCACCACGTCCTCGGGGCGATAGTGGATGAGTGAGTCCATGGCGACCACATGATCGAACTGGCCATGCGCCGGATCGAGCATATCACCGGCCAAAAACGCGACCGAACCCGGCCCCAGATCCGCCGGCAGACGCTCGCGGGCGATCTCAATGAGCGTCGGGGCCACGTCGATGGCGACGACCTCGGCCCCGCGCCGCGCCGCCTCGACCGCCAGCATCCCGGTACCGCAGCCGGCATCGAGCAACCGTTTGCCGCTCAGGTCCTCGGGCAGCCAGCTCAACAAGGTGCGGCGCATCTCGTCACGCCCAGCGCGCACCGTCTCGCGCACCCGGCTGACCTTGGCGTCCGAGGTCAGCTTGGACCAGGCGTCGGCGGCGGTGCGATCGAAATAGGTTTTGATCTTGCCGCGCCGTTCGTGATAGGAGGCGTCCAGCATCAATTGAACCCTAAAAACTCGAAGATGTCGCGATCGGCCATCGGACGCACCTCTAGCGGTTCGACGCCATCCAACAATTGTTGCGCCAATTGCAGATACTGCTGCTGCGCCTCCTCCAGACCCGAGCCGGGCTCGGGCTCCATCTCGAACACGGTCGATTTTTTCAGGCGACTGCGGCGGATGATGTCCAGATCCGGCAGATGGGCCAGACGCCTGAGCCCGACCGCCGCGGCGAAGCGGTCGATCTCATCGGTGTTACGACTACGGTTGGCGATCAGGCCACCGAGCCGGACCCTGTAGTGCTTAGACTTGGCTAGGATCGCCGCCGCGATGCGGTTCATGGCAAAGATCGAGTCGAAGTCGTTGGCGGTGACGATCAAGGCGCGCTCGGCATGCTGCAAGGGCGCAGCGAACCCGCCGCAGACCACATCGCCGAGTACATCGAATACCACGACATCCGTGTCTTCGAGCAGATGGTGCTGCTTGAGCAGCTTGACCGTCTGCCCGACCACATAGCCGCCGCAGCCGGTGCCGGCGGGTGGGCCTCCGGCCTCGACGCACATCACACCATTGTAGCCCTCGTAGACATAGTCGCTCGGGCGCAGCTCCTCGGCATGGAAGTTCACCGACTCCAGGATGTCGATGACCGTCGGCACCAGACACTTGGTGAGGGTGAAGGTCGAGTCGTGCTTGGGATCGCAGCCGATCTGGAGCACGCGCTTACCGAGCTTGGAAAAGGCGACCGAGAGGTTCGAGGAGGTCGTACTCTTGCCGATCCCGCCCTTGCCATAGATGGCGAAGACCTTGGCACCCTCGATCCGGATGTCGGGATCGAGCTGGACCTGCACGCTGCCCTCCCCGTCCGGATGACTGGGCAGACGGAAGCCGCTGGAGGATGCCTGCATCGTCACGCCGCCGCCTCCTGGAATACGCCCTCAAGCCGATCCTCCAATTCCTCTCCCGCGCGTCTGAGCGCCTCGAGCGTCGCCTCGTCGGGCGACCAGTAGTTGCGTTCATGGGCCTCGATCAGACGATTCGCGACCTTGGCCGAGGCGGTCGGATTGAGCGCCGCAAGCCGGTTACGCATCTCCTCGTCGAGGATGAAGGTCTCGGTCAGCTGCTGATAGACCCAGGGCGCGACCTGACCGGTGGTGGCCGACCAGCCCAGGGTATTGGTGACATGGACCTCGATCTGACGCACGCCCTCGTAGCCGTGCTTGAGCATACCCTCGTACCACTTGGGGTTGAGCATGCGGGTGCGGGTCTCGAGCGCCACCTGTTCGGCCAGGGTCCGGACCACGCCGTCGCCGCGCGTCTGGTCACCGATATAGACCGGCACCTCGTCACCCTTATACTGACCGACCGCCTTGGCGATGCCGCCCAGGGTGTCGAAGTAATGGTCGACCGTGGTCACGCCCAGCTCGACCGAGTCGAGGTTCTGATAGGCCAGTTGCACCTGGCTGAGACAGCTCTTGAGCAGCTCGGCCTGCTGCACCGGCCGACCCGAGCGGCCATAGGCAAAGCTCTTGCGGCGGGTATAGGTCTCGGCCAGCTCGCCCTCGTCGTCCCAGGTGCTGCTGTCGATCAGGTGGTTGACGTTGGCACCATAGGCGCCGTCGGCGTTACTGAAGACGCGCAGGGCGGCAGTCTCGAGATCACAGCCATGGGCGGCCTGATACTCGAGCGCATGCTTGCGGATGAAGTTCTGCTCGACCGGCTCCTCGGCGCAGGCCGCCAGGTAGGCGGCCTCGGCCAGCAGCCTGGTCTGCAAGGGCAGCAGGTCACGGAAGATACCCGACAGGGTCATGACCACATCGACGCGCGGCCGACCCAGCTCCTCGAGCGGGATCAGGGTCGCGCCGGCGAGCCGGCCATAGTTATCAAAACGCGGACGGGCACCGATCAGGGCCAGGGCCTGACCGATGGGGCCGCCCTCGGTCTTGAGGTTGTCGGTACCCCAGAGCACGAGCGCGATGGTCTCAGGGAAACCATTGCCCCCGGCCAGATGACGTGCGATCAGGCGCTCGGCCTGTTTGGCACCGTCCTTGACTGCGAACAGGCTCGGCAGGCGGAAGGGATCGAAGCCATGCAGATTGCGTCCGGTCGGCAGGATCGCCGGGGTGCGTAGCAGGTCACCACCCGGGGCCGGGGGGATGAAACGTCCGTCGAGCGCACGCAGGATGGCCGGGATCTCGGTATCTTGCACCAACAGCCGGTCGATCTCAGCCAGTTCGCGGAAGAGCTCGCGGTTCTCGTCGCTCGCCGCCATCTTGCCGGCCTTGAGCGCCTTCTCGGGCGGCTGACCGGCGACCAGGGCCGCGAGCGCGGCACGCTCGGGGCGGAGGTCCTTGGTGGACTCGGCGACTGCCATCAGGAGATCGACCCGCTCCTCCTCGTTCGGCGCCTCGCCGACGACGTGCAGACCGTGCGGGATCAGGGTGTATTCCAGCTCCAACACGTCCTCGCTGAGCTTGGCGATGCGCGACCCGACCTCATCCTCGGCCCAGGCCGGCGTAAGCGGCGCTAACTCCAGCTCGGCGGCCTGGGCCTGGATGAGCTCGGCCACAGAGCGGCGCTCCTCGAGCTCGGATGGCGGCAGCGAACGCCAGCGTTCCAGCGAGCCCTTGAGATCGACCAGCCCCTTGTAGAGCCCGGCATGGGCGATCGGTGGGGTGATGTAGCTGATCAGGGTCGCCGCCGAACGACGCTTGGCGATGGTGCCCTCGGACGGGTTGTTCGAGGCATAGAGATAGAAATTAGGCAGGTCGGCGATCAGACGATCCGGCCAACACTCACCCGACAACCCGGCCTGCTTGCCCGGCATGAACTCGAGCGCACCATGGGTGCCAAAGTGCAGCACGGCATGGGCGCCGAAGTCATCGCGGATATAGCGATAGAAGGCGCTGAAGGCATGGGTCGGCGCAAACCCCTGCTCGAACAACAGACGCATCGGGTCGCCCTCGTAGCCGAATGAGGGCTGGATGCCGACGAAGACATGGCCGAACTGGGCCCCAAGCACAAAGATCGAGGCCCCGTCGCTCTGCTGCTTGCCCGGGGCCGCGCCCCACTGCCTCTCGATCTCGGCCAGATAGGGCTCGCGCTGGACGTGGTCATCGACCGGGATGCGGACGTGGACATTGGCATGGGCGCCGAAACGGGCCGCATTGCCATTGACGATGCGCTCGCGCAGGTCGTCAACGCCCTCGGGCAGATCGACGTTGTAGCCAGCGGCCTTCATCGCCACCAGGGTGTTGTAGAGCGAGGCGAAGACCGAAAGATAGGCCGCGGTGCCGGTGTTACCCGCGTTCGGCGGGAAGTTGAACAATACCACCGCGATCTTACGCTGGGCACGCTCGGTGCGACGCAGACGGACCAATTTCTCGACCCGCGCGGCCAGCATCTGGGCCCGCTCCGGGTGCGCCTGCATGTCGCGCGCGCCATCCTCAGCGCCGCCGCTGCGTCCGCCATAGACCAGCGAACCTGTGGCACCGTCGAGCTCGGGGATGGCCACCATCATGGTCGCCTCGACTGGCAGCAAGCCCTGGGCCGAGGACTGCCATTGATCGAGCGTCTGGAACTCAACGGCGAGCGTGGACAGATAGGGCACATCGAGCCGCTTGAGCATCTCCTCGGCGGCATGCGCATCGTTGTAGGCCGGACCGCCCACCAGCGAAAATCCAGTCAGCGAGACCACGGCATCAACGGTGGCGACCCCATCCTGCATGAAGAATCTCTCGATCGCCGGACGCGCATCGAGCCCGCTGGCGAAGGCGGGAACGACATGCAGACCGCGCGCCTCGAGCGCCTGGATCACGCCATCATAATGGCCGGTGTTGTTGGCGAGGACATAGGATCGCATCAGGAGCAGACCGACCCGCCCCTTCTTTGCGTCTTGGATGCCGGGCAACTGATCGAGCCTGTCAGAGATGCGGCCCTTCATGCGCGGATGGTAGAGACCGACCTCAGGATACTCGACCGGGGGGGCGACCCTGAGTGTGCCACGCAGATGGGCGCGCTCACCACTGGCATAGCGATCGACCAGGAAACGGATCATGTTGCCCAGGTTCTCTTCGGAACCGGCCAACCAATACTGAAGCGTCAAGAAATAGGCGCGCACGTCCTGGGCAGTGCCGGGGATGAAGCGCAAGAGTTTGGGGATGCGGCGCAGCATCGACATCTGCTGGGCGCCGGCGCTCTGCTGGCGCTCCTTGTTGCCACGCAGCTTCTTGAGCAGGGCGATGGGGCCACCGCCTGAACCGTCCATACTGAAGCCGCCCATGCGGGTCAGCTTCATGAGTTCCGAGGCCGACATACAGACGATCATGGCGTCACAGGCATCGCGCCGCGCGGCAAGCGCCGGTAGGATCGGCTTGAAGTGCTCCTCCATGACCAGCATGGTGACCAGGATGATGTCACCCTCGGCGATGTCCTGCTTGCAGCGTTCGAGTGCGGATGGGTCCTCAGCCCACTCGGTCGCCGCGTGCAGCCTGAGCTGTAAACCTGGCAGATCGCACTTGACCTGGGGGAGCGCGCGCTGGGTCGTCCCCGCCAGATGGCCATCGAGATTGATGATGACGACGCGAACCGGGGTCGTGTTGGGGCGCGTCTGATCAGCGGCCGAAGTGCGCTTTCGCATCGTAGAGCGTCTCCACAGTGATGGTCTGGATCCCGCGTTCTTCGGCGAAACGCTCGGTGTTGCGCCTGGCCTTGCCACGCACGAAGAACGGGATCTTTTTCAGTTCCTGCTCGGCTTCCGGTGCCCAAATCATGGTATTCGCGTCGGCCCGCGTCGACTCCGGCGTCTGGATCGGGCGCGTGGTCGTCGGCCCCAGGTGCGAGGGTGTCGCGCCATCGTGAAACTCAAAGTCCTCCCGAAACATGGTGAGGAGATGCTCCTCAAGTCCCATCATCAACGGGTGGACCCAGGTGTCGAAGATGACGTTGGCGCCCTCGAAGCCCATCTGCGGCGCATACCGGCACGGGAAGTCCTGGATGTGCACCGGCGCCGAGATCACCGCGCAGGGGATCCCCAGACGCTTGGCGATGTGGCGCTCCATCTGGGTACCGAGCACCAGCTCTGGGTGCAGTTCGGCGACCCTGGACTCCACCTCGAGGTAGTCGTCCGTGATCAGGGGTTCGACGCCGTAGCGCTTGGCCACCGCGCGGACCTCACGGGCAAACTCGCGGCTGTAGGTGCCAAGACCCACGACCGTAAAGCCGAGCTCTTCGGCCGCGATCCGCGCCGCGGCCACCGCGTGCGTCGCATCACCAAAGATGAAGACCCGCTTGCCCGTCAGATAGGTCGAGTCGATGGACCGCGCGTACCAAGGCATTCTAGACGAGATTGGCTCGGGTGTCGTGTCGACTTCGATCCCGGCGGCGCGCGCGGCCTCCTGGAGGAACTCGCGGGTGGCGCCGATGCCGATCGGGACCGTCTTGACCACTGGCTGACCGAAGCTGCGACGCAGCCAGTCGCAGGCTTGATCGGCGATCTCGGGATAGAGACAAACGTTGAAGTCGGCCTCTGGGATACGCTTCAAATCGGCGACCGTGGCGCCGAGCGGGGCGACCAGATTGACCTCGATGCCGATCGACTCGAGCAGGCGCGTCACTTCCAGGATATCGTCGCGACAGCGGAAACCGAGTGCGGTTGGGCCGAGCAGATTGGCCTTTGGCCGTACACCCGGGGCGCGTCGCTCAGGGGCGGCGCCAGGTGCCGGGACGCGGCTTTTGAGCAGTCCCCGGACCAGCTGATAGAAGGTCTCGCTCGCCCCCCAGTTCTCTTTGCGCGTATAGGCCGGCAGTTCGAGCGGCAGCACCGGGACCGGCAGCCCCATCCCCTGGGCCAGGGCGCCCGGCTGATCCTGGATCAGTTCGGCGGTGCAGGACTCGCCGATCAGGATCAACTCAGGCTTGAAGCGCCCATAGGCGGCCTCGACCGTGGTCTTGAACAGTGCAGCCGTGTCACGACCCAGATCGCGCGCCTGGAAGCTGGTATAGCTCACGGGTGGGCGCGTGGGGCGGCGCTCGATCATGGTGAACAGCAGATCGGCATAGGTGTCGCCCTGAGGGGCATGCAGGATCAGGTGCACACCCTTCATCGAGGCGGCGATGCGCATCGCACCCACATGGGGTGGCCCTTCGTAGGACCAGAGTGTCAGCTGCATGTCGTCACACCTTTAGCAAGGCGCCCCGCACCAGGGGGCGGGCAAACAGCTCGGCCAGATCGGCCGCTTGATCAAAGCCATGGATGGGTGTGAACACCAGTTCGATCGACCACTTGGTGCGTAACCCCTCGGCCTCCAGCGGATTGGCCAGACCCAGACCACAGACGGTCAGATCGGGCCGCGCCGCGCGCACGCGCTCGAGTTGCCGCTCGAGGTCCTGGCCCTCGGTCAGAGGTAGATCTGAGGGTAGCAGCAGCAACTCGGCCTCCATGAGCTGACGGTCGAGGAAGGGTGTGGCCACCTCGATCAGCTCCATACCGCATTCGCGCTGGAGAAAACGCGCCAGTGGGATCTCGAGCTGAGAGTCAGGCAGAAAACAGATGCGTTTGCCGGCCAGGCGCTCGCGCTGACGGGCCAGTGCCTTTTCGGCGCGGGCGATGACCGGGGCCGTGACCGCCTCCAGCCGCTCGGCGGGGATACCCCAGGCCTGGGTCGCCGCCCTGAGCCAGGCGCGTGTCCCCTCGATACCGAACGGATAGGGTGCCGTGATCAGGGTCGCACCACGCCTCTGGAGCGTGCGCACCGTCTCGCCGACGAAGGGCTGGGCCGCCAACAGCAGGGTACTCGTGCCGACTGCCGGGTACTGGGTCGCATGGCGTGGCGGCAGAAACTCGACCGGGGCAATGCCCAGGTCAGTGAACAACCGTTTGAACTGGTCCTCGACCACATCGGGCAGGGTGCCGACGACCAGGAGCGAGCGCTCGCCCGCCGGACGGGTCGGGAGTTCGGGCAGCAGGGACTGGAGACAGGCGTCCTCGCCCTGAGTGAAGGCGGTTTCTAGTCCACTGGCCGAATAGTCGAGCACCCGCACCCGACCGCGATAGACCTCAGACAGTCGCTCGGCGGCCTTGCCCAGATCGAGCTTGATGACCTCGGAGGGACAGGAGCCGACCAAGAACAGGGCCTTGATGTCCGGACGGCGTTCCAAGACCTCGGCCACCACCCGGTCGAGCTCTTGATTGCAGTCGGCCAGCCCCGCGAGATCGCGCTCTTCGAGGATCGCGGTCGCAAACCGCGGCTCGGCGAAGATCATCACCCCCGCCGCCGATTGCAGCAGATGGGCACAGGTCCGCGACCCCACGACCAAAAAGAAGGCATCCTGGATCTTGCGATGCAGCCAAACGATGCCTGACAGACCACAGAAGACCTGCCGCTGTCCCTGCTCGCAACGGACCTCGGGCGCGTTCATTCGGCCGCTCCGGCGAGCGCGCTGTCCTGGGCATCGTCCTTATGCTGACCCTCGAGCCGAGCTGCACGCAACTTGATCAGGAACTGGGTGGCATTGATGACATAGGTCGCGTAAGCGGCCAGGGCGATGAACATCTGGGTGCGGTGCGCAAGCCCGATGAAGACGGCCACCAGGTAGGCCGTATGCAGCGCCAGCACCAGCATGCTGAATACGTCCTCCCAGAAGAAGGACTCGGCGAACAGATACCGACCGAAGACCTCCTTCTCCCAGATGGACCCCGTGATCATAATGGTATAGAGCACCAGGGTCTTGACGACGACCGAGATGGTCGCAGCCCAATACCCCTCGCCCGTTGCCAGATAGCGCAATACGAGATAAAGGCTGACCAGGAACACCAAGAACTGCACGGGCGCCAGGATCCCCTGAACCAGGGTCCATGACGATTCGTCCCGTCGCCGGCGCTCCTCGGGGGTATAGAGTGGCCGACGCGGTGGCTTGGAGGCTGAGTGCTGGGTCATCTGCTGTGCTTGAGGCCGAAACGCGTATCGAACGATCCCCGATTCACTGAATCGTCAATGACAATCTAGTCCGCTTTCCTGGATGCGTCAACCAAATTTTACGTAAACCTGACTTGACAACCCCAGGCAAGCCACCACAATAGGGGCCAAGCCCCGGGTTGTGAGCCGCTCCATTCTGGCGTTTACCCGATACCCCTTGCGTCGTACTCAGGGAATGACGATCCGCTCCAGTGAGTCGGCCCGTGTCCAGTGAGTCGGCCCGTGCGGCGGATGAGTGCCTTAAACCCGCCTGGGTATCGAGCCAAGCTCAATGACGACCAAAACTGGAGGTGAATGCCCATCGCAGCCAGCGCTGTGTTCAATGGCTGCCCTGGTATCCACCGAGTCCCTGGCCGTGAGGATACGGTGTGCCTGGATCGAGGATGTACCCATGTGGCCGTGGAGGATCCGGTGGCCGTGACTACCTTCAACGCCCCAAGTGAGCATCTCGGAACCCTCGATGCCGAGACGGCGGCCCTCCTGATCGAGGGGATGGCCGACGTCGCCGTCGTGCTCGACGCAACGGGGACAGTCCAAGACATCTCCTTCGGCAACCCCGACCTGCGCTCCGATGTCGATGCCGACTGGATCGGTGAGCCCTGGCTGACGAGCGTCTCGCTCGACACCCGGCCCAATCTCGAGGCCCTGCTCGACGAGGTCCGGCGCGTCCCGATCACCCGCTGGCGTCAGGTCACGCATCGCGGCACGCGCGGGAACGAGATCCCCGTTCAATATCGGGCACTGCGCCTCAGGGGTGAGTCTGGGCCCATCATCGCGCTCGGGCGCAGCCTCCAGGGGATGGCAGCCCTCCAGCAACAGCTCATCGACGCTCAGCAAGCGCTGGAGCGCGACTACTGGCGCTTCCGACAGGTCGAGACCCGCTACCGGTTGCTGTTCCGCATGGTCTCGGAGGCCATCCTCATCATCGACGCGCCGACTCAGCGTGTGGTCGAGGCCAATCCGGCCGCCGGCCAGCTCCTCGGCGAGGCACCGGCGCGCATCATCGGTCGCCCCTTTCCTGAGGGCTTCGACACCGAGAGTACCCAGGCCATCAACGGCCTGCTGGCGAGCGTGCGCGCCGCCGGGCGTGCCGACGACGTGCGGGCGCGTCTGGCCCATAGCACCCAGGAGTTCCTGGTCGCGGCCTCCCTGCTGCGTCAGGAAAACGCCTCCTTCCTGCTGGTGCGGCTGTCGCCGATCCTGTCCGAGTCAGCGACCAACGCGCCGCCGGACGCCAAGGCGCGCTATCTGCGCGTGCTCGAGGAGGCACCGGACGGCGTGGTCATCACGGATGCCGAGGGGCACATCCTGAGCGCCAACACCACCTTCCTGAACCTGGCCGAGCTCCCCACCGAACAGCAGGCACGCGGTGAATCGCTCGACCGCTGGCTCGGACGCCCGGGGGTCGATCTCAATGTGTTCATGGCCAATCTGCGTCAGTACACCACGGTGCGGCTGTTTGCGACCCTGCTGCGCGGCGAGTATGGGACGACCACCGAGGTCGAGATCTCGGCGACGGCGGTGCGCAATGGCGAACGGCCCTATTTCGGCTTTTTCATCCGCGATGTCGGGCGGCGGCTGCACAACGAGCCACAGGTCAGCCCCGAACAGACACGCTGGCTGGATCAGCTCACCGAGCGTGTCGGGCGCGTGCCGCTCAAGGAACTGGTGCGCGAATCGACCGACACCATCGAGCGATTATGCATCGAGGCGGCGCTCAAACTCACCGGTGACAACCGCGCCTCGGCCGCCGAACTGCTGGGCTTGAGTCGGCAGAGTCTGTACGTCAAAATCGACCGCTACGGCATCGTCGCGGATCATCCCGCCGCGCAGACGGCATCCGCCGAAGAACCATCAAAAACCTAAACAAGGCTGTGTCGAACCGCTCAACGCACTCGGCGCCCTTGTGGTTCGACAAATAGCCGGTTTTACGACCAAATACCCTCCCTGAGACAGGTTTTCCCGCATGAATCAGACCACGGTCATTGCGACCCGGACCTATCCCGAGCCCAAGGCCATTCTCGAAGTCCTGCATCCCATCACTTGGTTCCCACCGATGTGGGCCTTCACCTGTGGCGTCGTCTCCTCGGGTGTGCCGATCCTGGAAAAATGGTGGCTACTCATCGCCGGAATCCTCCTGGCCGGTCCGCTGATGTGCGCCACCAGTCAGGTCGTCAACGACTGGTACGACCGTGATGTTGACGCCATCAACGAACCGGATCGCCCGATCCCGTCCGGACGTATCCCTGGGCGCTGGGGCCTGTATCTGTCCCTGATCTGGACGGCGGTCTCACTCCTGCTCGCCTATGCGCTCGGCCCCTGGGTGTTCGGACTGGCACTGATCGGCATGGCCATTGCCTGGGGTTACAGTGCCCCGCCTTTCCGCTTCAAGGGCAACGGCTGGTGGGGGAACCTGGCCGCCGGACTCTCCTACGAGGGGCTGGCCTGGGTCACTGGGGCGGCGGTCATGCTCGGCGGTGCCCTACCCGGCTGGGAGATCCTGACGCTGGCCTTGCTCTATAGTCTCGGTGCCCACGGTATCATGACCATCAATGACTTCAAGTCAATCGCGGGCGACAGCCAGCTCGGTGTACGCTCGCTGACGGTACAGCTCGGGGTCGAGCGCGCCGCCTGGTGGACCTGTCTTGCCATGGGTCTGCCCCAGCTGATCGTGATCGTCCTGCTGTTGGCCTGGGGCAAGCCGGGCCATGCCGCTGCCATCGGTCTGGTGCTCGCGCTCCAGGTCGCCCTGATGATCCGCTTCCTCGCCCGCCCGGTCGAACGCGCCGTCTGGTTCAGCGGACTGGGCGTGACCCTCTATGTCACCGGCATGATGATCAGCGCCTTCGCCGTGCGCGGGCTGATGACGGCGGCTGGCTGAACCACGCGGATGGGGGGTGGCGCATTGTATGGCGAGGCACGCGCCCTCCATCCCCCTGACTGCGCGCAAGCGGGCGCAGGTCGATCTATCCATCCTGAACAAACGCTCCAGCAACGAGATCCCCCATGTCCAATCTTGAAACCTTCGACGTTGTCGTGATCGGCGGCGGACCAGCCGGCGCGACCGCCGCCAACGATCTGGCCAAACTGGGCCGCTCGGTATGCCTGCTCGACCGGGCCGGACGCATCAAGCCCTGTGGCGGTGCCATTCCGCCCCAGGCCATGCGCGACTTCGATCTGCCGGAATCGGTCCTGGCCAACCGCGTCACCGGGGCGCGCATGATCTCGCCCTCGGATCGTAAGGTGGACATGCCGATCGCCAACGGCTATGTCGGCCTGGTCGATCGCGAATACTTCGACGAGTGGCTGCGTGCACGCGCCGCCGCGTCCGGAGCCACCCGCTGTACCGGTACCTTCGAGAAGATCGAGCGCGACACCGACGGCACCGCGATCGTGGTCTATCGCCCCGGTCGTGGGCGTAGCGACGCGCCGAGCGAGCGGGTTCGGGCGCGCGCCATCATCGGCGCCGACGGGGCCAATTCAACCGTCGGCAAGCGCTATATCCCGGGCTATGAGACGGTCAAATATGTCTCGGCCTATCACGAGATCCTGCGTACCCCGTCCGATTTCGACGGCAACAGCCGCTGCGACGTCTACTATCAGGGCGACATCTCGCCCGACTTCTACGGCTGGGTCTTCCCGCACGGCGACACCATCAGCGTTGGCCTAGGCACGGCCGTTCCCGGTTTCTCGTTGCGCACGGCCTGTACCGAGTTGATCCGCCGCGCCGGGCTGGCCAAGGCCGAGGTCCTGCGCCGCGAAGGGGCGCCGATCCCGCTGGAGCCGCTCAAGCGCTGGGACAACGGGCGCGACATCCTGCTGGCAGGCGATGCGGCGGGCGTGGTCGCCCCCGCCTCGGGCGAGGGCATCTATTACGCCATGATGGGCGGACGGCTGGCGGCACAGGCGGTCGATGAGCTCTGCCGCACCGGCGATCCCAAGGCGCTCAAGCAGGCGCGCAAACGCTTCATGAGGGACCACGGCAAGGTGTTCTGGGTCCTGGGCATCATGCAGCGCTTCTGGTATTCGAGCGACAAGCGCCGCGAGCGTTTCGTGAGCCTGTGCGCCGACCCCGATATCCAGTATCTGACCTGGGAGGCCTACATGAACAAGCGCCTGGTCAGGGCGCGTCCGGGGGCCCATATCCGCATCTTCTTCAAGGACATGGCCCATCTGCTGGGTCTGGTGTCACCGCGTTGAACGAGCTGTTTGCGAGCGGGCGGATCATCGACCTGATCCTGGTCATGATCCTGGTCGAGGGTCTGGTGCTGGCCTTGATCCACTACCGCACCGGTCGCGGGCTTGCGCCTCAGGAACTGATCGGGTTCCTGCTCTCGGGGGCCCTGTTGCTGTTGGCATTGCGGGCGGCCCTGGTCGGAGCCTGGTGGGGCTGGATGGGCCTGGCCCTGGCCGGGTCGCTCGTCACCCATCTCGCCGACCTGGCCTGGCGCTGGCGTCGGGCAGGTCGGCGCTCCGACTGATGTCGATGGGCCCTGGTCCGCACCCCTGCCCTGCGCTAGAATGCCCCTACTCCCAAGCCCTCGTAGCTCAGGTGGATAGAGCGATCGCCTCCTAAGCGATAGGTCGCAGGTTCAAGTCCTGCCGTGGGCACCATCTCCCTCCTTTTTTCTGGCCTCATCCACCAGCATCGCCAGGCCCCGCAGCACCAGATCAGGGTCGGTCTCGCTGGGACGATCGAGATAGGGACGCAGACGCTCGGCATCACCGCCCGTGAGGACGAATCTGGGAGATTCGCCCGCCGTCTCGGCCAAGCGGTCATACAGCCGGGTCGCGAGCGCCGCGATGGCCCCGAGGCTGCCCGCGGCGATCGCCGCGGCCGTATCCGTGGCCCATTCGCGCTCGGTGGGTTCAGACACGACGCGCGGGATGTGCGTGCCCATGAGCAGACTCGTGCGCATCATCTCGACCCCAGGGAGGATGACCCCGCCGAGATGGCGCCCGTTGGCCAGCAACAGGTCGAAGGTCGCGGCAGTGCCGGCATCCAGGATGAGGGTCGCGCGGCGGCAGTCGTTATAGGCGGCGATGAGCGCAAGCCAGCGGTCGACGCCGAACCGATCGGGGTTCTCATAGGCGATGCGCACACCGGCCGCGACTGGCACCACGTGGACATATTCCGGCTCGACCCGCCAGAGGGCGCGCGTCACCCGCCCCAGGGCCTCGGCGACCGAAGCCCCGCCGACATGGCTGACAAGCACACGCTCGGGCGGCTGAATCCGCTCCCAGGTGGCCAGCAGATCGATCGGGATTGCGTCCGAGTGACGCACGATCCGAACCAACCACTCGGCCCCAGCACCCTCGAGGGTCCAGCGCAGATTGGTGTTGCCGATATCAACGAGCAGATTCATTGAGATGAAGACTCCAGTCGGCGCAGGCTGATCTCCCCGGCCTGGAAGGCACGGCGTCCCTCCGGCGTATCCAAGAACAGTGCGCCGTCCTCGGCCACGCCGGCGTGAATCCCCTCGATGACCTGCTCGCCGAGCAGTAGCCGCACCGGCTCGCCCAGATAGGCGTCGTGCGCGCGCCAGCGCTCGAGAAAGGGCGCCAGGCCCTCGCGTCCATAGCGGTCGAGCGCCTCCACAAAGGCATCGAGTAGACAGGCCACCAAGGCGTTGCGCCCGACGGTAAAACCGCCGAGCGCCTCTTCAAGACTGGTCCAGGGTTGATCGATGGTACTCCCCTGACCTGCCGTCATACCGAGATTGAGTCCCAACCCGACCACCAGATGACACGGACCCTGAGACTCGCCCGCCACCTCCAACAGCAGACCGGCGAGCTTGCGCCGCCGCCACAGCAGATCGTTCGGCCATTTGAGCGCAAGCTCTTGGGCCCCAAGCCGGGTCAGGGCCTCGGCCAGCGTCGCGCCGATGGCCAAACTCACCCCACCGAGATGGGACGGCGCGAACGGATAGCGCCACAGCAGCGACAGATAGACATTGACCCCGAACGGTGACACCCAGGCACGCCCACGCCGCCCGCGCCCGGCGGTCTGACACTCGGCCAGACAGACGCTTCCCGAAGGTGCACCGGTGCTCGCCAGACGCTTGAGTTCCTCGTTGGTCGAATCGATCACGGGATGGATGTCGAGCCGACTGAGATGGGTGCAGGCGGTCTCAGAGAGCGCGGACTGGATGCGCTCGGCCTCAAGCAGCTCCAGTGGCATGGCAAGCCGATAGCCACGCCCAGGCTCGGCGATCACGGCGAGTCCGAGCGTCTCGGACGTCTTGCGCAGGATCTTCCAGACCGCTGCCCGGGTCAGACCAAGCTCACAGGCGATGGACTCGCCCGAATGCAATCGACCATCGGCGAGACGCCGGATCAGGACCAGTTGGCGCTCATCCATCTTGGGTGCGATCAGCGACGCTGGATAGCCAGGCGGTACGCGCGCGTTTCGCACTATCCGGGGCATCATCGAGCCACATCAGGTCACAGGTATCCTCGGGTGCCGGCTCGGGATGCGCGGTCAGGGTCAGAAGCTCGTCGCGTCGGAACACATGGAGCACTACGGCCCCCTCCCCGGCGGCGCGCGCAACCAGTGTCTCCAGATTGGTGGGTGTGACGCGCAGACCCGCAACTGCCAGCAATTGATCACCCGGTGCCAAGCCCGCACGTTCGCCTGCACTCTCATTGAGCACGTTCTGGATCAGGGTCTCGCCCGGACGCAAGCGGACGCCAAGCGTCGGCTGAGCCGTGACCGGCTCAAAGCGCTCGACATAGCCGCCGAGGTCATTGGCGCCGCGATTCGCGCGTCGGCGCAACGCCACCCCGACGCTGGCCAGGAGTTCGGTCGGGTCGAGTTCAGCGGTCGAATCCAACGCGCGGGCAAAGAAATCGCTTAGATCCAGTCCGCTAACCGCCGAGGCGATGGCCTCCACGCCGCGTTCCTCGACCCCGACACCTGTCCGGCCATGAACCCGCCACAGTTCGCGCATCACATCATCGAGTGAATGGGCGCCCCGAGTGTCACGCCGAATGGTCAGATCTAGCATCAGCGCCACCAGTGCACCCTTGGCGTAATAGCTCACCTGGGCGTTGGGCGCGTTTTCGTCAGGTTTGTAGAACTTGATCCAGGCATCGAAACTCGCCTCGGCCAGGGTCTGGATGTGCCGTCCGGGGGTACGCAACACCTGGGTGAGGGTTCGAGCGAGCAACCCGAGATAGTCCTTCTCGGAGATACAGCCGGCACGTACCAGGGTCAGGTCATCGTAATAGGCAGTGATGCCCTCGAAGGCCCAGAGGGTGCGAGTCGGTACCTCATGGGCAAGACTGGCCCCGATCAGGGCACGCGGTCGGATACGCTTGACATGCCAGAGATGGAAGTATTCGTGACTGCACAGCCCTAAAAACCGCTGGTAACCCTCGGTGGTCGCCTCATCCCCGGGCTGGGGCAGGTCGTCGCGCGCACTGATGAGACTGGTCGAATAGCGATGCTCCAGCCCGCCATGGCCTTCGCCTAGCACAGTGACCAGGAACAAATAACGATCGATGGGTAGTTCACCGAAGAGTGCGGCCTGTTCGGTGCAGATCCGCTGCAAATCGGTCAGCAGACGTCGCTCGTCGGCCCAATAGCGCCCGCTGATCACGACGCGATGCAAGACACCCTCCAGTCTGAACTCGAGTACCCGAAACCGCCCCATCTCGACCGGGTGGTCGATCAGATCTTCGTAGTCCTCGGCCTCATAGATCCCGAACCCCTGGTCCGTGACCTCGACCGGCTTGAGGCTGGTGGCCAGACGCCAGTCGCTGAAGGATTCGCCATCGGGCGGACGGAGCTCCAGCCGGCAAGGACGATCGTCGAGCCCATGCACGCGCAACAGCAAGGCCGGTCCATTGAAATAGGCATGTGAGGTATCGAGATGGGCGGCCCGGACCGAGAGATCCCAGGCGAAGACGCGATAGCGAATCCGGCACGGCCCCTGGATGTCGGTCAGACGCCAGGTCTGCTTGTCGGTCTTTTCGAGCGCACGGAGTTGGTCATGCACATCGAGCGCAGAGATGGCGACGATGTTGCGCGCAAAGTCGCGAATCATGTAGCTACCTGGAATCCAGGCCGGCATGGAGAGCCAGAGCTCACCTTCGAATGGGGGATCGACCAGGATCTCGACCTCGAACAGATGGGCCTGAGGTGAGACGGGATGGACCCGATAGAGCAGCAAGGCGGGATGGATCATACGGCGGCATCCGGAGACAGGCAACGAATGCCGTAACGGTAACAGATCGAAATCGCTTTTTTAAACCGCGTCCGGGACGAAGCCGGACGCGGTTGGGAGTGGCTACCAACGCGGTCCGCGACTGACCGGGCGCTCGCTACGCGGCTTGGCCTGGTTGACCTTCAGGTTGCGGCCCTTGAGCGGAGTCTCGTTGAGACCCTTGATCGCCGCGTCGGCCTCGGAGTTGTTTGGCATCTCGACGAAGCCGAAGCCCTTGGAGTTACCGGTGAACTTGTCCGTGATCAGGTTCACGCTGGAGATTTCGCCATAGGCACCAAAGACCTCGCGAAGCTCGTCCTGGGTGACGCCGTAGGCCAGGTTGCCGACATAGATATTCATCATTCAGATTCCGTGGAAAGCGCATTGAAGAGAGTGAGAAAACGGTCGAAAAATCAATGCACAACTGATTCGACAGTCTTGGCTCCGGCAACCGGAGCAAAGCTTTTTGAGGCCGTCCATCCCTCGGGTGGGGATAGACGATAAAGCAAGACTGGGGCGGGGGATATCCGTAAGGATACGGTAGGCACGCAACGGATTTTCCAGAGAGATGCCCGGACTGGGCGCGGTTCGTTGGGATGACGCGCGTTGAGCCCGAACCGCGTCCGGATCGAGACATCCGCCGATGAAGCTCGGCCCTTGAGCGTCGGACCGTCGTCAGTCCTTGGCCTCAACCAGTTTGAGCGAGGTGGACTTGAATTTTTCGCGGTCTTCCTTAGAGCTCGGATCATAGCCTTGCTCGATCATTTTGTCCTTCATCCAGCCGGGCAGGACGCCGCGTGAATAGACGTTGTTCGGATTGTCCGGATCGACGTAGTGCCGATATTGGCGATTACCCGAGAGCTTGCGACGACGACGCAACACGAGATCCATGATTTCTTCGGGATCATAGTCATTGTCGTAGATGAGCGACCTGATCTGCTCAACGATGGACGCCTTGTTCTCCTCACGCTTGCTCTTGAGCAAGCTTTCGAGCTCGGCCTTTTTTGAATCAGTCTCTTGTAACTGACGCTGAATTTCTTCAATGCTGAGATTGGAGAGTTCCACTCGCATGTCTCCTAAATGTTGGATGCCTTAACGGGATCGAAGGTTGACATATAACACCAAGGATTTGGAGCCGCATCAGATTCCAAGAACGGCGCCGCATGCGGCGGTTGTAAAATCATGTCAACTTGGCATGATTTTATTCCAGTTCATGGACTGGTTTCTAGATCTTATCAAAAAATTTAGCCCGTCGCACGACGAGTCAGAAACATGGCGTCGCCATAGCTGAAGAAACGATAACGCTGCTCGACGGCATGACGGTAGGCGTTCATGATTTCAGTGTAGCCGGAAAAAGCCGCAACCAACATGAAGAGCGTTGATTCGGGTAAATGGAAATTCGTAATCATCGCATCCACGACCTTAAAGCGATAACCTGGGCGAATAAACAGCCGAGTCTCACCCCGAAAGGGCCTGAGAATCCACTCGTCAGCCGCTGTCTCGAGGCTTCTGACGCTGGTGGTTCCGACCGCGATGACACGCCCACCCAATCGGCGCGTCTTTTCGACCTGTTCGCACACGCCCTCAGTGACCTCCAACCATTCGGAATGCATGTGGTGGCGCGCAAGATCCTCCTCGCGCACTGGCTGAAAGGTCCCTGCACCGACATGGAGCGTGATCTCGGCGCGCGCGATCCCGAGCGCATCGAGTCGTGCGAGTAGAGGTTCATCGAAATGAAGCCCCGCCGTGGGTGCCGCAATCGCACCCGCACAACGCGCGAAGACGGTCTGATAGCGAGATTCATCGCACACTGCATCCGGGCGCTGGATATAGGGTGGCAGAGGGATATGGCCATGCCGCGCCATCTGTTCGCTAAAATCGCTTTCAAGTGCACGCAATCGAAATAGATCGCCCTCGCGACCGACGACCAATAGCCAGGCGCCATCGGTCACACGAATACGACTGCCCGGCTTAGGTGACTTGGCGGCGCGTACCTGGGCCAGCGCCTCGCGCGCGTCGAGTAGACGCTCGATCAGGATCTCGACCCGCCCGCCCGTCTCTTTATGGCCAAACAGACGCGCGCGCATGACGCGCGTATTATTGAAGACCAGCAGGTCATGGGGATTGAGTAGCTCGGGCAGATCGATGAACATCCGATCGCGCGGTCTTGGATCTGATCCATCGAGCACCAGGAGGCGCGAGCCGGAACGCTCAGGCAGCGGATATTGGGCAATGAGTTCAGGTGGGAGCTCATAATGGAAATCGGAACGGCGCATCGTCATCATTCTATGATAAAACAAAGGCCGCAGAGGAGATGTCGGACATTTCCAACGTCTAGGTCGCAAGTCAGTGCGCGACTGGATACGCGGACGCGGTCTTCCTGAACTGACATGACAGGATCCCAAAATACACGATGATCAAACTCGGTCTGGACCGTCTCCTTGAAAATCCACAACTGCATAAACCACTGCGGGGGCGGCGCCTGGCCCTGCTCGGTCATCCGGCCTCCGTGACCAGAGACGGGCGTCATGCCCTGGATGCGCTGATGGAGTTGCAGGAACTCGAGATCGTCGCTGCCTTCGGGCCACAGCACGGCATGCGCGGTGATAAGCAGGACAACATGATCGAGACCCCGGACGAGATCGATCCCCACTATGGCATCCCTGTCTATAGCCTCTATGGCAAGGTGCGCGAACCGACCGCCGCCATGCTCGCGGCCTTCGAGGTGCTGCTGGTCGATCTCCAGGACCTCGGTACCCGCATCTATACCTATGTCACCACCCTGGTCTATCTGCTGCGCGCCTGTGCCGCACACGGCAAGACCCTCTGGATCCTGGATCGGCCCAATCCGGCCGGGCGACCGATCGAGGGCAGTCTGCTGGAGCCGGGCTGGGAGAGCTTCGTCGGTGCAGGTCCCATCCCGATGCGCCATGGACTGACGCTGGGCGAACTGGCCAAATGGTTCGTCACCCATCTGAACCTGGATCTCGATCTCCAGGTGGTGACCATGGAGGGCTATCGCCCGCATGAGGCACCCGGCTACGGTTGGCCAGTGCTGGAACTGTCCTGGGTCAACCCCAGCCCGAATGCCTCCAGCCTCAACATGGCGCGTTGCTTTCCGGGAACCGTGCTCTTAGAAGGCACTAGACTCTCGGAGGGGCGCGGCACCACCACGCCGCTCGAGGTCGTCGGCGCACCGGACCTAGACTTCGGGCGCCTGCTTGCCCGTATGAGACGCGAACGCGGCGACTGGCTCCAGGGGGCGCTCATCCGTCCGTGCTGGTTCGAGCCCACCTTCCATAAGCACGTCGGCCAGCGCTGCGCCGGTTTCCAGATCCATACCGACAATGCCGATTATCGGCCTGATCAATTCAGGCCCTATCGCCTGATCGCGCTCCTGTTTAAGTGCATCCGGCTAGAATATCCCGACTATCCGCTCTGGCGTCACTTCCATTACGAATACGAGACCGAACGCCTGGCCATCGACCTGCTTGCGGGCGGGCCCTTCCTGCGCCAATGGGTCGATGACCCCGAGGCCGGGCCCGAGGACCTGGAACAGCGTCTGCGACCGGATGAGGCCCAGTGGGCCGAGGCGATCCGGCCGCTGTTGCTCTATGGTTGATACCCGCCCGAGTCTCGACCTGGTCACCGAAAGCATGGTCTCCTTACCGCTCAGCGCCCCGTGTCCAAGGTATGGAGGTCTCCCTTGACCAAGGCTCAATCTGTTTTCAGGCCCTGCTTGGCCGTGTTACTCATCGTCCTCCTTGCCCTCACCACACCCCTGGTCAGGGCAGCGGAGCGGCCCAAGATCGGCCTGGCCCTCTCCGGCGGCGGCGCGCGCGGCGCGGCCCATGTCGGGGTACTCAAGCAGATCGAAGAACTGCGGATCCCGATCGACTATATCGCCGGTACCTCGATGGGGGCGATCGTCGGCGGGCTCTATGCGATGGGACTCTCGCCCAACGAGATCGAGCGGATCATCGAGGAGATCGACTGGGACGGCCTCTTCCAGGACGAGGCCGAGCGCGCCGACCGACGGATGCGCCGCAAACTGGAGGATCGCGATTATCTGATCAAGGCCCGTCCCGGGGTGCAGGAAGGCGAGCGCCGGATCAACCTGGCACCCGCACTGATCCAGGGCCAGAAGCTGGACCTGGCCCTGCGCAAGTACAGCCTGCCCGCGAGCCGCATCCGGGACTTCGACGCGCTGCGCATCCCCTTCCGGGCCGTGGCCACGGATGTGGTCACCGGCGAGGCGGTGATCCTCAGAGAGGGCGACCTGGCCACGGCCATGCGCGCCAGCATGGCCGTGCCGGCGGTCTTCGCCCCGGTCGAGATCGGCGACCGGCTGCTGGTCGATGGCGGACTGGCGATGAACCTGCCGGTAAGCGTGGTCCGTGACATGGGCGCCGAGATCGTCATTGCCGTGGATGTCGGCGGTCCGCGGCGTGAGCGCGAGGAGATCTCGAACATCCTGACCATGCTCGATCAGATCGCCAGTCTGGTGACCTGGCGCAATACCCAGGAACAGATCGCCACGCTCGGCCCGCGTGATCTCCTGATCAGGCCGGCGCTCGGGCACGCGGTGCTGGCCAGTGATTTCAACAAGATGCTCGAGGCGATCGCCATCGGTGAGCGCGCCGCGGTGGAGGCGCGCCCTGCCCTGGTCAAACTCGCCTTACCGAGCGCCCAGTACGCGGCCTATCGCGCACGCCATCAGCCGGCGCCCTACACGCGCCCGACCATCCGCGCCGTGCGCATCGAGAACCGCTCGCGGCTCTCGGATCGCGTCATCCGCGAACGGCTCGACATCCAGCCCGGCGACCGGCTCGACCCAGCGGCCCTGGAGCGCCAGTTGGCCAGCATCCATGAGCAAGACAACTTTGAGTCGGTGCGTTATCACCTGGAGGATCAGACCGACTCCGAGGCCACGCTGGTGGTCACGGCGCGCGAAAAATCCTGGGGCACCAGCTCGCTCCAGGGCGGACTGGAGTTTTCTTCGACCACAGGGGGCGATTCGCGCTTCAACATCGGTCTGGCCTACACCATGGCCCCGCTCAATGCCTTCAACGGCGAATGGCGCACCCAGATCCAGTTGGGCGAGGAGCCTGGGATCTACACCGCCCTCTATCAGCCCATCGATCCCTTGGAGAAAGGGTATGTCATGGCCGGGCTGGGCCATCTGAACGACAACCTCGTGTTCTTCGATCCCGAGGCCCAGAGCAAACCCATCGCTGAATATCAGCTCAGTCGCTCAGGGGGGGCGTTGGAGTTCGGGCGCAACCTCGACACCTGGGGGCGCCTAGGGCTGAGATATGCCCGCTTCGACGGACGCGCCGACCAGCGCATCGGTGACACGCCCTATCCAGAGTATGACTTCAAGGTCGGTGACCTGAGCCTGAGATTGAGTGTCGATGTCCTCGACAGCCTGACCTTCCCGCGCCACGGCTGGTTGCTCGATGCGCAACTGCTGACCTCGCGCAGCGAACTGGGGGCCTCCCACAGCTACGATCAGGCCAGCCTAAGCTGGCTAAGCGCCCGAAGCTGGGGCCGTAATAGCCTGCTGACCGGGCTGACACTGGCCGGGGACCTCGGCGGCGAGGTGCCGCTCCAGTCCTATTTTCGGCTGGGCGGCTTCCTCAACCTCTCTGGTTTCAATCAGAATGAGCTCTCGGGTTCCAATCTCGGGATCGCGCGCGCCATCTATCTGCGCGACCTGGGGACGGGTCTCATCAAGACCTATGCCGGCGGCTCGCTGGAGATCGGCAACGTCTGGAATCGGCGAAGCGATATCGGCTGGGACAGCCTGCGCCTTGCTGGTAGCCTCTTCCTCGGCGCCGATACCCTCATCGGCCCGCTCTATCTCGGCTATGGTCAGGCCGACAGCGGCCAGGGCGCGCTCTATCTGTTCCTCGGGCGTCCCTGGGGCAGCCGGCAGGAGGGTCTGAGCGGGGCTTACTGAGGGCGTCCGCCGAAAGTCAGCGTTACCCGCAACCCAGGCGCATTGTCCGAGAGCTCGATGTGCGCGCGGTGCAATGCGACCACCGCCTGAACCAGACTCAGACCGAGTCCGCTGCCCGGTGTGGCGCGGCTGTCGTCGATCCGAAAGAAGCGCCGGAACACGCGCTCACGGAACTCTGGGGGGATGCCGGGGCCGTTGTCGGCGACCAGTACCCGCGTCGCACCGCCCGCCACCTCGACCCTAAGCTGTATCTGTCCGCCAGGCTGGGTGTACTTGATGGCATTGTCGACCAGATTGGCCATGACCTGGAACAGCAGATCACGATCGCCCTCGACCAGGATTGAAGGCGCGCCGGTCGTCCAGTCCAGCCGCTGTGCGCGCTCGGCGGCCAGGGGTTCGTAGAGCTCGACCAGATCCTCGATCAGGGGCACCAGATCGACTGGCCCAAAATCGGCGCGTCGGCTTCCGGATTCCAGGCGCGCGATGCGCAGCAGGGCGTTGAAGGTCGCAAGCAGCTCCTCGGCATCGGCAATGGCCTCCTCGGCCAGCAGACGCGACTCGCCCGACTCGGGCAGGGCCGCGGCGAGCAGTTCGAGCTTGTTGCGCAGCCGGGTCAGGGGCGTGCGCAGATCATGGGCGATGTTGTCCGAGACCTGGCGCACGCTGGCCATGAGCGCCTCGATGCGCTCCAGCATCCGGTTGAGTCCGTCGGCGAGCCGGTCGAAGTCGTCGCCGCTACCGCTCAAGGGGATGCGGCGCGTCAGATCGCCCTCCATGATCTCACGGCTGGTTTGGTTGATGGCGTCCAGACGCCGCGTCAGGCTCGCGCTCATCAGCCAGGCGCCCAAGAGGGCCAGTGCCAGGGTGATCGCCAGCCCCCAGGTCAGGGCATCCAGGATCAACCGACGGGTGGCCTCCAGATCGCGGACATCGCGTCCGACCAGCAGCATCAGACCACCGGGCAGCAAAAAGACCTGGGCGCGCGCCTCGTGCTCGTCGGTGTGATCCGTGCCCCACTCGCGCAGTCGGAAGCGAATCCAGCCCTCGGCGTCCGGTGACTCGCGCGGCCAGCGATCCAGATTGCCGACCACGCGCTCGAAGCGCTCATCGACCAACAGATAGACGCTCGCCCCGACCGGATCGCGCGCTACCCGCTCGCGGATGAGCGCCGTCAGTCCGGCCAACCCACGGCGACGATACTGTTCGGCCAGACCGCGGATCTCGGCCTCGATGGTCTCTGTGGTCTGGCGATCCATGTAGCCGGCGGTCGACCAGTAGATGAAGCCGAGCAGGATGACGACCGAGCCGGCGAGGAGCAACACATAGAGCAATGCCAGCCGGAAGATGGAGCCACGCGCGACACGTGCCACGCGGGCACACAGACGCCTGATCAGGGGCGAGACCCTCACCCGGCCTGCAACCGGTAGCCGGCGCCACGCACCGTCTGTAACAGCGGCGGATCAAAGTCCTTGTCGATCTTGGAGCGCAGTCGACTGATATGGACGTCGATGACATTGGTCTGGGGATCGAAGTGATAGTCCCAGACCTGTTCGAGCAGCATGGTGCGGGTGACGACCCGTCCGGCGTGGCGCATCAGACACTCCAGCAGCCGGAACTCGCGCGGCTGGAGCTGGATGGGCTGACCTGCGCGTGTGACCTCGCGCTTGAGCAGATCCATCTCCAGGTCGGCGACCCGCAGACGGGTCTCGGGGGCCTCGGCCACGCCGCGCCGCACCAACGCCTCGACGCGCGCATGGAGCTCAGAGAAGGCGAACGGCTTGATGAGATAGTCGTCGCCGCCGGCACGCAGCCCCTCGACCCGATCATCGACCTCGCCGAGCGCGCTCAGGAACAAGACCGGGGTACGGTTGCCCGCGGCGCGCAGGGTACGCACGATCGCCAGCCCGTCGAGTCCGGGCAGCATACGATCCAGGATGAGGACGTCATAGTCGCTGGCGGTGGCCATCCGCAAGCCCTCGCGTCCATCGGCCGCGCGATCGACCACGGCGCCCACCTCAACGAGCGCCTTGCGCAGATACTCGGCCATCTGTGGATCATCCTCGATCAGCAGGATATGCATCGTCTTTGCGTCCTCTCGCCCCGTTTAAGACCTAAGATCCGCCTGCCTCTAGGGAAACTCTGATTTATTCTGTTCGCGGCTAAAGTCGCTCTTATAACCCCTTGATTGTGTGGGAGCAGCTTGAGCTGCGATTCGGGGGAGACGCGATTGATTCAGTGTTTCCTTAGGCGAGGACTTTCGGCAGTGAGTATCGCAAATACCGCCTTACCATAAATATTGACGAAGGTTTAAGATTTGTTCATCTCTCGACGTCCAGCCGCTTGGCTCAGCGCACACCTTCGCGATCGCCATGCCAGGGCCGGATCAGGCTATCATGGCCCTTACTCGGACGGGGTCTTTGTCTCATCCCCCCGCCCTGACCGGAGTCTCCGGGCGATGCCCCTCGATGAGACCGCCATGGATCGCTACGCCTTGTCAGTCCATTCAATCGAGTATTCGCCGCCCGCGGCGTCGCGCGCGCGTCTATGGTCGATAGCCGCACTCGCACTCTGGTCCATCCTCTCCAGGTTCTGGGGACTCGACCATCTGCTCGTCTGGCACGACGAGGTCTTCACCCTGATCCGCGTCCTGGGTTATTCGCACGATGAGTTGCAGTCCGTACTCTTCAGCGGCCAGATCCTGACGCCATCCGAGGTGTTGCGTTTCCAGACCCCTACACCCGAGCATGGGTGGCGCGCGGCGTTTGCCGCCTTTGTCGGGCACCCGGAGCACGCCCCACTCTACTATGGGCTGGGCGTTCTGGTGGTCGGACTTCCGCTTGATCCGGTCACGGCTCTGCGCGGTCTCTCGGCCCTGTTCGGCCTGCTGCTGATCCCAGCGGTCTCATGGCTGACGCGCGAACTCTTCGGTCCTGGACCCACGCCCTGGGTGGCGGCAGCGCTGGTCGCCTGCTCGCCGCTGCAACTGCTCTACGCCCAGGAGGCTCGACAGTATGCGCTCTGGTTACTGCTCCTGGTGCTCTCTTGTCTCACGCTCGCGATCGCCCTGCGTCGAGGGAGCTGGGGCGCCTGGCTGGTGCATGCCCTGACCACGGCGCTCGGCCTCTATGCCCATCTACTCTTTCTGCCGATGATCGCGGTCCAGGCGTTCTGGGTTCTGCTGGTGCTGTTCCTGGATGGTGAAGACCGCCGATATGGGCTGGAGCAGGCGCGCCGCTGGGCCATCAGCCTCGGGCTCGCCGTCCTGGCCTTCTCGCCCTGGCTTTGGCTTGTATTCAGCCAGCATGAACGGGTCGGCGATCTGACGGCCTGGATGCGGCGTCCGATCGGATGGCCGGAGATCCTTGCTGCCTGGGGACGTCATTTGGTCGAGACCTTCGTCGACCCGAGTCCAGGATTCGATCGCGGCTGGCTGTGGCTGCTGCTCCCGCTCGGCTGGGCGCTCTGGTTCTTCATTCGCGCCGCGCCGCGCCCAGGTGCCTGGCTGATCCTGTCGATGGCGCTGGCCTATGTCGGTTTGGTACTTGGACCGGATCTGCTGCTGGGCGGCAGCCGCTCCCAGCATGCACGCTATGTCCTGCCCACGCTGCTGGCGGTGCAGCTGATGATGGCCTGGTGGATCGGCTCGGCCCTCGGTTGCGCGTCCGGCTCGATGCGGCACCGTCTCGGCTTGAGCACCTTGACGCTCCTGCTCGCGCTCGGTCTGTTCTCCCAGATCCTCATCGCCCGCGCGGAGACCTGGTCGACCAAACACCTCAGCGCCCACACGCGCGAGGTCGCCCGTCTCGTCAACGCCGGCGAGCGCCCCCTGGTCCTGGCCAGCGCCAGCAGTGTGGGCCTCGGGGAGCTCATCGCCCTTGCCTATCATCTCGAACCGCATGTGCGACTCTGGGGTCAGCCCAGGCAAGGTGAATCGACATGGCCATCCGGATATGAGCCGATCTTCCTGCTCACGCCCACAGAGCCACTGCGCCGCGCGCTTAGCCAAGAGGCACTGATAAGACCGCTGGCCGGCACCTGGCAGTGGTTCATCGTCACCCGGCAAGCCAAGTCACAGACCCGCCCCTCGCCCCCCGATTGACATACACCCAATGAACCGGTCCGTCGACTTCGTCATCCCGATCCTGATCGCCGTGCTTACGATCTCGGCCTGGTGGATCCTCAATCGACCCAACGAGGAGCCGGCCTGGCCGACGCGCATCCAGGGGTTCTGCTTCTCGCCCATGCGCGCCGCACAGGATCCGAACCAAAAACGCTTCCCCACGCTCGAGGACATCGACGCCGACCTGGCCCTGCTCGCAGGCCGCACCCACGCGGTGCGGACCTACTCGGTCGAGAACAGCCTGGGTGAGATCCCGCGTCTGGCCGCCAAGCATAGACTGAACGTCACGCTCGGCGCCTGGATCGGGCCCGATCTCAAGGCCAATGAGTCCGAATTGACGCTTCTGCGCGAGGTCCTCGCCAAGGGCTATCGCAACCTGGTCCGGGTCATCGTCGGCAACGAGGCCATCCTGCGCAAGGACGTCAGTGTGGACCAGATGATCGACTATCTGGAACGGATCCGGCGGATCACCTATCTGCCGGTCAGTACGGCCGAGCCCTGGCATGTCTGGCTCAAGAACCCCCAATTGGTCGAACACGTGGACTTCATCACCATCCATCTCCTGCCCTACTGGGAAGGTGTGCCCCTGGACCAGGCCGTCGACTATGCCGTCAGACGCTACAACCAGGTCAAGACGGCCTATCCAGACAAACCGATCATCATCGGCGAGGTCGGCTGGCCGAGCAACGGGCGGCGCAACCGCGGCGCCGAGGCATCCCTGGCCAATCAGACCCGTTTCCTGCGCCGCTTTCTGGCCGTTGCTGAGTCTGAGCACTATGTCTATTACGTCATGGAGGCCTTCGACCAGCTCTGGAAGCTCAAGACCGAGGGCGCGACCGGCACCTACTGGGGTGTCTATAACGTCGCTCGCGAACCCAAGTTCACCTTCACCGAGCCCGTGGTACGCATCCCGCAGTGGCGCGAGCTGGCCGGGCTGTCGGTGGTCATGGGCGTGTTACTGCTGACCTTCCTCTACCGCGACAGCGCGACCCTGTCTAAGCGCGGCAAGGGCTTCTTGGCGCTCATCACCTATGCCATCTCGACCGCTGCCGTATGGATCGTTTATGACTACACCAGCCAATACATGACCCTGGCCACGATGATCGTGGGCGTGCTGCTCCTGATCGGCGGGCTGGGTGTGATCGTGCTCCTGATGGCCGAGGCCCATGAATGGGCCGAGTCGGTCTGGCTGCGCCGTTGGCGTCGCCCCTTCCCCTTGCGCTCGGTGCCAGACGACCGGCTCCCCTTCGTCTCGGTGCATGTGCCGGCCTATAACGAACCGCCCGAACTCCTCCGGGAGACGCTCGACGGACTGGCAGCACTCGATTACCCGCATTTCGAGGTGTTGGTGATCGACAACAATACCAAGGATCCGGCAGTCTGGGAGCCAGTGCGCGACCATTGCGCCCGGCTCGGGGAGCGCTTTCGGTTCTTCCATGTCGATCCGCTTTCCGGCTACAAGGCCGGGGCACTCAACTTCGCCCTGCGCCACACCGACCCGCGCGCCGAGGTGGTCGCCGTGATCGATGCCGACTACATCGTGCGCCCACAGTGGTTGCGCCATCTGGTGCCCGCCTTCCTCGACCCCGAGGTGGCCATCGTCCAGGCACCCCAGGACTACCGCGATGCCGACCAGAACGCCTTCAAGGCCATGTGCATGGCCGAGTATCGCGGTTTCTTCCATCTCGGCATGGTCACGCGCAACGAGCGCAACGCCATCATCCAGCACGGCACCATGACCATGATCCGCCGCCAGGCGCTGGATGCCGTCGGCGGCTGGGCCGAGTGGTGTATCACCGAGGACGCAGAGCTCGGTCTGCGGCTGTTCGAGGCCGGTCACAAGGCGCTCTACATCCCCTGCACCTATGGTCAGGGTTTGATGCCAGACACCTTCGCCGACTTCCGCAAGCAACGCTATCGTTGGGCCTATGGCGCAGTACGCATCCTGTTGCACCACAGACATGAGCTGTTGGGATTGCGCAGTACCTCGCTTACCCTCGGCCAAAGATATCACTTCATCGCCGGCTGGCTGCCCTGGCTCGCCGACGGCTTCAACCTGCTGTTCAACCTCGTCGCGCTCGCCTGGTCGGTGGCCATGGTCATGGCCCCAGACACCGTCACCCCGCCCTATATGAGCATCGCCCTGGTCCCGCTGGTCCTGTTTTTGTTCAAGCTCTCCAAGAGCCTGTTTTTGTATCGGCGTCGAGTCACGGCCACGCTGCGTCAGAGTCTGGCCGCTGGATTTGCCGGGCTTGCGCTCTCGCACACCATCGCGCGCGCCATGTTCGCTGGCCTAGTGACGGGCAAGCTCGGCTTCTTCCGTACGCCCAAGCTGGCCCAGGCACCGGCGATGGTCCGGGCCCTGGCCGATGCGCGCGAGGAGGCCCTGCTGGCCTTCGCCTTCCTATTGGCCGCAGTGGCGGTGATGCAGCGCCCGGATGCCTTCATGCTCGATGTGCGCATCTGGGTCGCGGTGCTGGTGGTGCAGACGATTCCGTATCTGGCCACGGTACTGGTGTCACTGCTGAGCACCTGGACACAGCTATCGGCGGATCTGATCGGTCCCATGTCTGACATGGATTGCCGGGATGCCAACGGGGTGGATCAACCGGTAATCTGGGAGGCATGACGAATCGTTAATACACGATTCAATATTTTTGCTTGATTTAGGGTTTACCCCATATAGGGTTTTCACTAGACTGGGGCCTCTCCTTAAGTCAGAGAAGGGTCTCACTGCGCCTGATCGTTTAGGCGCGCCCTTTGAAAACAAGAGGTTGGCTCTATGAAGAAGACGCTCATCACCGCGGGTCTGCTGACGGGTCTCATGCCTTACGCCGACAGCGCCACGGCCAACAGCGGAATCGGCCATGTCCAGAAAGGCATCGCCTCCTACTATCACGACAATTTGCACGGTCGCAGGACCGCCAGCGGGCAGGTCTACAACAAATATCGCCTGAGTGCCGCACACAAAACTTTGCCGATCGGCACCAAGATCCAGGTCACGGACACCAAGACCGGGCGCAGCATCGTCGTCCGGGTCAATGATCGCGGACCCTTCGTGAAGGGTCGCATCCTCGATCTCTCCAAGGAAGCGGCCAAGGAGCTCGGCATCATTGATCGCGGCATCGCGCAGGTCGACCTCAGGGTCTTGAGCAAGCCACAACAGGACGGTTGAGCCGAGCTCGACCCTCAGGGTGCCGGATTCGGCTGCTTGGTGTGGATCGACTCAATCCCGGCGATCACTGCCTCGTCGAGCGTCAGATCGAGACTGCCGATATTGCTTTCGAGCTGTTCGAGCGTCGTGGCCCCAATGATGTTAGAGGTCACAAAGGGCCGGCTCGTGACCCAGGCCAGTGCCATCTGCGCCGGATCTAGGCCATGGAGCTCGGCCAGGGCGACATACTCGGCGGTGGCGCGCTCGGCCTCGGGGTTCGAGTAGCGATTGAACCGGGCAAACAGCGTCAACCGGGCGTTCGGTGGGCGCCGTCCGTTGAGATACTTGCCCGAGAGCACCCCGAAGGCCAGCGGCGAATAGGCCAGGAGCCCGCACTGCTCGCGGATGGCAATCTCGGCCAGTCCGATCTCGAAGGTGCGGTTGAGCAGGTTGTAGGGGTTCTGGATGCTGACCATGCGTGGCAATCCGTACCGCTCGGCAAGCTCGAGGTAGCGCATCAGCCCCCAAGGGGTCTCGTTAGAGACCCCAATCCAGCGCACCTTGCCGGCCTTGACCAGATCGGCCAACACCTCGAGCGTCTCAAGCAAGGGCACGCTGTCGCTGTCTTCGGATGGTTCATAGCCGAGTTGACCGAAGAAGTTGGTTTGGCGATCTGGCCAGTGCAACTGATAGAGATCGATCCAATCGGTCTGGAGCCGCTTGAGACTGGCATCGAGCGCTGCCTCGATGTTGGGTCGGTCGAGCCGGTTCTTGCCGCCGCGAATGTGCGGCAACCAGTCCCCCGGACCTGCGACCTTGGTTGCCAGCACCACCCGATCTCGACACCCACGTGATTTCAGCCAGGTGCCGATGTAGGTCTCGGTGAGGCCCTGGGTCTCGGCCTGGGGTGGCACCGGATACATCTCGGCCGTGTCGATGAAATTGATCCCGACGGCCAGCGCCCGATCCAGTTGTGCATGGGCCTCGGACTCGGTGTTCTGCTGCCCGAAGGTCATGGTCCCGAGACAGAGCACGCTCACGTCGATGTCCGAACGGCCGAGACGTCTGTATTGCATGGTCGTTGCGCTCCAGTGGTGGAAAACTCCGAAAACCGAGGAAAATTAGAAAGCTATAAGGCCATTGCTGTCGAGTGCGACGGCAGCAGGCGGACGACGGATGCCCAGCCGGCTGCTCGGAGATGGGGTCGGAGGTGTGTCGATGCGAGTGAAAAACGACGCGGCATGGGTTAGAGTTGATGGCTTTACGACCATGCCATTTACCATACCAACATCCTAATCCGGACGCGGACATTCGGGCCGCGCCGGGTTGATCTGGGGAACCCACCATGCCGGCTGATCTGATCGCACCCTCTATCCTCTCGGCGAACTTCGCCAAGCTCGGCGAGGAGGTCGACAACGTCCTCGCCTCCGGGGCCGACATCGTGCACTTCGATGTCATGGACAATCACTATGTCCCGAACCTGACCATCGGCCCGCTGGTGTGTGAGGCACTACGCCGGCATGGCGTCACCGCCCCCATCGATGTCCATCTGATGGTCAAGCCGGTCGATCGCATCATCCCGGATTTCGCCAAGGCGGGCGCAACCTATATCACCTTCCATCCGGAAGCGAGCGAGCACATCGACCGCACCCTGCAGCTGATCCGCGACTTAGGCTGCAAGTCCGGTCTGGTGTTCAACCCGGCCACGCCCTTGACCTATCTCGACTATGTGCTGGAGAAGGTCGACATGATCCTCCTGATGTCGGTCAACCCAGGCTTCGGCGGTCAGAGCTTTATCCCGTCCGCACTCGACAAGCTGCGCGAGGTGCGCGAGATCATCGACGACTCGGGGCTCGACATCCGGCTTGAGATCGACGGGGGCGTCAAGGCCGACAACATCGCCGAGATCAAGGCGGCCGGGGCCGACACCTTTGTGTCCGGCTCGGGCATCTTTGGCCATGGCCGCGACTCTGACCCCCATCGCTACGACACCATCATCGCCGAGATGCGGCGCGCACTTGCCAGTGTCGATCGCTGACCTGCCAACCCGCCTCCGGAGTCCGTGTCCATGTCGCTGTTGCAGCCGAAGATGATCCTGATCGACCTGGATGGCACCCTGGTCGACAGTGTCCCGGATCTGGCCTATTGCGTCGATGCCATGCTGGCGCGGCTCGGACGTCCGGCGCGTGGCGAGGCGGCGGTGCGCACCTGGGTGGGCAACGGGGTCGAGCGTCTGGTGCGCCGCGCCCTGAGCGGACGGCTCGACGGCGAGCCAGATGAGGCCGATTACCAACGCGCCTATCCGATCTTTCTCGAACTCTATGCCGAAAACACCTGCAACCGCTCCGCACTCTATCCGGGCGTGCGCGAGGGGCTGGAATTTCTACGGGAGGCGGGCTACCCGCTCGGCTGTGTCACCAACAAGGCGGCGCGCTTCACCGAGCCGCTGCTTCAGCAGCTCGGGATCCGTGACTTTTTCAGCATCGTCATCAGTGGCGACAGCTTGCCGCGCCAAAAGCCCGATCCATTGCCGCTGATCCACGCCGCTGGTCACTTCGGCGTCAAGCCGGAAGAGTCGCTGATGATCGGCGATTCGGTGAGCGACGTGACGGCAGCGCGTGCGGCCGGATTCAGGATCATCTGTACCAGCTATGGTTATAACCACGGCATCGATATCCGCGAATCCGACCCAGACATCGTGATCGACTCGTTCATCGAGCTGCGTGGCTTGCTGGTGAGTTGAGGATCGATCGGGATCGGGGCAAGCGGACGATGGGATTTCAGTTCGATTCAAGTCTGGGAGGGGGCATGAGATCCTGGCGATGGCGACGCTGAGGTCGCGTTCACCCCCCAGTCCTTTACCAGCGTCCGGAGATCCTGATGACCCCAAAGACCTTCAACGCCCTCGCCGCGCAGGGCTACAACCGCATTCCTGTTTCTTGCGAGGTGCTCGCCGACCTCGAAACCCCGCTCAGCGTCTATCTCAAGCTGGCCAAGGGGCCCTATTCCTATCTCCTCGAATCGGTCCAGGGCGGCGAGAAATGGGGCCGCTACTCCATCATCGGCCTCCCGGCGCGCACCCTCATCAAGGTCCAGGGTCATCAGATCCAGGTCGAGCGCGACGGTACCCTGATCGAATCGACCGAGAGTGCCGATCCACTGACCTGGATCGAGCAGTACCAGCGCCGGTTCCAGGTCGCCGAGATCGAGGGCCTGCCACGCTTCACCGGTGGTCTGGTCGGCTATTTCGGCTATGACACCATCCGTTATATCGAACCGCGGCTTGGGGTCTGTCCCAATCCCGACCAGCTCGGCACACCGGACATCCTGCTCATGGTCTCAGACGAGGTGGTGGTGTTCGACAACCTGAGCGGGCGGCTCTACATCATCCTGCATCTGGATCCGACCGCGGGGGACACCCTAGAAGCCGGCGAGGCGCGCATCGATGCGCTCAACGCCCGGATGCGCCAGCCGATCCCCAATGGTCAGATCAGCCTGCCGCGCGCGGTCGATGAGTCGCATTTCGTCTCGGGCTTCACCGAGACCGCCTTCAAACAGGCCGTCGAGCGCATCAAGGACTATATCCTCGCTGGCGACTGCATGCAGGTGGTGCTGTCGCAGCGGCTCTCGATCCCCTTTGCGGCGCCCCCGCTCGATCTCTATCGGGCGCTGCGCGGGCTCAATCCTTCGCCCTACATGTATTTTTTCGATCTCTCCGACTTCCAGATCGTCGGCTCCTCGCCCGAGATCCTGACCCGGCTGGAAGACGGGATCGTCACGGTGCGTCCGATCGCCGGCACCCGACGCCGCGGTCATACCGAGGCCGAGGATCGGGCGCTCGAGGCCGAGCTCCTGGCCGACCCCAAGGAACTGGCTGAACACCTGATGCTGATCGACCTCGGTCGCAACGACGTCGGACGGGTTGCAGAGGTCGGCAGCGTGCGTCTGACCGAAAAGATGATCGTCGAGCGCTACTCGCACGTGATGCACATCGTCTCCAATGTGACCGGGCGGCTCAAGGAGGGGCTGAGCGCCATCGACGTGCTGCGCGCCACCTTCCCAGCCGGCACCGTCTCCGGGGCACCCAAGATCCGCGCCATGGAGATCATCGACGAGCTGGAGCCGGTCAAACGTGGAATCTACTCGGGCGCGGTCGGTTATCTCTCCTGGAACGGCAACATGGACACAGCGATTGCCATCCGCACCGCCGTCATCCAGAACGGCACCCTGCACATCCAGGCCGGCGCCGGCATCGTCGCCGACTCGGTGCCGGAGATGGAATGGCAGGAGACCATGAACAAAGGCCGCGCGATCTTTCGCGCCGTCACCGCCGCCGAGATCGGGATCGAGCGCTATGGCTGCGGTCTAAGGCGCGTCTGAAGCGACGCGCGTCGATCGCAACTTATTGGTCAAGCACGAAAAAACCGCCCGCGGCACGGCCGAGAGCGGTTTTATTTTAGGGCTTGATCTCAAAAAGCCGACCCAGCCCTGCCCCGACAGGCGTGGCTTACGGCGTATAGGGATTCGGGCGCTTCAGAAAGTCCTCATAGGCGTCGGTGTCCAGGGTGCTGGGCGGCAGTTGGGTGCCGTGCCAGGTGAAGTTGTAGGGGCTGGTGTACTCGTTCTTGGGGACCTCGACGGTACCGCCGTATTGGCTGCAACTACACCGCGCCAAAGTCTGGTAGGTGGCGCAGGGCGTTGTGATCGCCCCAGTCTCGTCTTTAATTGGACAATCCGCAGGAAATCTCGGCCGTCCACCCTGACCGTCTGCGATCTGACACCCTGGATCGATACCGGCACTGCAAGTAATGGTCTTGTTCTTGCAGACCAATCCCAGCGCAGGATCGCTGCAGTCATTGGTTGGCACGTCGCAAGAGCCCCCGCCTCCACCCTCGCATTCACAGGCGCCCACAAATCCGGTCTCCGAGGTCGTCGAGACGAATTGATGAACCAAACAGGGCGCCGTAAAGAGTCGTTTGTGGTTGACCCGCATGAAGTAGTAGCCGGGATCCCTTAGACCGACCCGGAAGGTCGCGCGCGGATCATTGGTCGTATCTGTGTTAATCGACAGCAGAGGCCTCAGGTTCTCACGCCGCTCGCCGGCCTCGAAACGACTGGCCATCGCCTGATCATAGACCTCGACAAACCAATTACCAGGTCCACAGGACTCCTTTGCACAGAAATTGAGGGTGGCGATCTCATTGCCATTGCTCTTATAGACGAACCAATCGTCCTCGCCCTGCCCCCAGACATAGTCACTATTGTCACCGCCACCCGGGAGGGGCACATTGAAGGTCAGATTGATCAAGCCATACATCGTGACCCCGGTCGCCAAGGGATTGGCGCGACTCGGCACATCGTTCGGCTCGACCTCAGAGTCATAGAAACCGACGATGGGCTGCTTTCCGGGAAGCGGTGAATCCTGGACTACGACCGCGACCGAATAGGGATAGATCGTCGCATTCGTGGCCGGTATGCTGGTCAAGGTTCCATCCGCCGGTTTGACGACGATATAGTAGCTACCGGCCAGCCCGGCCGTGACGCTATAGGTCATGGAGTAATAGGTTTCGCGATCCTTATCATAAGAATCGATCGCGCCCATGACGTTGGTATTGTAGTTGGCAAAGATATTGCCGGCTGCATCGCGGACCGAGATGTTCCAGATGGCCGGTTTACCCTCCAGCAGATTGACATCGTTGATCCAAGACGGGACCGAGAAGGTGACCAGGATGTTCTGATTGGCTGCGGTGGTCTGGGTATAGAACCAATCCTGGTCGGACAGACCGTAGAGCTGTCCCCAGAAATTCGCCCCCTGGACCAGCGGATCGGCCGAGATGAAATTGTCGTTCGGCTCGGTCTCGCCATAGGTGGCGGGCGGGATGACCGAGGCGAGCGTGACCCCAAACTGCAACGGATTGGCGACGCATGAGCGAATCCCATAGTCGTGACCGGCCTGATGGCCCAGATTCCAGCCATTGGCCTGACCTGCGGCATACCCTTGGGCATAGCTCGCTTCACGATCCGCCTTACATGTCTCCTCAGGGGGATAACCACCGAGCGAGGCCGCATTCAGCGCGATGGGCAGCAGGAGCGCAAGCCCGGCTACAGGATACATCAGGGGTTTCATGGCTTTCGTTCCTTCGTCGTCGAGTTGATTAAAGTGTTTTGGATGGGTGAATCTGGATCAGGGGTGCAACATTGTCGCTCGCAATCAACACCCATCCTGGATTTGCATCACCGCGAGCGATCGGCTCGCTTGGCGCGCTGTCTCTGCCCCTGGGCGCGGCTCGACTCCCCAAGACCTCGTGAATCGCCCCTTTAGCTCCCATACCCAGGCCATGCCCTGTGGCGTACCATAAAAGTAACACTTTCGTCTTGAACGCAACTTTGGGCACCAGATACGTCTGCACTGAAGTTTATCCCAACATACCGCGCGATCAAGTCGTTTGCCGCTCAAAGCTGAGACTCTATGGGGTGACTTGTGTCCACCAGCCTTCTTGAACCAACACCGTGCGATCCGCCCAGCGGGCCAGTCTCGCCCCCGTCACCATCAGACCTCCTGATCCTGATCCCGGCCCACAATGAAGCGGCGACTGTGGGTGCCATCGTGCGCGAGGTGCGCCGGCACTGGGGCTATCCAGTGGTCGTGATCGACGACTGTAGCACTGACGATACAGCCGAGGTCGCCTATGCCGCTGGTGCGACCCTGCTGTCGCTGCCGCTGCAACTGGGTGCCTGGGGTGCGCTCCAGACCGGATTGCGCTATGCCGAGCGCAACGGCTATCGGCTGGCCGTCACCCTGGATGCCGACGGTCAGCATGAACCGACCCAGATCGGCACCCTGCTTGCCCCGCTGCTCGCCGGCCAAGCGAATGTGGTGATCGGGGCCTTTCCGAGCCGCGCCAGCTCAGCACGACGCCTCGCCTGGCGCTATTTCCGCTGGTTGACCGGGCTCGGCCTGGAGGATATTACCTCCGGCTTTCGCGCCTATGATGAACGGGCCATCCGACTGTTGGCCTCGCGTGAGGCAACTCTGCTCGACTATCAGGACGTCGGCGTGCTGCTGACACTCCATCGGCACGGCTTGCGCGTGATCGAAAAGCCCGTAACGATGCAGCCGCGTCTGCAGGGTGTCTCCAGGGTGTTTAAATCCTGGTGGACAGTGGGAAACTATATGCTTCAGACCTCTCTGCTCTGTCTGGCACGCATCGGCCATGGCCGCGCGCGCGACCGGCGGACGCACTCAGAGGCATCAGGATGGAATTGACGGCACCATGACGTATCAAATGACCTCGATGGTGATCGGGCTGGTGCTCGCTGCCACGATCCTGTGGCTGGTGCGCCGCGATCATCTGCATGGGCCCTACGCGGTCTGGTGGATCGGCGCAGCAGCGACCGTCATGGTGCTGGGCTTCTTTCCGAGCATCTTCGATCGTCTTGGCGCCTATCTCGGGGTCAGCTATCCACCGATGCTGGCCATGGTGCTGGGTTTTGCCCTGCTGCTGATCAAGATCCTGACCATGGACCTCGAGCGCTCGCGTCAGGAGCGCCAGATCCGGCGGCTGGCCCAGCGGCTGGCGATGTTGGAGGCGCGCAAACCGCTGGATTCGGACGGTCCAGACGACCGGACCCAGTCCCCCGCCCCCTGACCCATGCGCGTCCTGCACCTCGGCAAGTATTTTCCACCCTTCGCGGGCGGCATGGAGCATTTCCTCGCCGACCTGCTGCCGGCACTGGCCGCGCACGGGGTCGAGTCCAGTGCACTCGTGCATCATGAACGACCCGGCTGGCGCGGAGCACTGCCAACGACGCCTGAGGATCCGCCGGTGTATCGCGCCCCGACCTATGGGCGACTGCTCTATGCCCCGCTCAGTCCCACCTTCCCGTGGTGGCTCGCTCGACTCATCGGCGAGTGGCGGCCCGATCTTTTGCATCTGCACCTGCCCAACACCTCGGCCTTCTGGGCGCTTGCCTTACCCCGGGCACGCCGTTTGCCCTGGGTGGTGCACTGGCATTCGGACGTGGTCGCCTCGACGCTCGACCGGCGGCTGAAACTGGCCTATGGACTCTATCGACCCTGGGAGCAGGCGCTGCTCGCCCGCGCCGCGCGGATCATCGTCACCTCGCCGGACTATCTGGACGCCAGTCAGGCGCTGGCGCCCTGGCGCGCGCGCTGTGTCGTCATTCCGCTCGGTCTAGATCCCGCCCGTCTTCCGGATCCCGACCCCGAGAGCCGCGCCCGGGCCGAGCAACTTTGGGGGGCCAACCAGGGGTTGCGGATCCTCGCCATTGGCCGCCTGACCTATTACAAGGGATACGAGATCCTGATCCAGGCCGCGGCGCAACGGCCTGAGACGCACGTGCTCATTGTCGGCGCCGGCGAGCTGGCCGGGTCGCTGCATGCCCTGATCCGCTCGCTCGGTCTCGAGGGGCGCGTCCAGCTCTTGGGTCAGCAACCGGACCCGCTGGTCCATGCGCTCATCGATGGGTGCGATCTGCTCTGTCTGCCCTCGATCGAGCGCACCGAGGCATTCGGACTGGTGCAGCTGGAGGCGATGCGCTTCGGCAAGCCGGTGGTGGTCAGCGACATCCCCGGCTCGGGGACCGGCTGGGTGGTGCGTCAGGCGGGCCATGGCTTGATGGTCCCACCGGGTGACCCGAAGGCACTGGCCGCCGCAATCGAGCAGCTCGGTCAGGATCCCGCCCAGGCCCGGCGGCTCGGCCAGGCGGGCGCCCAGGCGCTTGAGACGCACTTCGGCATCGCGCGCGTCGCCGAGCAGATCGCGCGGGGCTATGTCGAAGTGCTCGACGCACGCCCCCAGAGCGTCAGCAAGAAAAAGACATAGAAGGGCACAAAGTGCAGCAGCAACCGGCCTAGGCTGGTGCCCTGCTCGGCCCAGCGATGGGCGTCGGTGAGAAAGAACAGCCCCCACAGCAGCAGCAGGCTGCCGAGCACGAGCGCCAGCCCCGAAACCAACCAGGGTGCTCGTTCGCCGCGCACGACCCGCCCGATGGCCACGATCAGTCCGATCAACAGCAGATAACCGAGTAGGTGCCAGTTCTCAAGCCCCCAAAACGTCCGGGCGAAGGCCGCCCAGGTATCGTGATAGCCCAACTCGAGGCGCCCGATGAGGGGCAACTGGATCGCCTCGGCGCTGATCTCGATCAGACCGATGATCGGTAGCTCAAGCCTTAGACCGATCAGCCAGGCGAGTCCCAGCCCTAGGACGGCTGCCGCGATCAGGCTCAGACTGATCCAAGGTCGGCGCACCTGAACGAGCATCCAGGCCGGGACCAGGAGCACCAGCCAGGCTGCACCCTCCAGCTTGAGGAGCGGCCAGGTCGCGGCCAAGGCCAGACAGAGCGCCGCCTGACGCCTGTCACCGGTGCGCGTCCACTGCATAAAGGCCATCAGACTCAACCCCAGCGCCCCGGCCAGCCAGAGATCGGCATACCCGGCCAGGGCCACATGGGTGTCGAGCAGGGGCAGCGAGATCAGCCCCCAGAGCGCAGCCAGACTCGCCGGTGCCGAATCAGTCCAGAGACGCGCCTGGCCATAGAACCCCAGCGCCAGCGCCATCGCGGCACCGAGCCAGGGCAGATTGGCGGCGGTCTCGTTCCATCCGCCGGCGGCCAGCGTCGGCCACAGCGCCAGGTATGAGACCAGCGCCGGATAGTTCCAGGCCTCGATGGTATAGACTGCGCCCGTGCCCTCGCCCGCCCAGACCTCGGGTGCGACAAAGGGCACCAGCCGACCCAGCTCGGACCAGACGCGCGCCCGTACCGCCCAGGTGGTCCAGGCATCCCAGGGATACAGCGGCTGCCACCAGACCTCCAGCGCCAGCACCGCGAAACGCAGTCCGATCCAGCCGAGCAGGAGCGCGAAGAGCAGTCGCGCTCCGAGTTCACGCGCGTCTCGCGCCCAGACTGACCGGAACGACTGGAAGACCTCCCGACCGGACGGATGCAGGCCGCGCAGCGTCCAACCGAGTACTAGCGCAAAGCCCAGCATCAGCACCCAGAACGCGACCCGCAGGCCGAGGATCGACAGCGGATAGAGCAGCATCGCGCCGACGAACAAGGCCAACCAATAGCCATAGCCCAACACCAGTGGCCAGCTACCCGGACTCTTGTCCGGCCATAGCCGCCGCAGCAGCAAGGCGCCCGCAAGCCATGGCAATAGCAGCGACAGTGCGACGGCGAACCAGGCCAGGGTTTGAACAGTTTCCATGTCTTTCAGTCCTCGAGCGCGACTGGCCTGACCCGAAACAGCGTACCCAGACCCGGCTGGGACAGCTCACTCGACACGGCCAGACGCCAGTCGCCAAACACCAGTTCGGAGCGGAGGCGATCATAGGCCGTGCGATCGAGCGGGCTTAACAAGACCACGGCGTCACCGGGCTTGACCCCAGTCGCGGCGTCCAGGGTGGCGCTCAGACGCACGTTGTGCGGGAGCAGATGGTAGCGCGCGCGATTGGGACCATAGCCCGTCGGATCGGGCGCGACGAGAAAGACCCGCGCTGGCTTGACCCCAAGTCGGGTGCGGATGTCTGCGATGAAGGGATAAAAACCCTGGTCTGACCCGACTCGCTGACGGTCCTCACCCGCGAGTCCGGCATAAAGCGACCGGGTCTGATCGAGACGCCCCAGCAACAACCACTGCCAGCGCGCATCCAACACCAACCAGCCGACGAGCAGGATGAGTCCATAGGGCCTCCAGGACCGAAATCCAGCCCAGGGTGGTGCAAGCACCACATGGATCAGCGCCGCCAGCGCGCACCAGACGACCACCGGGATCAGCGGACGGATCCGGCCCGCGCCCGCTGCCGAATCCGTGAAGTTGATCGAGCGCCCCGTCCAGCCAAGGTCGCGTATCCAGTCGTTCCAGGCAAGGGCGGGGATTGCAGACAGGGCTGGGCGATGCGGCTGGAGTGCCAGCGACTCAAACACCAGGGGCTCGGCCTTGGGGGCGGATCCGATGACGGCCAGACCGATGCCGACGATCAGCCCCGCCCAGTTCGGATCATCGCTCAGGTCAACGAAACCCGCGCGGCGTTCGTCGGCTGAGACCAGGTGATCGAAGGGTTTGCGGGTGGTCTGGGCCGTGGCCCAGATGACGCGCAGCTCGTGCCTCGCATCCAACCCGGCGATCCGCCAGCCCAGCCCGTGATAGTCGCGCGCCTCGAAGGGACGGATCGCACCCTGGACCAGGATCAGACCATTGGACGCCGCGCGCTCGACGCGCAGCCCACGTTCGCTCTGGACACCCTCGCCCGCCGTGATCTGCAACCCTGAGGACTCGATCCGCACGGTCGGCCGCGCTGGATCCTCAGCCCACAGATAGACCCCGGCGAGCAGCAGACACAGACCCAGGGTGGCGCCGAGCAGCGCAGCGACCAGGGCGAGCGGACGATACCCGCAGGTTTGCAGAGTCGAGTGATTCAAGGCTCAATCGCGCTCCATGAGATCGATAAAGACGCGCTCATACCCGCGCACCATGCGCTCGATCGAGAGTTGTTCGGCACGCTCGCGTCCCCGTTCGGCCAGACGGTGTCGACGCTCAGGATCGGCAAGCAGAGAGCCGATGGCATGCGCGAGCGCCTCGGCGTCCTCCATTGGGGTCAGCAGACCATATTCGTTCTGTCCCAGCACCTCGCGCGGGCCATAGGGGCAATCGGTCGCGACCACCGGGGTGCCGCAGGCCAGCGCCTCTAGCATGGTATAGCCAAAGCCCTCGAACTGACAGGTGTGCACATAGAGATCGGCCTGGCGGATATAGGGATAGACGTTCTTGCGATGGCCGACGAAACAGACACGATCGGCCAGCCCCCAGTCGGCGAGCTGGCGCTCAAGCATCGCGCGATCCGGTCCGTCCCCGACCAGGACCAGGGCGGCGGGCCGGATCGCTTGCAGACGCCGGAAGGCAGCAAGCAGCAGGCCGAGATCCTTCTCAGGCGACAGACGTGCAGCGGTGCATAGACGAGGCAGATCGGGCGGCAATGTCTCCAGTCCAGGCGCGGCTTCGGCGGCGAGACGGGCGACCTCGGCGCTGGCGATCCCATTCGGGACGACCACCGTGCGCCGGGTCGGGCCGAGAAAGCGCCGGCTCAGTTCGCGCGCGGTACCCTCGGAGGGGACGATGATGCGATCGGCCCACCATGCCGTGGCGACGATGGCCAGCCGCAGGAACAGGTGACGTTTGCGTCCGTGCTCGTAGCGGCGCATGTGCTCGTACACCGGCCCGCGAAAGCTGGCGACCGTCTTGATGGACAGACGTTGAAGCCGCGTCCCGAACACGGCGAGCGCTGAGGGGTAGTGCATCATCCCGAGCACCAGATCTGGCTTGGCACGCGCGATCAGGGCGCCGATGATGCGCGCGTCGTCGCGCAGTTCATCCAGGGTAGTGAACCAACCACGCGACAGATGCGCGGCGGTGTCGAGGAAACCGTCGTAGTCGGGCGGGACCAGCTCGCGCAGGGCAGCGGGGGCGGCGAGCGTGATCCGGCGCACGACGCGGCGATCGAGATGGGTGATCAGATTGCTCGTCGTGCGCTCGGCGCCCCCGAACACCGTGGCCAGATGCAGGATCAGCAGGTGCATTGAGAGAACCGTCAGCCGGTCGAAAGGCTGGGCTGGGCACACCAGGAGCACCCAACCCAAGGGTGCTTTAGGATCAATAGCGCGTAAAGACGATGTCCTGCGACTCGATCCGGAATTCGCTCACCCACTCGCCATCGATCCATAGCCAGCGGTTCTTGACTGGAACCACGCGCTCGGGCTGCTTGATGACCTCGCCGGTCTTGGGGGCCTTGAACTCGGGTACATGGGCGCGGATGGTGGTGACGACCTCGGCGATCGGACCCTCGATGGTGATCGCGTCGATCTTGACCTCGCTGTACTTGATCTTGCCCATCTTGGACAGATAGATGTCGAGCGGGTTGGCGGCCCTGAAGAAGGGGTCGAGATAGCTGTAAGTCGTCTTGTAATCCTCGGCCTGCATCGCCTTCCAATAGCCCTCGACCCGCTTGCGCAGGTCCGCCTCGCTGGTCTTGGCCAGGCGCTCGCGTTCGGTGCGCGCGGACTCGGCGAGCGACTTCAGGCTAGATTCGTCGACTGCCAGCTCGACGAGCTGCTTGCCCTCGAGCCTGTCGTCGGTGTAGCGCTCGGCGATCACACGAAAACCATCGCCGGCGGCATAGACCGCGTTCGGCTCATAGCGCAGGCCCAGGTTGACGCCCGGCTCGCGCGGCAGCGGCACGTCGGCGATCGTCCAGGTCGCGCCATAGTCGATGGAGAGGCTGGCGTAGAGGCCGGAGCGGATGTTGCGCCAGTCCTCCCAGACCAGCAGCACCTGTCCGGGCTTCCGGCCAAAGGCGACCGAGGGGTTGCGCGCATGGAACAGGGACAGGAGTTCCTGGTCGCCGGTGCGCGGCCTGACGACCTTGGACCAGGTCTCGCCGCGGTCGCTCGAATGGATGACATAGACATCCTGCTTGTCCTGATCGTGCTCGCTACGATTGCGCCCGCTGACGGCGAGCAGGATATGGCCCTCGTCATCCGCCGCGATGTTTAAGCTGGCGATGTCGTACCCGCGCAGATCCTCGAAATCGAAGCGCCTCCAGGTCTTGCCGTTGTCGTCGGAGTGCGCCCCTTCAAGGTGGAAGTCACGCTTGTCGAGGCCGCGCTGAGACAGCCAGATCACGAACCAGCGCGAACCGGAGCGGAAGGACTCGAAGATCGGCGTGACTTCGGACACATCGTCCGCAACCGTCACCGTGTCGGCGAACTCACCACCTGCCGGACGGAAGCGCGAGACGATGCGCCGTCCCTCGACATCGCCCTGCCAACTAAAGACGATCAGATTGCCTTGCGGATCTGAGGCCATGACCGGATAGATGCCGGCCATCACCAGTTCGATCGGCGAAAGCTCCTGCTTGGAGCGGTCGAGATTCCGATAATAGAGATTGTGGATGCTGCCGGTCGGCTGGTTGGCCTTCTCGCCGTACCAGAGCAGATGGGTCAGGCCCTTGGCATCGGATTGGACCACGAAGCGCGCTAAAGCCTCTGTGTCGCCACCGATCTCCAGCGGCTTGATCGATGTTGCATCCGGGGACAGGTGCTCGGTGTCGAGCAGATAGAGACCCTTTTTAGGATGCTTGTCGCGCCAGAGTACGAGCGGCCCCTTGTCAGTCGCAGATAGCGCCAGCCCAGAGGGTGCCTGAGCGCGGTCGTCTGGAACCAGAAGACGTTCCTGGCCTTCGGGCTCGCGCAATCTGAGCAGACGATCACGATCATAGTAGGCGAGCCAGCGTTGCCCCGAGGCGTCTAGGGCGTATTCCCAGCCACTCGTGGCCGCCATGGTCGAATGGCTCAGCGTCTCATAGGACGCCGAGGATTCGACTCGATCAGCAGCGAACGACGCGCCGCCTGTAACGAATACACCCAGGACACAGCTTAGGCCAAGGGCCTTGAATCTTTGAACGATCACTTTGAATCCCCGATAGCCAATTGTTTGAATCCAGGCCCATTGTAAGGCAATCGAAGAAGCAAGAGGCTTACGATACCTCCATAAAAAAGCCGCCCGAGGGCGGCTTTTTTGTCTTTGGTTAGGACTGGTGTTGGCCAGTCCTACCAGGAACTGACGGTTTGATCGCTCAAGGAGCGAGCTAGACGTCAGAAGGGGTTGTTTTCGTCAGGGGTGAACAGGATGGCGTTGTTATAGGTTCCACCCACAGCCTCGCCGTTGAAGGTGCCACTGGTGTTGTACTCGAGCTTGATGACCACAGCGCCCGGAGTCGCGTTTTCTCTGACATTGTTAAGGGCCTTAGGAAGGTTGGCCGAATCACTGCTACCAGTAGGATTAAACGTGGCTGTAGTAGGATTGTAGTTGTGGTCAAGTACCACGCCACCGAGTTCGAAGCTAGCCCGTACCCACTTCTGGGCGGCAGCATCGAAAACCAAACGATAGTTCCACAGCTGGCCCCAGCCACCGTTCACGAGACGAGCAGCGGTACCATCGCTCAGCAGGCTAGAGGCGTTGATGCGTCCGACGCACACGACATCCTGAGGAACGGTACCGGAGATCAGGTTCTCGTCACGATCGTACAGGTCACCCCGGGCCGTGGTCACGAACTCGATGCGAGCACGATAGTCGTTCGCGAAATCAGGAGTCTGATCGATGGATACCGGGGTCACAAAGAAAGCGGTCGTGATCTCGTTGAATGGCATCAGAGCAACCGGCGAGGGGCTCTGCGAAGCTGCGAAGCGGAAGTCGGCATCATCGGAGCTGTAAGCCTGGTAGCCCCAAGCTGCGCCACTCCCGAACTCGAACACGAAGGCTTCGCCAGCGAGGGTCTCGCCGTCATCACCATCCAGGTCGACAATGGTGCCATCGCTGTTGTCGACGGTCAGATAGCCGCGAGCCGGCTGGACATTGCGGCCCAGGGCATAGTCACGACCAGACTGCTGCCACCGATTATTGACGCTCGGGTCGTTGAAGAGAACACCCGCCGTGTTGGAACCGAAGACGCCACCCAGATCAATGGTCTGGATGTCATTACGGCTGGTCGGCAGGTACTCGTTGTACTCTTCGCAGTTGTTGAGCAGACCTTCGCCAGCAGCGATGTTCTTGTAGTAGAAGCGGTAGTGCAGGTGAGTGGCCGCATAAGCACCGGACTGATTCCAATTATCATCAGTGGTATTGATGACACTGACGATGGTGGTGACGGTCGGGCTCAGGGCTGCATAGGGGAAGAAGACGGTATCGGCCTGCGCCACGCCAACCGCCGAAACGCCGATGGCTGCCGCGACCGCGGATGCGAGGGTATTTTTTGCGAACATCGTTGGAGTTCTCCTGTGATTCACACGTTACAAACTGACCAAAGGGTTGAGTATTCCGGATCTCTTGGACTACTCGTGCTGGAGTTAGCGGAGGCGCCGCCCATCCGAAACGCATGCCACGCTGGCTCGCGGCTCGTCCAGGAGTCTACACCACAAATTGTTGTTGTCAACCTACATCCGTAAATTTAGCGACGCCCAGCTGGATCCGCGCCAGCGGAACGCACCAAAAAAAGGCTTAAAAACGAGTCTGTTAGACTGATTTTCAAGCATGTCCGCCTCCCTTGTTGCAAATTGACAACGACTGACGAAAATGTCGCTCAAGCCGATTTGCGTGGCTTTTACGCCACAGTGACCCGGATCGCACGAGACAGCGAGGTCGTCGTCTCCGACGGCGGCGAGGACTCGGAGCGCTTCAGAAGATATCTACATCGCCCATCGTATAATACAAAAGATTGCGCGCAACCTCAGCCGAGATCGCCGACTCCCAACGCATGTTGGCCACCACGACCTGGGTCTCGGTACCTGAGACGCCCAGGGCCATCCGATAGTCACCCGGAAGCCAGGCGCGAATACCGACCCGCCCCAGATCCGACTCCAGACGCGCCACTAGCGCGCGCAAGCCAGGCCCCGCGGCAGCCGATGGTAGCCAAAGGTCGACCAGACTCGGCTCGGAACCGTCCTGCGAACAGACGCCCCAACCCGCCAACCGCCCCAACCGGCTCAGACCATAGAGACGATAGCGACGACTGGGATTGTCGGCATAGCGCCAACGCAGATAGGCGCGATCGCGGATGAGCCCCAGACGACACTGACTGCTCAGACGCTCCCAGAGCGCATCGAGGCGCGCATCCTGCCAGTCCAGCGGCGCAGCGCGCCAGAGGTTGTTCCAGCCGCGCGGCCCGGTGAGACGCGACTCCAGGGCGATCTCCAGACGCTCGTAGACGCCCGAACGCTCGCCGATGAGATAGGGGCGCCGCCCTGGAAAACCGTAACGAAACGCCGTCGGCAACCGCTCGGCGATGCGCGCGAGCAGATCGCGCAGCATGAGCGTGAAGAGGTTGTTGCGACCCAGTCCGCCCCGATGCTCGGGATGCACCATCACGTCGCAGACCTGGACGATCGGAATGGGCGCGCCCTCACGCCAGCCGGGCAAGGTCAGGGCACCGGCGTGGGCGACCAGCCTTCCGGTCTCGTCGAGCGCGACGACCGAGTCGGCGCACTTGTATCCGGCACTCCTGGCAAGCGCGCAACTTGCGCCATACTTCCAGCGCCATTGCTCGGATGTCCGTTGCTCACCGAAAACGGTCGCGAAGAGCTCGCGCAGCCTGGACTCGTCGTCGGACTCGGCAGCGCGCAGTTGATATCGATCCATCGACGGATTATCTAGCGGAAGACCCGCGTCCAGCAAGTGCTTTATTCCTGCGCACCTGAGCCTGCGTGGGCATCGAGCCGAGCTGACCGGCCTCCCTGGAGGTGACGCGCCCACAGGCACCGATAGAGCTCTTCAAGCCGGCGGGCGAAGCGCTCGCCGTCGAAGAAGGGCGCGTGCGTCTTGGCCTCGCTCAGGCGTGTCCGCAGCTCCTGGAGACGCGCCGGGTGGGTGGCCAGATCGAGCGCCAGCGCCTGATAGCGGTCGAGATCCGTGGCGATCAGCTCGCTCAGGCCGCAAGCGGTAAGCAGACTGGAGGCCACGCGCGCGGCGAAGGTCTCACCCTGACAGGTCACGAGTGGAACGCCCATCCAGAGTGCATCTGAGGCCGTGGTGTGGGCATTGACCGGAAGCGTGTCGAGCATGAGATCGGCCAGCGGCAGACGCGCCAGATGCTCGGACTGAGGACGCTTGGGCGCAAAGATCAGCCGCTCGGCGGTGAGTCCGTGCCGCTCGGCCTCATGCGTGAGATTGCGCCGGATGGCCTCGGTGCGCGCATAGAGCCAGAGCACCGAGCCGGGGACGGACTGGAGCAGCCGGCACCAGCGTTCGAAGACGGCAGGCGTGATCTTGTAGGGATCGTTGAAACAGGCGAAGACGAAGGCGTCCTCAGGCAGTCCAACCTCGGCGCGCCTAGGTCGTGCGCCGACCTGACGCCGGTCGTCGACCGGCGCATAGACGTCGGGCAGATAGACGATGGTCTCGTCATAGGCGGCGACAGACTCGGGTGGAACCACGATCGGGTCAGCGATCAGATAGTCGATGAAACCGCTCCCCAGCCCACCCGGAAAGCCGAGCCAGGTCACCTGGATGGGACTCGGACGCTGGGCCAGGATCTCGAGGCGCGCGTTGCGCGTGTAGCCCTTGAGGTCGACGAGGATGTCGATGCCGTCCTCGCGGATGCGTCGTGCCGCGGCGTCATGGGGCAGATCGCGGATGTCGACGAAGTGCTCGATGGCCGCGCGCAGACGCCGGCGCATGGGGCCGCCATCGTCCTGGCCGGTCGAGTAGGCGAAGACCTCGAACTGCGTGCGATCATGACGCTCAAAGAGCGCGGCGGTGAGATAGGCGGTGGCGTGCTCCTGGAAGTCGTCGGAGAGATAGCCGATGCGCAGACGCGCGCCGGGCGGCTTGGGCAGAGTTGGCGGCAACGCCTGGGCGCGCGCCGACCAGGGCGCATATTCGGCGGCCTGCTGGCGCGCGATGCGCAGCTGATCGATGGCCGTGAGCCCGGGGATCGCCAGCGCGGCGAATGGCCGGATCACGGCCTGATCGGATGTCCGGATCCGTTCGATTAGGTCCGCGCAACGCTCATCGAACCGGCGCCAGTCGCAGACATGGAGCTGGTTGCGGATCAGTTCGGCAAGCAGTCGGGGCGGCTGGGGTTCTTGGGACTCGTAGGCACGCGCGAGGATCTCGACGGCATCCTCGAAGCGTCCCAGATCCGATAGCCAACTGGCGATCGTCAGGGCGCCCTCAGGGTCGTTTGCTTTGGATTTGAGGGTCTGGGCGGCAAACGCCAGGGGTCCAGTCCGATCCTCGGCCGGCTCGGTCCCGGGCCGGTCGCGTTCGAGCCGCTTGTAGGCGGCTTGCAGCAGCGAATAACCGGCGATCAAGAGTTTGGGATCGCATCGCAACGACTGGAGTGCGTATTGAAAAGCGGCTTCCAATTGGTCGAAACGCAGCGCAATATCGGCGGCATTGTTCCAAGTCTCGGCGCGCAGCGGGTTTAGACACAGTGACTGCTCGATGGCCCGCTGCGCGCCCTCGGCATCCCCAAGCCGCGAATAGGCCACGCCCAGATGATCCCAGATCTCAGCGCGGCCAGGGATGAGCTCGGTGGCGCGCATGAGCGAGCGGTACGCCGTCTCGAAGTCACCCTGGGCCATGGCGGTGAGACCACGCAGATGGTGGGCCTCAGCCCAGGAGGGCTGATCGGCAAGCGCGTGCTCCAACTCGGCAAGCAGGGTCTCGACCTGACCGGACTGATAGAGCTGGATCAGGCGGGCAAAGTGCTCCTGGAGCCGGGCCTGTACGGCCGAGCCGGTTGGAAGATTCAGGGGCGTATCCGGCGGTTCGGCACCGACCTGGGCCGGTGTCGGGTGTGCCTCGGCCTCATACGCCTCGGGTGTGGATGCCTCAATCCAGGCGTGCCAACGTGCCAGGGTCGCGGGCGCAAGGCCCAGAGATTCGGCCTCCGCCAGCCGTTGCGCGGCTTCGGGATGACGCCCGGCGCGCACCAGACTATAGATCCAGGCGCCGCGTAACACGGCCGAATTCGGCCATTGTCGAACAGTGCGCGCAAACAGTGGGATCGAACTCAGCCCGCAACCGGCGTCGATCAGGGCTACGCCCAGGTTGTAGGCGGCGAGGATGCGCTGGGGCCGGGCGCGCAGGGCGCGCACATAATCGGCGATGGCGCGTTCCGGCTCGCCTCGCAGATGGGCATCGAGCCCGGTGGCGAGCGGATCGTCCGGTTTCGTGGCGGCTGGGGTGGGCTGGGACGACCAGGAGACCGAGTAATTGATCAAGACGATACCTGACGATGAGCTTGACTGAACACGAATTCATCCCCTATCACGCCGAGCACTGTCTGGCGCACGGTCGGGTGCTGGTGCTGGCACCGCACCCCGACGACGAGGTCTTCGGCAGCGGGGGTGCCATTATGCGCCATCTCGCGGCGGGAGACCCAGTCCGGGTCATCGTGGTCACGGATGGTGCGCTGGGCGTGGGGCCGGATCAACCCGATCCGATCGGGACCCGTCAGGACGAGACCAGGCGCGCGGCGGCAGTCCTAGGCTACACCGATCCGATCTTCTGGGCTTGGCCGGATCGCGGCCTGATCTATGGCGAGCCCTTGATCGGACAGATCCTGGAGGCGATCACCGCCTGGTCGGCGGATCTGGTGTATGCCCCGTCCTGGTGGGAGATCCACCCCGATCATCTGACGCTGGCACTGGCGAGCGCCGAGGCGGTGCGACGCTGTGAGCGTCCGATCCGGCTGGCGTTCTATGAGGTCGGCTCGCCACTGTGGCCGAATCGACTGCTCGACATCACGGACCTGACTGAGCGCAAGCAGGCAGCCATGGCCTGTTTCACGACCCAGATGGCCCAGCAGGACTATGCCCACCATGTCGCCGGGCTGAACAGCTTTCGCGCCTATACCCTTCCACCCGAGATCCACTCAGCCGAGGCCTACCGGCTCCTGAGTCGCGATGAACTGCGCGCCCCACCCTGGGATCGGATGCGCCCCTCGCCCGCGTGTTCGCTGAAGGATCTGGCCGAGTCACTGCGCCGGCCATGCGGCGACTTCGAGGCCCGACTCGCCGCCATCGAGCACTCGACCTCCTGGCGGATCACGGCCCCGCTGCGACGGCTGGTCTGGCGTCTGCGCCGAACCTGAAACCACGCGCCCACCGTTCACGACGGCAGCCAGCTGTTACTCGAGCCTCAGGACTGGAAGATGTCGCGATAGGCGGTATAGACCGCGATGGTCAGCACGGGCAAGAGCACGATCCAGCCCAACAAGAAGGGGATGGCGCCGACGAAGAGCAGGACGAATGCGATCAGACCGAAGACCAAAAACGGCAGGATGTTCTTCAGACAGCCCATGAAGCTGAGCCTGAAGGCCTGCATGACGGGCACGGCGTCCAGGGCCACGAGCGCCGGGGCAAAGAACATGGCCATGGCCAGTGGAATACCGAGCAGCAGCGCGATCAGCACCGGCAGCATGAACGGTGGACCGGCGGCCAGGGCCTCGAATGGCTCGGGTGTCAGGGTCGGGCTCGGGGCCATCATCCCCGAACTCCCCACCATGAGGATGAAGAGCAGAGCGATCACCAACGCGATGAGCAACGTCAGCCCCAGATAGACGACACCGACGAGCGCCAGCGGACCCGGTCGCACCGAGAAACCGGCGAAGAGATGGCCGACGCCAAACCCCTCGCCGCGATCCTGAGCCCGGGCGCCGAGCATGAGCCCGGCGGTGAACATCGGGCCGAGGACGGTCGTTGCCAATCCACCGATCAGGGGTACCAGACCGACCAGGATCATGATCAGAGAGAATACCAGCAGGGCGCCGATCCAGGCCCAGGGCGCCTGCTTGAACAGCCCCCAGGCGTCCTGGATCCAGCCCCAGCCCCGACCGGCCTCGACGGCGTTCGGTTCTCCGAGTCGATCCGAGGCGGCGTTGAGATCGATCGGTGACGACGCCCTGGAGCCCGACGCCGCTGGCTTGTCGAGCGGCGGCCCGGATGCACCCGACTGGGCCTCGACATCGACCTCCAGCCCCACCGAGGCCAGTGCCTCCCGATAACGCTCGGCCTTGGCGGCACTCAGATCATGCTTGATGACCCGCCCGCCGCCGTTCATCACCAGCCCGCGCGCCTCCGCCTCGGTCATGTTGAACTGGCGCGCGAGCTGTTCCACGACCTCGTGATGACTGTGGCCCGGCGCCAGCCGGCCTGTATAGATGATGCGATAGCGAGTGTCCAACTGCATACCCCCAATGGTGCGTTGCGAGCCTTTAGACCAGACAGCGTTTCAACCAGTCGAGCGCGCCCGGCTCGGCGGCCCAGACGTCGCGCATGGCCTCGCGATACAGCCAGGCCTGATCCTCGCCGCCGAGCGTGACGCCGAGCGGATCGAGGCGTGGACGCTTGATGCGTTTGCGCGTCAGATAGCGCGGGATGCGGGGCAGCCGCCGAACGACGCTCTGAAGCACGGTACGCGCCCGCTCCTCGCGTCCGAGCCGATAGAGCGCCAGCACCTCGCCATAGGCCAGGTCGGCGAGCCGGTCGCCCGGGAAGCGCCGTGCCAGGGCCAGGGCGCGTTCATCCTCGCCGTCGCGTAGATAGAGGTTCATGAGTTCAGCACGCGCCCCGTGATTGTCCTGAGGATTAAGACGCAGCAGGGTCTCAAGGGTGTGCCGCGCCTCCTTGGAGCAGCCCGCCTGGGCGTGCGCCAGATAGCGCCGGAACAGCAGCCGCAGGGCCGGGCGGTTGGCCTCGATCGACCAGGGCAGCTGTCGGCCCGCGTCCGGCGGCAGCACCTGTTGCAGGATCGACCAGGCACGATCCAGTACGGGTGTGAGCAGTGCATGGGCGATCCAGGGCAGGCTGCTGTCGGGATGGACATAGAGCGCCGTGGCCAGATCGTCGAGCACGTCCAGACTGTCGGCCAGTTCGGGATGGCCGAGCAGATGGTCGAGCCAACCCGGTTCGGACCAGACATCGATCCCTTCAGCCAGGGTCAGGTGGATCGAGTACGGCTTGCCACCTGGATAGAGCCTACGCCAGAGGGCTTCGGACGCCCGGACCTCGGACGGGGCGCGCAAACTGACCGGTTGTCCGGTATCGCTCCAGGCATCGGGTAGGGCCTCGGCGTCATCGGTATCGCCGGATGGGGGCGTGTGCGCGTCCAGTTCCGCAAAGAGCTCAAACTGCGTGCTGTGCGGCGACATCGGTGTTTGGGCGCGCGGCGCGCGGCGCTTGACCCGACCATAGTCGGGCAGCGGACGGGCCATGGCGACCTTGACCCAATCATGCAGATCGACCAGCGCCGGGTCGAGCACGTCGGACTGGGTGTTGACCATGGCCGCCTGCGGATCAACGATGACCTGTTGAAAAAACGCCCATAAGCGCTCGGACTCGACACCGAGCCGCCGGAATCTGTGCATCCAGAACCGGGCCCGCTCACGCGCCAGGTCGTCTTTGTGCTGGGCCACCAGCAGGGTGATCTCGAGCAGGGCCGTGCCTGGGCTGTCCGGATCACTGCGTTGGGCAGCGGTGAAGGCCATCTGGGCCAGATGGTAGTCGCCGGAATCGATATGCATGATGCCGAGCCGCTGCCAGGCCGCTGCACGCAGCGCACGCCCAGCCTCCTCGCAGACATGCTGGAGCAGCCCGAGCTTCTTGCGCCAGTGATCGAGCCGGTCGTAGGCGTCGCAGAGCAGATCGAGCGCCGGTTCGTAACGCCCATCGAGCGACTCCAGTGAACCGGCAAAGAGTGGCTCCAGCAGGGCCACGACCCGTCCGGGCCGATCCTCGTCGAGCCAGCGATCGGCGATGCGCGCCAACAGCGGCTGGGGGACGGCCCTGCTGGCCAGGGCCGCGCGTATCCCATCCTCAGACAGCTGCTCGATGACGATGTCCCAGACCAGCTCGGCTGAGAGCTGCGGCAGTTCGTCGAGATTGCCGCAGCATTGGCCGTAGGTGAACCCTGAACCGCAGGGGCAGGGCCCCTGGGGTGCCGGCTGGGGGAGCGGGCGCGGTTGGAAGGCATTGGAGGGTAGCGGCGTGGCGTTCCAGATCAGGGTGGCAAGCAGGCGCGTCAGCCGCGTGATCTCAACGGGGTCAAGGCTGGAATCCCACAGCCCCAGGGTCGCGGGGATATAGCCGTCGGCCCAGTCGATATAGTCACGCGGATCTTGATGCTCCAGGATGTATCGAACCGACTCCACGATGACTTGCTCGAACCGTTCCGCGTCAGTCGCATCGTGTTGGACCAGCATGACACACTCCTCCACTCAACACTGAGGTGGTCATTCTAAACGGTCTGCGGCCCGAGTAGGGTCTCGTGGCCTAGGCAAAGGCTGAAAAACCCATCCATGGCCTTGATTCAGCGTGACGCATCCCGCTCCAGGTCCGGGATGGGTTGTCTGAGTCCAGGGTTTGAGACCCTTGATTCAGCATGTCACTGGTCCAGTGACCTCAGGATGAGGTATGGAGGACCTCGCCGGCCTCATTCAGGATCGTCACCCGCATCGGGACCCCCTGACGGATGCTGGCCGAGACCACGCAAAAGTCCTCGAACAGCCCCTTGCAGCGGGCGAAACGCGCCGACTGCGTGACTGCCTCGCCGACGATCAGCCGGACCTCCAGTGAACCGATACGCAGCCGCTTGCGCTCGTTGCGCACCATGATGCAGGTGGCCTCGGCGCGCAGACAGTTCTCGGGTGGTTCTTCCTTGAAGACACAGTAGAGCAGGCTGGCGCTCAGACAGTTGGCGGCGGCGGCGGCCAGCATCCGCGAGGCATTCGGCCCCCGTTGCTCACCGAGCGGCGGCGGCTCGTCCATCAAGAGGTCTGGCGTGCGTTTCCAGTCGAAGGCGACATTGATCAGGAAGCCTTCCCGTTGCTGGAGATGGATGGTGAAACGGCCTTCCTCGGACATCTAAGGCACCTCGAGGCTGGAGATCAGGGTTCAATGCGACTGCCCAGGAGTTCCAGGAACTTGCGCATCCATTCCGGATGGGCCGGCCAGGCCGGGGCCGTGACCAGCTTGCCGTCGACATAGGCGTTGGAGACGCCCTCGTTGACCTCGCACCAGGTGCCGCCGGCACGCTCCAGCTCGGGGCGTACGGTCGGATAGGCGGTGCACCGGCGCCTGTCGAGCACGCCGGCGGCGGCTAGGATCTGCTGACCGTGGCCGATGGAGGCGATCGGCTTGTCGCCGGCGGCGAAGTGGCGCACGATCTCGATGACACGCGGATTGAGCCTTAGATACTCGGGCGCGCGTCCGCCTGGGATCACCAGGGCATCGTACTTGGCTGGATCGACGGTGGCGAAGTCGGACGTGATGGCAAAATTGTGTCCGGGCTTCTCGCTGTAGGTCTGGTCGCCCTCGAAGTCATGGATGGCGGTGCGCACAGGGTCGCCTGGTTGTTTGCCCGGGCAGACGGCGTGGACCTGGTGCCCGACCATCTGTAGCATCTGGAACGGCACCATCGCCTCGTAGTCCTCAACATAGTCACCAACCAGCATCAGTATCTTCTTGACCGCCATGAGGGCTGTCCTCCTTGTCTTTAAGGATCGCTGCGATTGGAAAGCTCAAACTATAGCATTGAGGATCGCCGTGACGCGCATGCGTCAGCGCTCCCGCCCCGCCTCGACCTAGGAGCCTTTAAGACCCATGTTCGTCACCCCGCCCTGGCCGTTGGCGCGCGCGGCCCTGTTCGCACTCGATCCTGAGCTGGCCCACAGGCTCACGCTCGGGCTGCTGGCACGCTGGTCGGCGCTCTTCGACGGCAGGCTCAAGGACACAGACCCTGCACGCCATCCGGCGCTGGCGCGTGAGCGCATGGGTCTGCATTTCCCCAACCCCATCGGTCTGGCCGCCGGGCTGGACAAGCGGGGCGAGGCCATCCCGGCCTGGCAGGCGCTCGGTTTCGGCTTCGTCGAGGTCGGGACCGTGACCGCCCTGCCCCAACCCGGCAATCCGCGTCCGCGACTGTTTCGACTCAGGAGCGACGAGGCCCTGATCAATCGCATGGGCTTCAACAACGACGGGGCCGAGGCCATGGCACGCCGGCTCCAGCGTCTGCGCGCGCGCAATCTGCCGGAGATCCCGCTTGGGGTGAATCTGGGGAAATCCAAGGTGACACCGGTTGAGCGGGCCGCCGAGGACTATCGCCAGGGCTTCGAGCAGCTGGGTGAGCTGGCCGACTATGTGGTGGTCAACCTCTCCAGCCCAAACACGCCGGGGTTGCGCGATCTGCAACGGGTGGATGAGGTCGCGCGGATCCTAGAGGCGATCCAGGGACCCAACCAGCGCCTGAGCCGTCCCCGCCCAATCCTCATCAAGCTGGCCCCGGATCTGGCCGATGACGAGGCCATCGCCTGTGCGCGCGCGGCGCTTGAGGCCGGCGCGACCGGGCTGATTCTGACCAATACCACCATTCGCTTCGAGGGTCTCAGGAGTTCGACCGAGGGGATGAGCGGCGGGCTCTCGGGCCGTCCGTTGTTCGCGCGCTCGACCGAGTTGTTGGCCAGGGTACGCGCGGCGCTCGGTCCCGAGCCGGTCCTCATCGGTGTCGGTGGGATCCTCGACCCCGAGGGCGCGCGCGCCAAGCTCATGGCCGGCGCCGATCTGATCCAGGTCTATACCGGACTCATCTATCGTGGCCCCGGATTCGTGCGCGAGCTGCTGCGCGGGCTTTAGACGGCCATGTGTGGAATCGCCGGATTCATCCTGGCGCGGGGACAGCGCCCCGAGCCAGAGCTGCTCGACCGGATGGCCGAACGGCTTGCGCACCGGGGGCCCGACGACCGGGGCCGGTATTGTGCCGGGCCGGTCGGGTTGGTGCAGACGCGCCTCTCGATCATCGGGCTTGAAAGCGGCCATCAGCCGTTGCTGTCGGCGGATGGGCGGCTGGCGCTGGTCGCCAATGGTGAGATCTACAACTACATCGAGCTGAACGCCGAACTGCGGGCGCTCGGCCGAGCGCCGCGCACCGGCTCGGACTCGGAGACCATCCTCAATGTCTATGCCGCCGATGGGCTCAAGGCGCTCGCCCGTCTGCGCGGGATGTTTGCCTTCGCGCTCCATGACGCGCGCGAAGGCAGCCTGATCCTGGGACGCGACCGGCTCGGCATCAAGCCGCTGTTCTATGTCCGGCTCCCCGACCGCATCGCGTTTGCCTCCGAGATCAAGGCGCTCTTGGCGGTCCTGCCCCAGTCGCCCCGGATCTCGTCCAGCGCGCTGCGCCAGTTTCTCCAGAACCAGTTTGCCGGTGGCGAGGAGACCCTGATCGAAGGCATCCGGCGCGTCCCGCCAGGTACCGCGTTCCTGATCGACGCCGATCTGAACATCCGCACCCATCGCTACTGGTCAGCGCTGGAGGTGGAACCGCGCCGGATCGGCCTCGAGGAGGCGTGCGCCGAACTCGACGCCCTGCTAGACGCTGTCATGCGCGAGCATCGACGTTCGGACGTACCCTTCGGGCTGTTTCTCTCCGGCGGACTGGATTCGGCGGTCCTGGCCGCCAAGCTCGCCGAACAGGGTGCCGGACGCCTCAAGAGCTATTCGGTCGGCTATCGCGGCACGACCCTGGCGCATGAGTTGGACGAGGCCGCGCGCGTAGCGGCGCATTTCGGCTTCGAGCATCACCCGCTCGAACTGGATCTGGCCAAGGTCTTCGGACGCCTGCCGCATACGGTCTGGTGCGTCGATGAACTGATGCGCGATTACGCCTGTCTGCCGACCTCGATCCTGGCCGAGACCGCAGGCGCGGAGCTCAAGGTGGTGTTCTCGGGTGAAGGGGGGGATGAGGCGTTTGCCGGCTATGGGCGCTATCGTCCGCCACTGGTCGAGCGGCTGCTGAAATCGATCCTGCATCCGGGCAGCGGCGGATTCCGCACCCGGGGACAGTGGGCCGGACGCTGGACGCGACACCTGATGGGGCCGGCACTGCGGGCGGTCGCCGCGGCCGATCGCGCCCCGGTGCTCAACGCCTGGCGCGCGACGCCACGCCACTGGTCGGATCTTCAGCGGCGCCAATACACCGATCTGGTCACGGCCCTGCCCGATAACCTGCTGGTCAAGACCGACCGGCTGTTGATGGGTTTTGGAGTCGAGGGGCGGGTGCCCTTTCTCGATCACCGGATCGTTGAGTTCGGGCTGGCGCTGCCGGACGCGCTCAAGGTCCAGGACCATCAGGGCAAATGGCTGGTGCGGCGCTGGGCCGAGCCGAGGCTGCCGCCCGGTCACCTGGAGCGTCCCAAGCGCGGCTTCCATGTCCCGGTCGGCGACTGGCTGCGCGGCGATATGGCCGCCGAGGTCGGGCGACGGCTGGCGATCAATCCAGGTGTGCGTGACTGGTTCGAGGTCGGCGCCATCCCCAAGCTGGTCGCTGCGCGTCAGGCCGGTCGCGGCGGTGGACGCGAGCTGTTTGGGCTGATGCAGTTTGCCATCTGGTACCGGCTGTTCATCGAACAGCCCGGGCTCAGGCCCGCCCCGGACGAGGACCCGCTCGACTGGATCTGAATCCCTTCGGTTGACATCCTCCCTGGCCTTCCGTCCGGAGATTCCTAGGGCGATCAGGTGCGGCATTGAACTACCCCTTAAGTCGCTTCGGTGGGTCCCTGGGCCGAGTACGTAACCGCTATTATTCAAGGTGGCCCGTAAACAACCCTCGACTGAAGTCGAAGGCTTTATTGTAAGACGCAGCAAACATGGTTGACCGCATCCCCAACATTGGGCGTGTTTACAGCCGCCCTTGGCAGCGGGGCTCCGCTGCCAATCCGGGCCAGGTTTCGACTGGCGTTGCAGTCGGCATGCGCCCGGAGACCACACTGTATTATACACCACATGGTGCGCTTCGCGCACCCGCCATTCCTCCCGCGACTCAAGTCGCGGGTTTCCTTGCGGAGGGTCTATGAAGACCCTCGGGCTCGAAGGCTGCAACACGCATCGAGCAGTCCGTGAACGATAGGACGATTTCAAGCACTGGCCCTGTATTGAAGGTGGATCTCGGAGGAACGGGTCGGCGGGTTTTTTAGGGGCGCCGTAAGGCGCGATCCACATCTTAAGGGCCGGGTAAAAGAGCTCCGGCGCTACCGGACCCACTGAGTCCGGTTTACTATACAGCCTCGCTTACGGCCGACGAGGATCTTTCGATGCCTGCTCATGCCATGTCGGAACGCCAGCTCTCGACTACTCGCTCGTCTTGGTTCTCTCGTCTGCCCCTGCCCATCTCGGTATCTTCCCGCTGCGTCCAGGCAGAGGTATTGTGGGCCGTCCTGACACTGACGCTCACCGGCTGCGAACCGGCCCCGACCCCGCCCGCCCAACACGAACTACCCCCGCCGAGCGTGATCGCGGTTGCCGCCGAGACCAAGACCATCGAGGAAGAGGCCAGGTTCGTCGGGCGGGTGGTTGCAGTCGATCGGGTCGAGCTGCGCGCCCGGGTCGAGGGTTTCCTCAAGGAGCGGCGTTTTCAGGAAGGACAAGCGGTCGCGGTCGGCGAGGTGCTGTTCGTGATCGAACCCGATCAGTACCAAGCCGTGGTCAAGCAGCGCGAGGCCGACCTGGAGAAGGCCAAGGCGGATGCGCAGAATGCCGAGGCCCAGCTCAAACGCGGGCAGGAGCTGCTCGATCAGAAGAACATCGCCCAGGCCAAGGTCGACGAACTCCAGGCCGCCGCCGCCGTTGCCAAGGCCAGTATCGCCCAGGCCGAGGCCGCGCTCACCGCGGCGCGATTGGATCTCAGCTATACCCAGATCACGGCCCCGATCGCCGGTCGCATTGGTCTTTCCAAACTGAGCGTCGGCAATCTGGTCGGGCCATCCTCAGGCGTGCTGGCCACCATCGTCAGCCGCGATCCGATCTATGTCCAGTTCCCCGTGACCCAGCGCGACCTGCTCGCCGCGCGCCGTCAGATCGAGTCCAAGGGCGGCGATCCGCGTAAGGTCGTGATCCAGGTGCGCCTACCCGACGGCCAGCTTTACGCGCATTCCGGGCATCTGGATTTCGTCGATGTCACCACAGACCGCACGACCGATTCGGTCACCCTACGTGCCAGCTTGCCCAACCCAGAGGGTCTGCTGGTCGATGGTCAGTATGTCGGCGTGGTGGTGCAGAGCGGTGAGCCAGAGGCAGCGATCCTGATCCCCCAGTCGGCGCTTCAGGTCGATCAGCAAGGGCTCTATGTGCTGATCGTCGATGCGGACAACACGGCTCGGATCCGCCGCGTCCAGACCGGCCAGACCAAGGGCGCCGAGATCGCCATCACCCAGGGTCTGAACGTCGGTGATCTGGTCATCGTCGAGGGCACCCAGGGCGTCACCCCGGGCCGCCTGGTCAAGGCTGCGCCGCCCCAGAAATCTGAGACGGGGACCAAGCCATGATCTCGGACGTCTTCATCGATCGCCCACGGCTGGCGATCGTCCTCTCGGTGGTGCTGACCCTGGTCGGTCTGGTGGCCCTCACCCAGCTTCCCCTCGCCCAGTTTCCCGACATCGTCCCGCCCCAGGTCGCGGTGAGCACCAGCTATCCGGGCGCAAGCGCCGCCGTGGTCGAGTCGACCGTCGCCCAGCCGCTGGAGTCGCGCATCAACGGCGTCGACAACATGCTCTACATGAAGTCCTCGAGCAACAACGATGGCAGCTATAGCCTCACCGTCACCTTCGCGCTCGGCACCGACCCGGACCTCAACACGGTCAACGTCCAGAACCGCGTCAATCTGGCCCTCCCCCAGCTCCCGGAGGAGGTCAAGCGCCAGGGTCTGACGGTCAAGAAGAAGTCCTCGGCGATGTTGCAGGTGGTGGCGATCTATTCGCCCAAGGACACCTATGACGGGCTGTTTTTGAGTAACTACGCCGCCATCAACATCATCGACACCCTGGCGCGCGTGCCCGGTGTCGGCGAGGTCTCGCCGTTCGGGCCGCTTGATTACAGCATGCGCATCTGGCTCGATTCCGACCGGCTGACCGCGCTCGGTCTGACGCCCTCGGATGTCGTCTCGGCGATCCAGAGCCAGAACGTCCAGGCCGCCGTCGGGCGCATCGGCGCCCAGCCCATGGCCTCGGATCAGCAGTTCCAGATCACGCTCCAGACCCAGGGCCGGCTGACCGAGGTCGAGGAATTTGAACGCATCCTGGTGCGCGCCAACCCGGACGGCTCGCGGATCCTGGTGCGCGACCTCGGGCGGGTGGAGCTCGGTGCCCAGCAGTTCGACGTCATCAGCCGGCTCGATGGCCGGCCGATGGCGGCCTTGGCCATCTATCTGGCGCCGGGCGCGAATGCGGTGGCGGTGGCCGACGGCGTCGAGTCGGCCATGCAGAAGCTCGCTGCGCGTTTTCCAGACGATCTCGAGTATGCCGTGGTCTATGACACCACCGACTTCGTCAAGGCCAGTCTGGAGAAGGTCGTCCATACCCTGTTCGAGGCCTTCGTGCTGGTCATCCTGGTGGTGTTTTTGTTCCTGGGCAGTTGGCGCGCGACCCTGATCCCGCTGATCGCGGTGCCCGTGGCCCTGATCGGTTCCCTGACCTTTCTGCTCCTGATCGGCTTCTCGCTCAACACCATCTCGCTGCTGGCCATGGTGCTGGCCATCGGTATCGTGGTCGACGATGCCATCGTGGTGGTCGAGAACGTCGAACGGATCATGGAAGAGGAAGGGTTGTCGCCGCGCGCGGCGGCCAAGAAGGCGATGGGCCAGATCACCGGCCCCATCATCGCCATCACCCTGGTGCTGCTGTCGGTGTTCCTGCCGGTGGCCTTCATCCCCGGCATCACCGGGCAGTTGTTCCAGCAGTTTGCGGCCGTGGTGACCTTTTCGATGTTGATCTCGGCCCTCAATGCGCTCACGCTCTCGCCGGCGCTGTGCGCCCTCCTGCTCAAGCCGACCCATCACCAGCGCGGGCTCATGCGCTCTGTCATGGGCGGCATCGACCGGGTGCGCGATGGCTATGCGTCTGTGGTACGGCGTCTGGTGCGTTTTTCGGTTTTGGCCTTGGTGTTGGTGGCTGGGGTCGGCGTGGCGACCGGCTGGCTGTTCAAGGTCACACCGACCGGCTTCCTGCCGAACGAGGATCAGGGGGCCTTCATGGCCCATTTCCAGCTGCCCGAGGGCGCCTCGCTCAACCGCACCCTGGCGGCCGTCGAGCAGATCGAAAAGATCGTGCTCGCCGACCCAGCGGTGGAGCATGTGATCGCCATCCCAGGTTTCAACATCATCGATGGCAGCGTTCAATCCAACGCGGCGACGATCATCGGGCGGCTCAAGCCGTTTGAGGAACGCACCACGCCGGATCTCGCGGTGACCGCGGTCATCCGGCGCATCGCCGTCGCGTCCGCCGGTCTGCCGGCGGCGCGCACGATGCCCTTCAACCTGCCGCCGATCGTGGGTTTGGGTACGAGCGGCGGCTTCGAGTATCAGCTGCTCGATCTCCAGGGACACGAGCCGGCCGCTCTGGCGGCGGTGATGCGCGCCCTGGTGCTGGCGGCCAATCAGGATCCGGTACTCGCGCGCGTCTATTCGACCTGGACCACCACCAATCCGCAGGTCGATCTCAAGCTCGACCGCGAGAAGGCGCAGATGCTCGGGGTGCCGATCAACAGTCTCTTCAATGCGCTCCAGTCGACCCTCGGCGGCTACTATGTCAACGACTTCAACCGTTTTGGCCGGGTATGGCGGGTCCAGATCCAAGGCGAGGCCTCCGACCGCAAGGCCTTCGAGGACGTCTATCGCATCCATGTGCGTAACACCGAGGGCAAGATGGTCCCGCTGCGTGCCCTGATGTCGGCCGAGCTGATCGTCGGTCCCCAGCTCATCCAGCGCTACAACAACTATCGCAGTGTCACGCTCCAGGGTGGCCCCAGACCAGGCTATAGCTCGGGCGAGGCGATCGCGGCCATGGAGCGCGTCTCGGGCCGGACACTGCCGAACGGCTATGGCTTCGACTGGACCGGAACGGCCCAGCAAGAGAAGGAGGCCGGTGGCAAGACCCCGATCGTGCTGGGTCTGGCGGTACTCTTTGCCTATCTATTCCTGGTGGGGCTCTACGAGAGCTGGTCGATGCCGGCGGCGGTACTGCTCTCGGTCACGGTTGGGGTACTGGGGTCCCTGCTCGCCCTGCTCATCAGCCATCTGCCTAATGACCTCTATGCCCAGGTTGGTCTGGTGGTGCTGATCGGTCTGGCGAGCAAGAACGCCATCCTCATCATCGAGTTCGCCATGGAACAGCGCTCCGCGGGCCGATCCATCCTAGAGGCTGCCGTCACGGGCGCGCGGCTGCGCATCCGGGCGGTGCTCATGACCAGTTTCGCCTTCATCCTGGGGCTGGTACCCTTGATCCTGGCCAGTGGAGCGGGAGAGGCCAGTCAGCGCGCGGTCGGCACGGCGGTCTTCGGCGGAATGCTGGCGGCGGCCTTGATCGGGATCTTTCTGATCCCGATGCTCTATGTGGTGTTCCAGCGGCTGCGCGAATGGGTACATGGCCGTGCCTTGCCGCGGAGCGGCGCTGAACCCAGCGCACCCCAGGCCCCCATGCTCGACCCCTGAGGGGCAGGTCCTAGCCGCGCACTGGGTCATCTCCTTGAGAAGACCCATCGATAAGACCCATCAACCCAGTCCATTGCAATGACCATGCTGTACCAAACCCTGCTACGCCTTGCCGCGCTCATCCTCACAGGTCTCGTCTTTGTCTACAGCGCCCAGTCGGCTGGGTTGGATCTCAGCCCGGAGGAGGCGCTCACCAAGGCGCGCTCTGGCGAGATCCTGTTGATCGATATCCGTACCCCGGAGGAGTGGCGCGAGACCGGGGTACCTGCCGAGGCCCATCGGATCGACATGACCGACCCTAGGTTCATCGAGCGTCTGCTCCAGACGATGGGCGGTAACAGGTCGGCGCCCATCGCCCTGATCTGCCGGACCGGCAACCGCAGTGGCTATGTGCAGCAACAGCTGCGCAAGCTGGGATTCAGCCAGGTCTATGACGTCCCCGAAGGCGTGTTGGGCAATCGCTTGGGTCCGGGCTGGATCAGACGCGGTCTTCCGATCGAGCGCTGTACCGACTGTTGAGGCGGTCCATCCGTCGTTCCGACCCTCACCCCTCTACAACCAATCACGAGGAAGAAATCCGGTAAACAACCCTCAACTGAAGTCGAAGGCTTTATTGTGAGACGCAGCAAACATGGTTGACCACATCCCCAACATTGGGCGTGTTTACAGCCGCCCTTGGCAGCGGGGCTCCACTGCCAATCCGGGCCAGGTTTCGACTGGCGTTGCAGTCGGCGTGCGCCCGGAGACCACACTGTATTATATACCACATGGTGCGCTTCGCGCACCCGCAATTCCTCCCGCGACTCAAGTCGCGGGTTTCCTTGCGGAGGGTCTATGAAGCATCCTCAACGCCTGCTCGCCACCGTCCTGCTGATCGCTGCCGTGACGCCGGTCCTGGCCGCCAATCCCAGGGTCGCGCTCGACGTCAGCATCGACGGCAAGCCTGCAGGGACCATCACCCTGGAACTCTTCGCCGATGTGGTGCCCAAGACCGCCGAGAACTTCCGCGCACTCTGCACCGGCGAGAAGGGCGAAGGGCTGTCCTATGCCGGCAGCCCCTTCCATCGCATCATCCCGGGCTTCATGATCCAGGGGGGCGACTTCACCCGCGGCAATGGCACCGGGGGCAAGTCGATCTACGGCGAGCGGTTCGAGGACGAAAACTTCAGACTCAAGCACGAGGCGGCTGGCACCCTATCCATGGCCAATGCCGGTCCCAATACCAATGGCTCGCAATTCTTCATCACGGTCGAGGCGACGCCTTGGCTCGACGGCCGGCACGTGGTCTTCGGCAGGGTGGTCGAGGGCATGGAGGTGGTGCGCGCTATGGAACAGCAGGGCAGCCCCTCGGGTCGCACCCGGGTGCCGGTGGTCCTCGAGTCCTGCCGCCAGCTCTGAGCGCCCCGACCTGGGCCAGTCCGCCTCACCGAGGCGGCTGGTTGGGGCCAAGGACTCAAGCCATGACACCAGGCGCGACGCTGTAGCTGTCGAGCACATGGATGTAGTTGGTGCGCTCGAACTCGGCCGGGTTGGGCACGGTCAGGGCACTGACCCGTCCCCGAAAGTCCGTGACCGACTCGAAGCCCTGTTCCTCCATCCAGTCCTCGATGCCACGCAGGATCAATCCGAGATAGGCCGGTCCCTTCTGCAGCAGCACGCTGCACAGATGGACCACATCCGCCCCGGCGAGTAGCAGCTTGATGGCATCCTCTGCCGTATGGACACCGCCGGTGGCGCCCAGCGACAGTCCAGGGATCCGGCCGTATAGCAGCGCGATCCAGCGCATGGCCGGAAGTACCTCAGCAGAGGTGGATGGATGCAGCCGCATCTGGAGCCGCAGTGCCTCGATGTTGATATCCGGTTGATAGAAACGGTTGAACAGCGAGACCCCATTGGCGCCGGCTGCCGCCAGTCGTCCGATGAAGTGGCCGAGCGAGCTGAAACTGGGCGAGAGCTTCATGTTGATCGGGATCTGGATCTGGCCTCGGAGCTCGGCTAAGAGATCCAGATACCTCTGCTCGACCTGCTCGCCGCTCTGGTGGATGTCGCCCGCGATGTAATAGACATTGAGCTCGAGCGCGTCGGCGCCGGCCTGCTGGAGTTCGAGTGCGTGCTTGATCCAGCCACCCGTCGTGACCCCATTGAGACTGGCGATCACTGGGATGTCCAGGCTCTCCTTGAGCCGTCGGATCTGTTCCAGATAGCGCGTAAGTCCATTCTCGAAGTCGTGATGATCGGGCAGGAAACCGTCGCTCGACTCGGCGAATCCAGTCTCCTGGTGGTGCAGGAAGCGGGCCATGGATTCGGCCTCGGCGGTGATCGCCTCCTCGAACAGCGAATACATGATGATGGCCGCCGCACCGCTGTCCTCCAGCTCGCGCGCCGAGCTCAGGCTTCTTGAGAGTGGTGAGGCGGATGGAACCAGGGGATTTTTGAGCGTCAGTCCGAGATACTCAGTCTTCAGATTCATGAGCGTCGAAACCTCGTGTTTGGAAACAGTGAAATCGGCTGGGCCGGCAGAGGCTTGTACTGCCGTCTACCCCTGGAGTTACTCGGAGATCGGCCCCTTTTGCACCGCCAGATGCGCAAGCTGCTCATAAAGGCCAAAGCGTGTGTTCACATGCTTCTGCGCTAGCTGCAGGAAGCGCTCGGCGGCCTCGGGATGGGTCCGGGTCAGCAGGCTGAAGCGGGTCTCGGTATTGATGAAGTCGCGATAGGGGATGCTCGGCGCCTTGCTGTCGATGATGAGCGGATTCTCGCCGCGCGCCGTGCGGCGCGGGTCGTAGCGCAGCAACGGCCAGTGCCCCGAGTTGACCGCCAGGTCTTGCTGGCGCAGGTTGTTGGACAGGTCCACGCCATGCGCGATACAGGGCGAGTAGGCGATGATGATCGAGGGGCCGTCGTAGGATTCGGCCTCCAGAAAGGCGCGCACCGTCTGCACGTCCTTGGCCCCGAAGGCGACCTGGGCGACATAGACGGTCTCGTAGGCCATGGCCATCATGGCCAGATCCTTTTTGAAGGTCGACTTGCCGCCGGCGGCGAACTTGGCCACGGCGCCGAGCGGGGTGGCCTTGGATCTCTGGCCGCCGGTGTTGGAATAGACCTCGGTGTCGAGGATCAGCAGATTGACGTTGCGCCCGCTGGCAAGGACATGGTCGACCCCGCCATAGCCGATGTCATAGGCCCAGCCATCGCCGCCGATGATCCAGACGCTGCGCTTGACCAGATTGTCGGCGAGGATCAGCAGGCGGCGCGCCGCGTCCGAGTCGATCCCGGCCAGCCTGGACTTGAGCGCTGCGACCCGCTCGCGTTGCGCGTGGATGCCGGACTCACTCGACTGGTCGGCGTTCAGCAGCCCCTCGACCAGGGCCTCGCCGATCTGTCCGGCCAACTGAACGAGCAGCTCGCGGGCCTGTTCGGTCTGCTTGTCGACCGCCAGCCGCAGACCCAGACCGAACTCGGCATTGTCCTCAAACAGCGAGTTGTTCCAGCTCGGGCCGCGTCCCTCGGCATTGGTGGTGTAGGGCGTGGTCGGCAGGTTGCCGCCATAGATCGATGAGCAGCCGGTGGCATTGGCGATCAGCATCCGGTCGCCGAACAGCTGGGTGGCGAGCTTGATGTAGGGGGTCTCGCCGCACCCGACACAGGCGCCCGAGAACTCGAACAGGGGCTGCATCATCATGGCGTGCTTGATCTTGGTCGCATCGAGCTGGGTACGGTCGTAGTCCGGGAGGGTCAAGAAAAAGTCCCAGTTGGCGCGTTCGGGTTCCTGGATCTCGCCGGCCGGCACCATATCGAGCGCCTTGTGCTCGGGGTTGGTGCGGTCGCGGATCGGGCAGACCTCGGCGCACAGCCCGCAGCCGGTGCAGTCGTCGGGTGCGATCTGATAGCTGACGCGATAACCTTCGGGGAAGTCCTTGCCCTTGATCGCGGCGTGCTTGAAACCCGCCGGGGCCTGCTCGATCAGCGTCGCCGGATAGACCTTGGCGCGGATCGCCGCGTGCGGGCAGACCAGTGGACACTTGCCACACTGGGTGCAGAGCGCCGCGTCCCACTTGGGCAGTTGCAGCGCCAGTTGGCGCTTCTCGAAGCGCGCCGTACCGGTCGGCCAGGTGCCATCGGCGGGCATCAGGCTGACCGGGAGCTGATTGCCTTGCCCGGCCATGAGGATGGCCGTGACCCGGCGCACGAACTCGGGTGCGTTTTCGGGGACCACCGGCGGGCGATCGAAGGTGCTCGTAACCTGGTTTGGCACCTGGACCTGGTGCAGACCGGTGAGCGCCGCGTCGATGGCCCGATAGTTGCGCTCCAGCAGCCCCTGTCCCTTCTTGCCATAGGTCTTCTCGACCGCCTGCTTGATGTGGGCGATGGCCTCGTCTTTCGGCAGGATGCCCGAGATGGCGAAGAAGCAGGTCTGCATGATGGTGTTGATGCGCCGCCCCATGCCGGTCGCCGCCGCGATGCCATAGGCGTCGATGACATAGAAACGCAGGCCCTTTTCGATGAGGGTGCGCTGCATCCGGCGAGGTAGGTCGTCCCAGACCCGATCGGGTGGCGTCGGCGAGTTGAGCAGAAAGACCCCGCCGGGTTTGGCCCGATCGAGCATGTCATAGCGCGTCAGGAAGGTCGGCTGATGACAGGCGACGAAGCTGGCCTCGTTATCGCCGATCAGATAGGTGCTGCGGATGGGTTTGGGTCCGAAGCGCAGATGGCTGATGGTGACCGCACCGGCCTTCTTGGAGTCGTACTCGAAATAGCCTTGGCCATAGTTGGACGTCTCCTCGGCGATGATCTTGATCGAGTTCTTGTTGGCCGAGACGGTACCGTCCGAGCCCAGGCCATAGAAGACGCAGGCGGTCACCCCCTCCAGCGCATCGACCTTGAAGTCCGGATCCCAGGCCAGACTGGTGTGGCTGAGGTCGTCGAGGATGCCGATGGTGAAGGGGTTCTTGGGGTGTTCCCGACCCAGCTCGTCGAACACCGCCTTCACCATCGCGGGCGTGAATTCCTTGGAGCCCAGGCCATAGCGCCCGCCGATCACCCGCGGCATGATCGGGAGCGTGCCGGCGGAAAAGGCGCGCGCGAGCGCCGTGGTCACGTCCTTGTAGAGCGGCTCGCCATCGGATCCGGGCTCCTTGGTGCGATCGAGCACGGCGATCCGGTTCGCGCTGGCGGGCAGGGCGGCGATGAGGGCGGCGGCATCAAAGGGCCGGAACAGCCGCACCTTGACGAGCCCTACCTTCTCGCCGCGCGCGGTCAGATGCTCGACCGTCTCCTCGGCGGCGCCGATCCCAGACCCTATCAGTATCACTACCCGTTCGGCATCCGCAGCCCCGAGGTATTCGAACAACCGGTATTGACGCCCAGTCAGGGCGGCGAAGCGATCCATCACACCCTGCACGATCCCGGGCGCGGCGGCGTAATAGGGATTGACACTCTCGCGTCCCTGGAAATAGACGTCCGGGTTCTGCGAGGTACCGCGCAGCTTGGGGTGATCGGGATTGAGGGCGCGTGCGCGATGGGCCTTGACCAGTTCCTCGTCGATCAGGGCGCGGATGGTCTCAACCGACAGGCGTTCGATCTTATTGACCTCGTGCGAGGTGCGGAAACCGTCGAAGAAGTGCAGGAAGGGCAGGCGGCTTTCGAGCGTCGCGGCCTGGGCGATGAGGGCGAAGTCCATCACCTCCTGGACCGAGCTGGCGCACAGCATGGCAAAGCCGGTGGCACGACAGGCCATGACGTCCGAGTGGTCGCCGAAGATCGAGAGGGCCTGAGCCGCGAGCGCCCGCGCCGAGACATGGAACACCGTCGGGGTCAGTTCCCCGGCGATCTTGTACATGTTCGGGATCATCAACAGCAGACCCTGCGAGGCGGTGAAGGTGGTCGCCAGCGACCCGCCCTGGAGTGCACCGTGGATGGCGCCGGCGGCGCCGCCCTCGCTCTGCATCTCGATGACATCGGGGACCGTGCCCCATAGATTCTTGACCCCCAGCGAAGACCATTCGTCGGCCCATTCGCCCATGTTGGAGGAGGGCGTGATGGGATAGATGGCGATGACCTCGTTGGTCAGGTGCGCAACGTAAGCGGCGGCCTCATTGCCGTCGAGTGTGACCAGGCTCTTGTGCGACATCGGACTGTCCATTGGTGGAGGTGGAACGGGATGACCGCGATGCGAGATGCCGAGCGCGGCACTCAGGGGCACACTATAGACCGAAAACCGGTCGCGGTGGTGAAGGTGCTCGACGAGCGGCGCCCCGATCGGTGTCCTCCCGCTCGCGACCAGGTGCGCGTCTAGCGGGTGTTGAGCGATGATTGGGGCCTGGGTTCAAATCTTGGGGGACGGAATCGAGTGAATACCGCTGCGGGGCGGGGTCCAGGTAGGATCCCGGGGACGGCAGGCGCACCTCTACGCCTACGGCCCATGGCTCGGGAGGATCTGGACGCGGTGCTCGCGGTCGAGCGCGCGGCCTATGCCTTTCCCTGGAGTCGTGAGATCTTCGAAGACTGTCTGCGGGCCGGCTATAGCTGCTGGCTCGGCGCGATCGACGCGGCCATCGTCGCGCATGGTGTGATGGCGGTCGCAGCTGGGGAGTGTCAGATCTTCAATCTCGGCGTCCATCCCGATTGGCAGGGGCAGGGGCTGGGACGCCAGATGTTGCGCCATCTGCTGCGGCTGGCGCGGCAGCGTGCGGCCGCAACGGCGTTTCTGGAGGTGCGGGTCTCGAACGCGCCGGCGCTGGCGCTCTATCGTTCCGAGGGGTTCTGTGAGGTCGGTCGGCGGCGCCACTATTACCCAGCACCGCAGGGGCGCGAGGATGCGCTCATCCTGGCGGTCGAATTGATGACGGACGGTCGCGTTTGACCCTTGCCAAGCTGAGTCCTGTCCGTCCTGATCCGCCCTGGACTGTCTTGGCGGGTGGCCATCCGCGCCCCTTGTCCGCGGGGGCGTTTGCCCTGGGGACCGAAACGCACCGAGCGGCTTAGGGCCTAAACAAACAAAGCGGCACCTGAATTTCGGAGTCGCTCAGCCCGCCATGGACGCCCACATGGGTGGGCGGATCCTCGAAGGGCAGCGTCTGGCGCAGGACATAGCGCGCGTTTGGCAGCAGACAGTAATCCCCCACCCGATCATGGATGCGTGGATGCGCCGGTCCGGGGCCGAGCAATCCCGCCTCGATCACCTGCGAGCTTGGCATCAGCGCCACGGCATCGCCCAGCTCGCTGATGCAATATGACTCGAAGCGTCGTGCGCAGTCGGCGCGGACATGTGCCCAGGCGGCGCGTGGCTCACCGCATAGTGGCAGGGTCAGACACTCGACCAACTCGGGGTGGTGCGCAAGGTCGATAATATCCTCGGGCCTTGTGTCGATCTGACCATGGTCGGCGCAGACCAACAGCACTGTGTCCGTCCCAGCCGCTGCAATCAGAAAGGACTCCAGCGCCTGCTCGATCTCGGTCAGATGGGCAAGTGCCGCCGCACTCTCTATGCCGTGCTCATGCCCGATGCGATCGAGTTCCGGCCAGTACAGATAGAGATAATTCCGCTCGGGTGTCGCGGATGGACGCCCCCAACGCCGGCGGGGTCGAAGCGCACGTAGCGTCTGTTGGAACATCTCCGTCAGCGACTCGAACGGACGCAACTCGCCGCGTCCCTGATGCGCGCGATTGAAGTCCGAATAGGCGATGAAGCGCGGCGAGACGGCAAGGCCGCGCGTGTCGATACGGTCGAAGATCGAGCGATGGGTAAAGAGTCGGAGCGGATCGATCCCGGCCGCACGATAGGATACCCCACCGTAACGCGGCCGCCCGGGTAGGACCGCCAGCACAGATCCCAACTCGCCAAAATAGGTAAACCAGCCGGTCAGACCATGCTGGAGCGGCGACAGCCCAGTAAGAACGGTCGGGATCGCCGCGGCCGTCGTCGATGGAAACACAGAACTGATCACCCCCCAGCGCCCCCGACTCAGCAGGCCGTCGGGTGCGTGACGCTCCAGCCAGTTGGCGCCCAGGCCGTCGACGATCAGCAGCACCAGATTGGTCGCGCACGTCAGATCGTCCAGCGCCAACCCAGTGAGCGGCGGATGCTCACACCGTCCGCCGCGCGCCTGGATCAGGCTGCTCATCAGATTCAGCAGGCCGCCGCCGCTGTAGTCGGGTGTGGTGTGCTTGGTTTCCATGAATCGGGCGTCATCTTGGGGATCATCCGGCATGAAACCACGAACAGCCCTCATCGCGCGAGACCATCGAGATGTCCACCAAGCCCAGCACCTGCTATGAATGCGATGCCAACTGCCCGATCCAGGTCGAATTCGATGAGGCCGGCGAACCGATCGCCATCCAGGGGCCGGACTGTCCGCGCTGCATCGCCCAGCTCGACCGGCGCAACCATCCCGAGCGTCTGCTCTATCCGCTCAAGCGGGTCGGACCGCGCGGCAGCGGTCAGTTCGAGCGCATCTCCTGGGACGAGGCGCTCGATACCATCGCCGCGCGACTGAGTGCCACCCGTGACGCGCATGGTGCCCCGGCGGTCGCCTTCTTTGCCGGCTACACCAAGGAGGGGCGCCCGCTGCTCCAGCGCCTCGCCCATGCCTTCGGCTCCCCCAACTATCTGACCGAGAGCGGCTGTTGTTTCTCGGCGACCCTGGTGGCCGAGAAGGTCACCTTCGGCTATCGGATCAAGACCACCTCGACCGTGGTCTCGCCCAAGACCCGCTGTCATCTGATCTGGTCGACCAACCCGCGCGGCTCGATCCCGCCGTTCGACACCCATGGTCTGGTGACACTCAAGCCCGGAAGACGCATGATCGTGGTCGATCCGCGCCGCACGCCCATGGTCGATCAGGCCGACATCCATCTCCAGATCCGCCCCGGCACCGATGGCGCGCTGGCGCTCGGGTTCCATCATCTGATCTTCGCCAATGGCTGGCAGGATCAGGAATTTCTCGATCAATGGTGCTCGGGTGTCGAGTCCTTCCGGGACTATGTGACCGGGTTCCCCCCCGAGCGGGTCGCCGCCATCTGCGGCATCGCCGAGTCCGACCTGCGCGCGGCGGCCGAACTCTTTGCCACCACAGCCCCGGCCCAGATCACGCTGTCGCCGACCGCGACTGTCCAGCACAGCAACGGCTTTCAGAATCACCGCGCCATCATCCTGCTCTCGGCCGTCACCGGCAATCTGGATCGCGAGGGTGGCAACCGCTTTTTTAACGACAAGGTGCTGCCCAAACCGATCGACCTGTTCGAGCACTGTCGCCAGCATCTTCCGCCGCGCATCGGCGAGGAGGTCTATCCGGTCTGGACCAGGTATTGGCCGGCGGGGCAGAGCATGTTGCTGCCCGACTGTATCCTCGACGGGCGTCCGCAACGGGTGCGTGCGCTCCTGGCCATGGGCATCAACACCGCCATGTGGCCCAATTCCAAGCGCATGGAACGGGCGCTCGGGTCGCTCGACTTCTTCGCCGCCACGGACTTTTTCCATAACCCGGCCACACTCCAAGCCGACATCGTGCTGCCGGCGGCGACCAATCTCGAACGCCCGGCGCTGATCGCCTATCCGGGCTGTGCCTATCAGGGCGAGCTGCGTTATCGGCGCGCTGTGGTCGCGCCGCGCGGCGAGGCGCGTCCGGATGGCGAGATCTTCCTCGAAATCGGCGTGCGGCTGGGCATGGCCGAGCAGTTCTGGCACGGCGATCTGGAGGCCGCCTGGGCCGAGGCCGCCGAGGGCATCCCGGAAGAGATCCGCGAGGAGGTCTATAACAACCCCGATGGCGTCACCGTCTATGCCCAGGCCATCGAGGACCTGGTCGAGCATGGCTTTCTCGATGCCGACCGGCTCTATCGGCTGCGCGGTTTTCCGACCGCCAGCGGCAAGGTCGAGTTCGACGCGTCCGAACTGCGCGCGGCCGGACACGACGGCCTGCCGGTCTATCGCGAACCGGCCGAGAGTCCGATCGCGACACCCGAGATCGCCCGCGACTATCCGCTGGTCCTGACCAGTGGTGCGCGCACCAAGTTCGCCACCCATTCGCAGCATCAGTACATCCAGCGCCTGCGCCTGGCCATCCCCAACCCCTTGGTCGAGATCCATCCGAGCGACGCCGGGCCGCGCGGGATCCAGGATGGTCAATGGGTCGAGGTCCGTTCACCGCGCGGGGCGGTACGGTTCGTGGCCTGTGTCACCGAGCGCATCAAGCCCGGTGTGGTCCACTGCGTCCATGGTTGGAACAGCGCCAATGTCAACGAGCTGACCGATGACCGACATCTCGACCCGATCAGCGGCTTTCCACCGTTCAAGTCCAGCCTGTGTGAGGTCGTGCCCCTGGGTTGACCGCCCGCACCCGCCGGTCTCAACCCCTCTCATTTGGCGGTGAGGGGGTTGAAACTGGTCGGACGACATCGCCTGTCGATCAACCCACCCAAACGAGCGGTCCAGCCCCATGTTCATCGGCGTCCTTCCAGAACGCGCACACCTCTTCCAACCCGAGCCGAGATCCGAGGTCGCGGTCAATGATGCCGCCGCCTGGCGGCTCAACCCCGCCCATCGCCATATCTATGACAAGCTCGGGATCGCGCTCGCCGCCGGACTGCGCGCCGCGCCCTGCGGGGTCGATCCGCGTGCCTACGGGCTGGCGCCGGACGACTGGGTGTTCGTCAAGCCGATCGTCAACCTGGCCGGTATGGCGCTCCAGGCACACGCGGTCCGTGCCGAGGCCGTGCCCAACGACCCCGGGCTGTTCTGGTGCGAGCGACTCGAGGGCGAGCACACCAGCACCGACTGTCTGGTACGCGCGGGCGAGGTCGTCTGGCTGGCCCACACCAGCGCCTCAGAGCGCAAGGATCATGCGCGCCCGATCTACTGGGAGGTGGGCGTCGAGCGCCCCGAGCTCGATGGATACGTCCGCGACTGGGTTGGGCGCCATCTGACTGGCTATACCGGGCTTTGCAATCTAGAACTGATCGGGGGGCGCCCGATCGAGGCCCATCTGCGCGGTTCAAACGGTTTTTTCGAGCTCTATGGACCCGGATTCGTACCGGCCTGGGTCGCGCTCATGGACAACGAGCCGTTCGCCCCACCGCCACCAGTGCCGGGTGGACTGGTGATCTCAGTCTTTGGCACCGCGCCGCTCACCGAGGCGCAGCAGGCCCTGATCGCATCCGCCGGGGCGACCCCTCGCCCCGACCTGCACACCCCCGACCGTGTCGCCCTGATCCTCTGCCCCGACAAGGCACGCGGCCTGGAACTGATCGCCCGGCTCGATCCATTCGCGGCTTGAGTCAGGGGCCTCCGGTCGGCCCTTGGCGTTCAGACCTGTAGCTGGAGCTGGGCGATGGGTGCACCGAAGGACTCGGTTTCATAGCGGGCGACGCGCAGCGTCTCTGACCAGTGGCCCGACGGCAGTCCGGCCTTGCGCTTGAGATGGGCGAGGAAGTCGCGCGGGTTGGGGAGCTGTTCCCAGACCGAGGGCAAGAAGGTGCCGCGCCGGCCTTGATCGCTCAGGATGAGCCCGTCGATACCGGGCCTGAGCTGGGCGAGGAGCTCGGATTCGGAGCCAAAGACCAAGGGCTCGGCGGGGGTCAGGATCGAGAGCTTGATCACCAGATCTGGATATTCCTCAGCGTTTAGCGGCGGGAAGCGTGGATCCTCGAAGGCGGCGGCAAAGGCGTTTTGGGCCACGTCCGCGACCAGTGGACGGCAGGCCTCCAGCACGCCAATGCAGCCACGCAGAGCGGCACGGCGCTCCAGGGTGACGAAGGTGGCCCGGATCGCGCGCAGCGGTTCGGGATAGGTGTCCGGGTCGAGATCGAGCGGGCGTCGGTGCTCCAACCCATGTGCGATCGAGCGTGCGGCGACCTCAAGCAGGATGGCGCGCTCGCCGGCGGTGTAGATTGCGGCTGCAGCCGGCTCAGTGGAATGCATAGGCGCCATAGCCGACCACCTGAGCGCGCGATCCGGCCGTATCCCCTGAGTTGCGCAGGTCCAGGGTCTTGGCCGTCAGCCCGCGCCGACGCGCCAGGGTCAAGAGCCCGTTCACGGGGATGCGGCCGCAGGCCTGGTCATGGCCGATCGCTTCGGGACGCAGGGCCTCGATGGCCGCTGAGGTCGCAGCATCTAGATGCTGGGCGCTGTGGTAGTCCAGATAGTGACTTAGGTCCGAGCTGATGAGGATCAGGGTCTCGGGGCCGCCCCAGAGCAGGTCCAGCACCTCGGCCACGGATTCGGGCGCGGCCTCGCCGACCACAAGCGGCACCAGACTGAAGTCGTCGAGCACCCGTTGTAGGAAGGGCAACTGGACCTCCAGACTGTGCTCTTTGGCATGGGCCGCATCGAACAGCCTGACCTGGGGCAGGGTCAGGGCGCGCTCGACGGACTCCAGATCGATGGGGACCGGGCCAAGCGGGGTAGAGAAGACCTCGTCGCTGCTTGCGGCCAGCCCGAAGAAGGGCACCCGATGCGACGGACCGAGCAACACCACGCGCCGGATCCGGTCCCGGACTGGTTCCAGGGTGGCATAGGCAGTGGCGGCGATGGGACCGGAATAGACATAACCGGCATGGGGCACGATCAGCGCCTTGGGCGGCGCCTCGTGTCGAACCGAAACCGAATGCAGGGGTTCGGCGAGCAGGGTATCGAGCGTCCGGACCAACTCGGCAGGATCGCCCGGGTAGAATTGATTGGCCACGGCGGTCTGTCGAATTTTTGGCATGGGTGTTTCCTCTTGACGTCCTCCCCGGCCTTCTGTCCGGAGATTCCTACGGCGCTTCAGGCGCGGCATTGAGCCGCCCTTAAGTCGCTTCGATGGGTTCCTGGGCCGAGTGCGCAACCGCTGCTCGTCTCTCCCCAGGCGTGACTTCTGGCGTGCCCCGCCGTCGGTCGCCTTGGGTATCGGCGACAACATGATTGTAGGACGGCTGCGCCGTCCGCGCGATCCTTCCTTGGCCTTCAGGCCAAGGCTTGCCGCGCACCGGGTCAGCCCGCCGCAGGACGTCGGCAGGATCGGTGTCGCCGATGGACATGGTGGCACAACCCAGACTCACCCCGGCCCAGCCATCGCGCAACGCGAACGACCGCAGCGCCATCGTCATCCGGCAGAGAACGCAACAGCGCCTGCAACTGCTCGGGCGACAGAGTCAGAGTCATGGATCCTATGCTTGCGAGCAGGGGGCAGAGAGCCCCTAAGGCCATTCTGGCAAGAGGAAGCCAAGGATCGCGTGTGCTTTCAACCTCTTTATATCGCGTGATATAAAGCCAAGAAACACGTACACGATACCAGATGACCCCCCACGAGATCCGACAGCTTCGCAAAACACTGAGCCTCACTCAGCAGCAGTTCGCCGAGCTGTTGGGCGTCTCGTTCGTCACGCTGAATCGGTGGGAGAACGGTCAATCCAAGCCCTCCGCGATGGGGCAGGCCAAGTTGCAGGCGCTTGCGGGTCGGTCAGGCGGACATTTGGCGGAGGCGGGGGAGCCCAGCGGGAGTACGGCGGCTTCCGACAAGGGCGATGCGACGCCCCGGCTCGATTTCCTGGGGGACGCGAACGCGCTGCGCGTGCTGGTCGAGGGCGAGCGACTGTCCTACGGGCATCTGTTCAACCCGGCGTTCGCGACCGAGATCAGCGAAATCGACCCGCTGCCCCATCAGCGGATTGCGGTCTACCAACGCATGCTGCCTCAGCATCGCCTGCGCTTCCTGCTGGCCGATGACGCTGGCGCCGGCAAGACAATCATGACCGGCCTCTACGTCCGCGAGAGCCTGTCGCGCAGGACGATCCGCCGTGTCATGGTGGTGGCGCCTGCCGGCCTGGTGGGCAACTGGTACCGCGAACTGCACAAGCTGTTCCAGCTGCAGTTCAAGATTGTGACCGGCGGCGACACCAAGGACGGCAACCCGTTTGTCGGCGCCGGCAGCGATCTCGTCGTGGTGAGCATCGACAGCCTGCGCAGCGCCCGGCTGTTCAACGCCCTACGCGATCCTCAGGTCGTGCCCTACGACCTGGTCGTGTTCGACGAGGCGCACAAGCTCTCCGCGAACCGCGATCTGGACGGGACGTTCCGGGCGACGGACCGCTACCGCCTTGCCGAGGCAATCGCTGGCGTGCGCGAGCTGCCGGAGGACTGGCGCATGCCCTGGGCCGCGCACCACCTCCTGCTGCTCACTGCGACCCCCCACATGGGCAAGGAATACCCGTACTACTGTCTGTGGCGGCTGCTGGAGCCCGAGCTGTTCAGCACCGAGACGGCGTTTGCCAAGTTCCCGCGTGAGTCCCGCGACCGCTACTTCATCCGCCGCGTCAAGGAGGAGATGGTCGATCTCCGTGGCAAGGCCCTTTACCCCGAGCGCCTTTGCGACACCGTGAGCTACGACCTCTCCCAGGGGGAAGTCAGCGAACAGGCACTCTACGACCGCACGACGACGTACATCCGCCACTACTACAACCAGGCGCGGCTCTTGAACCGTCAGGCTGCACGGTTCGCCATGACCGTGTTCCAGCGGCGTATGGCCAGCAGCACCTGGGCGCTGCTCTGCTCCTTCCGCAACCGCCTGGCCAAGCTCGACGCTTTGATCGATGACATCCAATCCGGTCGGGTGCCCGATGAAGAGCTGCGCAGCCAGCAAGAGCGCCTGAACCGCAAGGTGCGCGAAGGAAAGCTGGTGGACGTGCTAGCCGCGAAGACCGCCGATGAGGAAACCGAATCGGCAGGCGTCGAAGAGCACGAGGAGAGCGAGGCGGAGGCGCTGGGCGCCTTCATCGCCACCAGCCTCGCGGAGCTCATCGACGAGCGCAACCAGGTGCAGGAGCTGATCGCACTGGCCGAGGCGGTCCACGCCAGCGGACAGGAGTCAAAGTTCGAGCGGATGGCGGAACTGCTGCGCTCGCCGCAATATCGTGACCAGAAGGTCATCATCTACACCGAGCACCGCGACACGCTGGAATTTCTCGTTCGACGCCTCGAAGGCATGGGCTACGCCGACCAGGTGGCCTACATCCACGGCGGCCTGGGTTTCGAGGAGCGCGACGCTCAGGTCGAGCGCTTCCGCCGCCCGCACAACGCCGAGGGCAAGGGAGCGCGCTTCTTCATCGGCACCGACGCGGCGGCCGAGGGCATCAACCTGCAGTTCTGCTGGATCCTGATCAACTACGACGTGCCCTGGAACCCGGCGCGTCTGGAACAGCGCATGGGGCGGATTCACCGCTACGGCCAGAAGCGAGACCGCGTTGCCATCATCAACCTCGTTGCGGGCAAGACGCGAGAAGGCCGGGTCATCAAGACCCTGCTGGACAAGCTGGAGGAGATCCGCAAGCAGCTCGGCTCGGACAAGGTGTTCGACGTGGTCGGCCGCATCTTCGAGGGCATGGCCATCACCGAGTACATCCAGCGGGCCATCGAGTCGGATGACGAAGCGGACAAGAAGGCGCTCGAACTCGCCGGCCAGCTTACACCCGAGCAGATCAAGGCCCTCGAAGCACGCGAGGCGACCATTTACGGCAAAGGCGGCGACGTCCGCATGGGCCTGCCCCCACTGCGCGAGTCCATGGCCATCGAGGAGATGCGCCGGCTTTTGCCGGGGTACGTTCGGCGGTATCTCGAGCACGCCGCGCCGGTCATTGGCATCGACCTTGTCGGCGATCTCGATGGTGTCTTCTTCATCCGGCCACGCAAGCGGGGGGGCCTCGACAGCCTCCTCCCGCTGCTCGAGGCCTACCCAGAGTCGGCGCGCAACCGCTTCACCGTGTACCGCCCGGACGACGGGCGTGATGCTGTCTTTCTGCATCCGGGTGAGCCCGTCTTCGAGCGTCTCTCGGCCATAGCCATTGAGCGCGCCCGTCACGATGCCTTGCGTGGCGCCATCTTCACAGACGTCAGCGCCGCAGCACCCTACCTGTTCCATGTCGCCCGCGTCAGCGTGGAGCGCGGCGTGGATCCCGGCTTTCCCGCGTTTCTTCAACCTGAGGTCATCGAACAACGCCTCGTCGGTCTCAAGCAATACGCCGATGGCCGGCTGATCGAGGCGCCCGTTGAGCATCTGCTGCTCCTCAAACCCGCCGACAAGCCCAGCCCTGGCAGCGTGGTGTTTCTCGCCCAAAGCGACACGTGGCGGTTGGCTGCGCAGGAACACATCCAGCGCAGCATCGTCGGCCAGATGGCTGAGCGACAGCGCATGAAAGCGACCCAGCGCCTCGCGGAGACCCGGGAGTATCTGCAACGGGCGTTCGACTACCAGGAGTCGGAGCTGGCCGCTGCGCGCAAGCGCTTCACCGAGAAGGCCCGTGACGGCAACCGGGCCGCCCATGCAGAGCTGGAGCGGATCAAGGCGCAGCAGAGAAGCCTCGCACAGCGCCGTGAGCAGGCCTTGCTTCAAGCGCGCCGCGAGGTCGAGCTGATCCAGCCTGGCCGCGTGGAAATCCTGGCCACCGCGCTGGTGCAACCCTCTACCGATCCCGAAGACATCAAGGCGCGCGACGCCGAGATCGAGCGCATCGCCATGGAAGTGGCGATCGCCTTTGAATCGGCGCAGGGTGCGGACGTGCGCGACGTCTCAACGCCCGACAAAGCCCGTCTGGCTGGGCTCACCGACTACCCGGGATTTGACCTGCTCTCCAAACGGCCGGGTGAAGAGCGTGGCATCGAAGTCAAAGGGCGTGTAGGCGTCGGCGAGATCGAGCTGACCGAGAACGAATGGGCGCGCGCCTGCATCCTGCGTGAGCGCTACTGGCTGTATGCCGTGTTCGATTGCGGTAGCGCCCAGCCACGGCTGCTGAGGGTGCAGGATCCCTTTGCCAAGCTGATCGCCAAGAAGCGGGGCAGCGTGGCCATCGCGTACCGCGACATTGCCAACGCATCGGAGGACGTCGAATGAAACCGCCTTTCGCCGTTGTCAGTTGCCCGAGTGCATCACGCGTGACGACGGCTTTGTCCTCACCCGCCCGAAAAGCTGGCGTTAGGAGATGCTTATGCCCCTGAACGACAAACGCCTGATTGAGGTCGCCTTCCCGCTCAAGCAGACCTCCATCGACGCGGTGCACGAGAAGAATGTGCGCCATGGGCACATCTCCACCCTTCACATCTGGCCGGCGCGCCGTCCCTTGGCGGCCTCGCGCGCGGCGCTCATCGCCACCTTGCTGCCCGACCCAGGCGACAAAGAGAAGCGCGATGAAATCCTCAAGCGCCTGGGCGGAACGCTCAAGAAGACCACCAAGAAAAAGAAAATGCCCAACGGGCGGGTGGAGGAGATCGACGCCTGGGAGACCGAGGGTGGCGTGCTGCATTGGGGGCGCGAGACCAGTCCCGACCTGGACTGGTTCCGGCAGGAGATCCGCAAGGCCTACGGGGGGCGCGCGCCCCGCGTGCTCGACCCCTTCGCCGGCGGCGGGGCGATCCCGCTGGAGGCGATGCGGCTAGGTTGTGAAGTAACCGCCATCGACATCAACCCGGTGGCCTGGTTCATCCTGAAATGCACCCTGGAATATCCGCAGAAGCTTGCGGGACAGAAGCGGCGGCTGCCGGATTTTGCGCTCCAAGACGTGGCCTTCCTCACCGAATACTTTAAGGCCCGCGGCCTAAGACCTAAGGACGCCGAACGGCGCGCACGGCAAGCGGCGGGCAAGGCGCAAGCGGCACGGCACGACAATCGCGAGTTGTTCGAGGCTCCCGAGGTCGAGGCCGAGGAGCTCGATGCGGACCTCGCCTGGCACGTGCGCGCCTGGGGTCGCTGGGTGCTCAAGGAGGCGCGCAAGGACCTGGCGCGCTTTTATCCCACCTACGCCGAGTATTGCACCCTGAAGCCCTATCGTGTCGTGCCATTGGACATCCACCCCTCTCCCGCAGACGGGAGAGGGGCCGGGGGTGAGGGGTTGAAGCTCGTGCCGATCAACGATGACGGCGAGCCGCAGGTCGAGGTGCTCAACGCCGGTTTCGATACCGCCTACTTGGAAAACCCCGCCAACCCGCGCTGGGTGGCCAAGCCCACGGTGGCCTACCTGTGGGCGCGGACCGTCCGGTGCAAAGGCTGCCGCGCCGAGGTGCCGCTGCTCAAGACCCGGTGGCTGGCGAAGAAAGACCACAAGCGCGTGCTGCTCACCATGCAGCCCCGCGAGGACGGGACGGGCGTGGTCTTCGGCATCGACCCCAACCCTCCGGTCAAAGGCGGCAACGCTGCGCAGAAACGGGAGTACGACAAAAAACTCGGGCAAGGGACCATGAGTCGCGCCGGTGTCACCTGCCCCTGCTGCGGCACGATCATGACGATGGAAGACCTGCGACTGGAAGGCCGCGCCGGGCGGATGGGTGCAGTGATGACCGCGGTGGTGGTTGATGGCCCGGAAGGCAAAGAGTACCGGCGGCCCACCGCGCACGAGATCGAGATGGCTTGCTCAGCGGAGTCGATGCTTGCGGGTGTCTTCGCAGACATGCCTTTCGGACTGCCAGACGAACAGACTCCCAAGGGAGGCGCGGGAGCGGCGCGGGCATTCTCTGTTGACGGCTACGGGCTCGATCAGTGGCACAAACTGTTCACGCCGCGGCAGCTTCTGGCCCTAGGCGTATTCGTGAAGGCGATCCGCGCCGTGCCTGGGGAACTGAGTTTCGCGGAGGCGGAGTGGCGGGAGGCGCTACTTGCGTACCTGTCGATCTTGTTCGACAAGACCGCAGATTACAGCTCCGCCATCTGCACATGGCATAACTCAGGGGAAAAAATAGGCCATACTTTCGCCCGCTTTGCGCTGCCGATGGTATGGGACATCGCAGAACTTACAGCGATCAATGGCGTTGGTGGCGGCTGGCAGGCACAGCTGGACTGGGTTGCCCGTTACATCGAACATGGGCTTTCGGCCGCATGCGGGCAGGCGCAAACGTTGCAAAGATCAGCGACTCAGATCCTCGACGGTGTGTTCGACGTGGTGGTCACCGACCCGCCGTATTACGATGCCATTCCGTACTCCGACTTGATGGACTTCTTCTACGTCTGGCTGCGCCGCACGCTCTGGGGCGTGTCGCCAGAGTTCGACGCCGCCTTTGCGGCGCCGCTTGCGCCCAAGTGGAACCACGATGCCAACGACGGCGAGCTGATCGACGACGCCTCGCGCTTTGGCGGGGATCGCGAGGCGTCCAAGCGCAACTACGAAGCCGGCATGGCACGCGCCTTCAAGGCCTGCCATGCCGCGCTCAGGCCCGAGGGGCGGCTGGTGATCGTCTTCGCCCACAAGCAGCCCGACGCCTGGGAAACGCTGGTCTCAGCGATCATCCAGGCTGGTTTCGTCGTCGATGGCAGCTGGCCCATCCAGACCGAGATGGGCAACCGGATGCGGGCGATGGCCTCCGCCGCCCTCGCCTCCTCGGTGTGGCTGGTCTGCAGGAAGCGCGACCCGCTGGCCCGCGCCGGATGGGACACCCAGGTGCTCAAGGAGATGGAGTCGAGCATCACGACCAAGCTGCGCGACTTCTGGGATGCCGGCATCCGCGGCCCTGACTTCATCTGGGCCGCCACTGGACCGGCATTGGAGTCATACAGCCGCTATCCGGCAGTCAAGAAGGCGTCCGAACCTGGGGCGCTGATGTCGGTCACCGACTTCCTTGGTCACGTGCGCCGCATCGTGGTGGATTTCGTCGTCGGTCGCGTGCTCTCGCACGGGCAATCAGAGCCCGCGCCTGGCGACCACCCGCTGGACGACGTGACGACGTACTACCTGCTGCATCGCAATGATTTCGGCCTCAAGGAGGCCCCTGCCGGCCCGTGCATCCTCTACGCCGTGTCTTGCGGGCTGTCAGAGCGCGAGCTGGCCGATCAATATGAGCTGCTGGCCAAGAGTGGTGGGGGATCCCAAGCCGAGGACGCGGAGCCCGCGGACGACGACGAGGACGGCGATGCCGAGGAAGCCGCAGCAACCGGCGGTGGTGGCAAGTACAAGCTCAAGGACTGGCGCGCCCGCAAGCACCGCTCGCTGGGTGTGGAGACCGCGAGTGGACGCGCGATTCCGCTGATCGACCAGGTGCACAAGCTGATGCAGCTGTGGGTGGCCGGCGATGTCGTCAAGGTCAACGACTACCTCGACAGCCGCGCGCTGCGCCGCAGCCAGGTGTTCGCGCAGTTGATTCAGGCCTTGATCGAGAAGAGTCGCGCTGAAGGCCGCACAGACGAGTGCTCGATCCTGGAGCGCTTGCAGAACTACCTGCGCTCTGTGGGTAGCACCGCACAAGCGCCGCTCGGGCTTGAGTAAAGAGAAGCAGGATCCGGAGAACAACGATGGCCAAGACCACCACCAAACCCTGGCACCAGGTCGTGCAGCTGCGCGACGACATCACCAATCAAGAACTGTCGCAGAAGCAGTTTGCGGCGGATTTGTACGACGTGGTGATGGGGCGCAACCCCGGCGTCTATCACGATGCGAAGGAGTTCTTCGCGCTCACGTACCCCACAGTCAAGCTGCGCGATCTGGCGCGCGATGTCACCTGGCGCCTTTCGGGCAAGTCCGAGAAGGCCGTGCGCCAGTTGCACATGACCTTCGGCGGCGGCAAGACCCACTCCTTGATCACGCTGGTGCACTTGGTGCGCGATCCCGCGAGCCTGCCTGACATCCCGGCGGTGCAGCAATTCAAGGCGCACTGCGCACTCGAAGGCGGGCTGCCCAAGGCGCGCGTGGCCGCCGTGGTGTTCGACCGCCTGGATGCCGAGAAGGGCATGGAAGTGACTGCGCCCGATGGCAGCGTGGCGACGGTCAAGATGCCGTGGAGTGCGATTGCCTGGCAGCTGGCCGGCACTGCGGGCATGAAGTTGCTGAAGGATGACGGCACAGAACGCGCGACTCCGCCGGCCACCGGGGTGATGGAGGATCTGCTCAAGCTCGCGCGCAAGGATGGGGCCGGCGTGCTGATCCTGTTCGACGAGGTGCTGTGGTTCGTCCGTGTGATGGCAGATACCGATCCCGCGTGGATTGGCCGCGTGCGCGAGTTCATGCACAGCCTGACCCAGGCCGTCGCCAAGGTACCGCAGTGCTGCCTAGTGGCCTCGTTGCTGGCATCGGACCCCGGCAAGATGGACGAGCTCGGCAAACAGATCAGCAAGGAACTCTACGACGAGTTCAAACGCGTGGCCGATGAAGGCATCCAGCCCGTCGAAAGCCAGGACGTGCCCGAGATCCTTCGGCGCCGGCTGCTCAAGCTGGAGAGCTACACCGACCGCACGCAGTGGCCCAGCCAGGTCTTTGGCGCACTCAATGGCGTTCAGAGCATCGACGAGTACACGGCGAAGAACCGCGCGGCTGAGGAGAAGCGATACACCGACGCCTACCCCTTCCACCCGGCCTTGATCGAGACCCTGTACCAGAAGTGGACGCAGCTCGAAGGGTTCCAGCAGACGCGAGGCATCATCAAGACCCTGGCTTCTGCACTGCGCGACGCGGTGAAGTGGGACCAGCAACCGCTGATCGGCGCCCAGATCTTCCTGGTGGAACCGAAGTCGGAAGGGCTCAGTGTGGCCGCGCGCGAGCTGGCCAACGTGGCGCAGCTGGAGCAGTACGAAGGCCGCCGGCAGAACTGGACGGCCATCCTGGAGGCCGAACTTGCCCATGCACGCAAGGCACAGGACGGTCTGCTGGGTGTCCAGCACCGTGAGATCGAGCAAGCGGTGATGGCAACGTTCCTCCACTCGCAGCCCATTGGTCAGCGCGTGACCACGCGCGAGCTGAAGGTATTGATTGGCGTCGGATCCCCGGACCGCATCGAGTTGGACAAGGGGCTTTCGCGTTGGTCAGATGCCTCTTGGTATCTCGATGACACGTTCACCGGCGACCGTGAAGGTGGACTGCCCAAGGTATGGCGCCTCGGGTCCAAGCCGAACCTGAAGCAGATGCACCACGACGCGCGCCAGAACGTGAGCTCGACGGCCGTGGAAGAAGTTCTGGAGGCCGAAATCGCCAAGGCGAAACAGCTCGCTGAAGGCGCTCGCACGCTGGGTGCCAAAGTCCACGTGCTGCCGGCGCGTCCAGCTGACATCGAGGACGACGAAGACTTCCACTACGCCGTGCTCGGCCCCAAGGCTGCGTGCAATGGCAAGCCGGGCGCCGAGGCCAGGCGCTTCATTGACGAGACGACGGGCCCGGACAGGCCGCGTGCGAAGAACCGTAACGCCGTCGTGCTGGCGGTACCGTCCAAGGACGGCATCGACGTCGCCCGCGAGAAGGTGCGTGACCTGTTGGGCTGGGAGAAGGTACGCGAGATGCTCAAGGAGCGCAGCGACATCGACACCGCAACCACCGCGCGCCTGGAAGCCAATATTCGCGCAGCCCGTGGGGAGATGGGGTCGCAGGTCATCATGGCCTACTGCATCGCCGTCACGGTCAACGACAGCAACGAAGTGGCCGCATACCGGATCAACGTCGACAACGACCCGCTCTTCCCCAAGATGGTCGCGGACAAGCGACTGCGGATCGAGAGCACCGCGGTCAACGCCGAGGCGCTGCTGCCTGGCGGGCCGTTCGATTTGTGGGCGGATGGGGACAAGGCGCGCTTCGTGAAGGATCTGGTCGGCGCTTTTGCGGCGACGGCCAAGTTGCCCAAGATGCTGAACCGGGCGGCGATCCTGGAGACGCTGTTGCAGGGCTGCGAGGCGGGCGAGTTCGTGCTGCGGGTGACGCGTGCCGACAAACCGACGCGCACGTTCTGGATGTCCCGTCCGGACGACAACGCCGTCAACGACCTGAGCCTTGAAGTGGTGCTGTCTGATGCGGCCGTACTGTCCGAACTGGATCCGCAACTGCTGGCCCCTGGGCGGCTGCCGTGTCTTTGGGACAAGGAGCCTCTCACCCTGGCCGATCTTTCGGCCTACTTCTCAGGCAAGCACTTCGTCGAGGTCGACAAGGGTGGCTATACCGAGAACCTGTTGATTCCCGAGGCCACGGCGCAGGCGATCACCGACGCAGTGGCGGCCGCCGTCAAGAGCGGCCGCGTCTGGTTGGTGAACGGGACGGTGAGCGTGCTGGCCGAAGACGTGCCCGCGGGATTCGTGAACGACTCGGCACAGCTTTTCGCGCCGCCACTTCCGCTCGCGAGCGTTGATGTGTTGCCGGCGCAGCTGCCATCAGCGTGGCAAAACGATGCGACCAACGCGCATCTCATTCATGCAGCGCTCTCGTCGAAGGGGGACAAAGTGCTGCCTTGGACGCGTGTCGCCGCGGCACTCGATGAGGCCTTCCGGCTGGGGCTGATCGAACGGACCCTCGACTCGGGCCCCTGGCCCTGTGATCTGGGCGGTGCGGCGGCGGTCAAGATCGTGGCGCGCAAGAGCGAGGACAAAGATCCGCCTCCGCCCAAGCACTACGGATCGAAGGCGGCCAGCGCGGATCTCCAGACGCACGAGGTTCAGGACCTTGCCGACCACATTGACGCGCTGCGCGAGGCCACTGCGGGCCATCCTCTGCGCATCCGGGTGACGGTGGAGATCGGCGAAGCGGGCAAAGTCGAGCAGGAAGTCATCGAACGGGTCAATGGCATCCTGGGCAAGATCAAGGCGGGCTGGAAGGTGGGCTGAGGGACAAGAAGAGAGGAGGACGGGAAGACGGTATCTACAATAGCCAGCACTCACCTTGGTTGGACCGAGAACCTGAATAGTTACCGGGCCAAAAGGCTGCCACACGCCTTGAGCGGTCCGTGAACGCTAGGGCGATTTCAAGCCCTGGCCCTGTCAAGGTGGGTCTCGGCAAAACGGGTCGGCGGCTCTGTAGGGGCGCCGTAAGGCGCGATCCACATCTTAAAGGGCCGGATTAATCTATTTGGCGGGTGTCTGAGGCGACTTACATCAACCCAAGCTGCAAGCGCGCCTCGTCGCTCATGTTGTCGGCGCTCCAGGGTGGATCCCAGACCAGTTCAACCCTGACCTGCCCGACACCCTCGACCTGTTCCACGGCGCGCTTGACCATCAATGGCATCATCCCGGCGACTGGACAGCCGGGGGCGGTCAGGGTCATCTCGATCGCCACATCGCCCTTGTTGTCGATGTCGATGCGATAGATCAGGCCCAGGTCATAGAGATTGATCGGGATCTCGGGGTCATGGACGCGGCGCAGCGCGGCGATGATCGGCTCGCGCAGTTCCTCGGGGTCCAGGCGCGCCACTGGGACCTCCTGGTCTCCGGCCTCCAGTGCCGCCCGTTCTTCTCTCTCCGCGGCGTCCGGTCTTTGTTGATCTCGGCCGAAACCGGCAAAGCGGGCCAGTCTGTTCATCACGTCCTCCGCGAAACATCAGGCGCAGGCTCAAAGGCCCCATCGTCGGATGCGCCTGAGCCACTCCCCTCATCCAGCCGTTGTTCGATCACCGCGGCCACCTGCCCACGCACGGCCTCGCTCCCCAACTGGTCGATGATCTCACCCGCAAAGCCGAGACATAGCATCCGCTGCGCCTGGGCCGCGTCGATGCCGCGCGAGCGCAGATAAAACAGCAGCTCGGGCTCGAGCTGGCCGACCGTGGTGCCATGACTGCACCTGACGTCATCGGCCTGGATCTCGAGCTGGGGTTTGGTGTCGATCTCGGCCTGCTCGGAGAGTATCAGATTGCGGTTGGACATGGCCGCATCGCTCCCTTGGGCGCCCTTGGCGACCAGCACCCGTCCATCGAACACCGCCCGCCCCTGCCCGATGAGCAGCCCCTTGAAGCCCTCCGCGCTGCGACAGTGTGGGACGGCGTGCTCGATGTCGAGGTGGTAGTCGAGCAACTGACCATCGCCGGCCAGATAGAGCCCCTGCAACACGGCCTCAGCATGCTCGCCCCGAAAACGGGTGTTAAGCTCGGTGCGCGCCCAGCGGGCGCCCAGACCGATGTGGAGACCCGCGTAGTGGCTGTCGGCGTCCTGGACCACATAAACACCAGCGAGATGGAAGGCGTTGTGCCCCTCCATCTGTAACCGTTCGTGTCTGAGTCGGGCCGCGCGCCCGAGCGCGACCTCTATGACCGCATTGGTGCAGTAGGGTGAGGCGCCCAGGCCGACATAGCGTTCGATCAGGGTCGCCTGGGCACCGGCCTCGAGCTGCACCAGATGGCGCGGCTGGGCGACGCGCGGCTCATCCAGCCCGACCGAGAGCTGGATGAGTTCGAGCGGGCGCTCAAGCCGCACCCCGGCACCCAGCCATACCACCAGACCATCGTCGAGTCCGGCGGTATTGAGCAGGGCGAAGTAGGCGTTGGATTCACCGCGCACCGCATCGAGCCGATCGCGCAGGGATTCGGGATCGCGCCCGAGCCAGTCGCGCAGTCCGCCAACCCGCGCCCCGTCCGGAAGCTCATCCAGGGCCGAGAGCTCGGGGGCGAAACGGCCATTGACCAGCACGACGCGATGGGCGTCGAGGCCCGGGATCAACACCGCCGCGAGGTCCTCGGGCCGAACCGCGCTCGGCGGCGCGTCGATGGCCCGGAACCGCTGTTCGAGCAGACCCTTGAGGCTGGTGTAGCGCCAGGCCTCCTGTTTGGAATGCGGCAGCGCCTGGGCACTCAAGCAGGCACGCGCCTGCTGGCGACGCTCCTTGAGCCAGTCCGGGCCTGCATCCGGCGCCGGCAACCAGTGTTCGAGACCCTGAGCCAAGGGGGCGTTCATGCGGCCAGCTCCGCGTCGATCCAGCCGTAGCCCTTCTCTTCCAGCTCCAGCGCCAGTTCCTTGCCACCCGAGCGGATGATGCGACCCTGCGCCAGGACGTGCACATAGTCCGGCTGGATGTAGTCGAGCAGACGCTGATAGTGGGTGACCAGGATCATGGAGCGCTCGGGCGAGCGCAGGGCATTGATGCCCTCGGCCACCCCGCGCAGGGCGTCGATGTCGAGCCCCGAGTCGGTCTCGTCGAGGATGGCAAGCCTGGGTTCCAAGAGCGCCATCTGGAAGATCTCGTTGCGCTTCTTTTCGCCCCCCGAAAAACCGACATTGACCGGGCGTTTGAGCAGGGATTCGTCGAGATGCAGGACCCTGAGCTTGTCCTTGATCAGACGCAAAAAGGCAACGGCGTCGAGTTCGGGCTCGCCGCGCGCCTTGCGCAGGCTGTTGAGCGCGGCCTTGAGGAAGGCGGTGTTGTTGACGCCCGGCAGCTCGACCGGGTACTGAAAGGCCAGAAAGAGTCCGAGCCGGGCCCGCTCCTCGGGTTCGAGCGCGAGCAGGTCCTGTCCCACGAAGGTCACGGATCCGGCGGTGACCCGATAGCCCTCGCGTCCCGCCAAGACGTGGGACAGGGTGCTCTTGCCCGAGCCGTTCGGCCCCATGATGGCATGGACCTCGCCCGACCCGACCTCTAGATCCAGCCCCTTGAGGATCTCTTGATCACCCACGTTGGCCCGCAGGCCCTTGACAGACAGCATCACAGCTTCTCCAGCAATCAATTCGACGGGCACCAGGCATGAGAGGCTCAAACCGCAAAGGACGCCCAGCACACGGCGTCTCGATCCTTTGCACCCGGTGCGGTTCAACACCGTGCTCAGCCGACCGCACCCTCCAGGCTGAGGCTCAGGAGCTTCTGGGCCTCGACCGCAAACTCCATCGGGAGCTCGTTGAAGACCTCCTTGCAGAAGCCATTGACGATCATCGACACCGCGTCCTCTGCGCTCAGACCGCGCGCGCGACAGTAAAAGAGCTGATCCTCGCTGATCTTGGAGGTGGTGGCCTCGTGCTCCATCTTGGCCGTGGGGTTCTTGACCTCGATAGCAGGCAGGGTGTTGGCGCTGCAACGGTCGCCAATCAGGAGCGAGTCGCACTGGGTGTGGTTGCGCGCCCCCTCGGCGCGCTGGCCGATGCGTACCAGCCCGCGATAGGTCTGGACCCCCTCGCCCGCCGCAATGCCCTTGGAGACGATGGTCGAGCGGGTGTTCTTGCCGAGATGGATCATCTTGGTGCCGGTGTCGGCCTGCTGACGCCCCTTGGTGACCGCCACCGAGTAGAACTCGCCGATCGAGCCGTCACCGCGCAGGATGCAGCTCGGATACTTCCAGGTGATGGCCGAGCCGGTCTCGACCTGGGTCCAGGAGATCTTGGAACGCGCGCCCCGACAGTCGCCGCGCTTGGTGACAAAGTTGTAGATGCCGCCGCGCCCCTCGGCATCGCCCGGATACCAGTTCTGCACCGTCGAGTATTTGATCTCGGCGTCTTCCATCGCGATCAGCTCAACCACAGCAGCATGGAGCTGGTTCTCGTCGCGCTGAGGCGCCGTACACCCTTCTAGATAGCTGACAGAGCTCCCGGCCTCGGCCACGATCAGGGTGCGCTCAAACTGGCCCGTGTTGCGGGCATTGATCCGGAAATAGGTCGAAAGCTCCATCGGACAGCGTACCCCCTCAGGCACATAGACAAAGGTGCCATCGCTAAACACCGCCGCATTGAGACAGGCATAAAAATTGTCGGTATAGGGCACAACCGTGCCGAAATAACGCCGGACCAACTCAGGATACTGCTGCAACGCCTCGGACATGGAACAGAAGATCACCCCAGCCTCGGCCAGGGTCGCGCGAAAGGTGGTCGCCACCGAGACGCTGTCAAACACCGCATCCACGGCAATCCCAGCCAGCGCCTTCTGTTCCTCAAGCGGGATGCCGAGCTTGTTGTAGGTCTCAAGCAGCGCCGGGTCGATCTCATCAAGGCTCTTGGGACCGTCCTTGGGTCGCTTGGGCGCCGAGTAATAGGAGATGGACTGAAAGTCGATCTGGGGATACCGGACCTTCGCCCAGTGGGGCTCGTCCAAGGTCAGCCAGTGCCTGTAGGCCCTCAGACGCTGCTCGGTCATGAACTCAGGCTCGCCCTTGCGCATGGAGATGGCCCGCACCACCCCCTCGTCCAACCCCGGCGGTAGGGTGTCGGACTCGATCTCGGTCGTAAAACCATGCGCGTATTCCGACTTGACGATCTCTGCAACAGCTGGGGCTCCGCTCATGACTCCTGGCTCCGCGTTCTTGAGTGATGTTCTAGGCCTCGCATATGCGACCGCTCGGATTGGAATCAACGTCCCGCACCCTGGGTGCTCGATGCTATATAGCCCAGTCTTGGTGCGGGCCACCGATCCGACCGCCCAGGGCCCATCCGGTCTGGGATCTCCCACCAACAGGGGGCGCCCATCCCGGATCGATCAGGGTCGCCGCGCCCTGGGTCCTGCGACCGGACGGAACCCGATCCCCTGGGCGCCCAGTCCCTGACGCAGGGCACGCGCGTATGCAGGCGCCTGGGGGCTGTCGCCGTGAATGCAGAGGGTATCGACGTGTAGCTTGACCAGGGTCCCATCGCGGGCGATGACCTCGCCGTGCACGATGAGCCGGAGCGCCTGGGACAGCGCCTCGGCTGGATCCTGGATCAGGGACTGGGGATGCCGGCGGGGGGTCAGGGTCCCATCGGGCTCGTAACGACGATCGGCGAAGCCCTCGCATGCGTATCCGAGTCCGGCGGCGGCGGCGGCATGGAGGAGCGCCGAGCCAGGTGGCCCAATCAGGATCAGGGATGGATCGAAGGCGCGCACCGCCGTGGCGATGGCCTGGGCCTGCTCGGGGTCGGCTGCGGCCTGATGGTAAAGGGCCCCGTGGGGCTTGACGTGCGCCAGGTGCCCCCCGGCGGTACGGACAAAGGCCTCCAATGCACCGAGCTGGTAGAGCACCAGATGCTCCAGCTCCTTGGGGGCCAAGCCCATGGTCCGACGCCCGAATCCTTGGCGATCCGGGAGCGAGGGATGGGCCCCCAGGGCCACACCATGCGCCAGGGCGAGTTGGACCGTCTCTGCCATCACATCCGGATCCCCAGCATGACAGCCGCAGGCGATGTTGGCCGAGGTGACCCACTCGAGCACCGCGGCGTCCTGCCCCAGGCGCCAGGGGCCAAACCCCTCGCCGATATCGACATTGAGATCGATGCAGTAGTCGGTGTCGGTCGGCATGACGGCGATGCGTTTTAGGTCTAGGTGGGCGGTAGATACGACTCCAGGGCCAGCTCTAAACGTTGGAGCGCGGCGAGCGAGCGCCGATACAGGGCCTGAGCGCGCGCCACCGTGATCGGCTCGAACCGCACGGTATCGCCGGGTTTCAGATGGGCCAAATAGGGATGATCGACACTCGCCACCGTCCCCAGGACGGGATAACCGCCCACGGTCTGGCGGTCAACCCCCAACAGGATCGGCTGTCCATCGGGCGGTAACTGTAGGGTGCCATGGGTGACACCGGCCGACACCCGTGCGCCGGCCTCAGGGAGGGTCAGTGCCGGCCCCTGGAGACGCAACCCCATGCGATCGGCCGCCGGATCTATGCGATAGACCCCAGACTCCAAGTCAGCGCGCCCCTGGCTTGGCAGCGCCCACCAGTCATGGTCTGGCACCAGACGCAGACGGATGGGGGGCTCAAGCGCCAGGCCATGGATCCAGTTCACGCGCCAGGATGGCGCATAGGGCCGGGCAGGCATCCGCGGTGCCGGCCAGGGGCTCGGCCCCAGGGGCAGATGGTCACCGCGCCGCACTGGTCGACCATCCAAACCGCCGAAGCCAGCACGGACATCTGTAGCACGACTGCCGAGGATCGCATCGACCATAAAACCACCGCCGAGCGCCAGATAGGCGCGGCAACCGCGCCGCGCCTCTCCGAAATTGAGCCTCGCCCCTGCGGGTACCCAGACCGGACACCAGGTCGGCAGCTCCTCCCCATCGAGTGTGGCGGAGAGGTCCGCACCGGTGAGCGCCATCCAGCTCCCCCGTTCAACGACGAGCCTCGGGCCCATCAGGGTGATCTCCAATACCGCCGCCGTGGCCGGATTCCCGACCAGACGATTGGCGACCCAGGCCGCATAGCCATCCATCGCCCCACCTGGGGTGATCCCCAGGTGCTGGAGCCCCGGGCGCCCCTGATCCTGTAGGGTGGTGTAAAGCCCAGGCTGTTCCACGACGATCATGGGTCGCTCTGCCGTTTGAGCTGGTCGAAGGTGTCGGCGTCGATCGCCACGAAGCGGACCTGATCGCCCGGCATCAAGGTACAGGGGGTCGGGCGCCGAGGATCGAATAGGACCCGGGGGGTCTGCCCGATGAGTCGCCAGCCACCCGGGCTGGCCAAGGGATAGACCCCGGTCTGGAGCCCCGCGATCCCTACCGCCCCTGGCGGTACCTGGGGACGGGGTGTCTCCAGCCGGGGTGTGGCCAGGCGCGGATCCAGGCCGCCCAGATAGGCGAAACCGGGCATGAACCCCAGGAAATACACCCAATAGTCAGGCGCGGTGTGATAGGCGATCACCTGGGCCGGGTCGAGTTGGCAATGCTGGGCGACCTGCTCCAGATCCGGCCCATGCACACCGCCATAGCACACCGGGAGGGTGACCAGGCGCGGTTCTGGTTCCAAGGCTAGGGCCTCGTCGCTCGCGGCCAGGGCGGGTCCTAGGGCCTCTTCCAGCGCCTTAAGGGTCCAGTAAGCCGGATCATAATGCAGGGTCAGGCTGGCATAGGCCGGCACCCGATCGCTGATGCCGGGCAGGTCCGCCACCGCCGTGGCCAAGGCCAACACCCGTCGATTCAGCGCCGGATCAATCCGATCGCCGAAGACAATCCGCAGGGCACGATCACCCAGGGGGTACAGGCGAGGTCTCAAGCCGTTGCTGCCTGCTGTGGTCACGGATCAGGGGCCATCCAGGGTCAATGCGGGATCGATGTCCGATTATATTCGGCCGTGTTCGTCGTTGTATGAGTCCAATCCCTTTGGCGCGAGCCCCAGGCGTTCATCCTCGGCGTTGGGGGGCAGTCGATCCGGGTCGGTGCGTGGCGCCTCTTGTCAGGGGCTTTGGCGATGAGGCGTCCGAGGGGTGGAGACGCTAGGCAGGTGGATGCCGTGCTGGGGCACTAGGGCTCAAGCAGCGCCTGCTCAGACCGTCGCCTCCGGCAACCTGACCCACACCAGCAGGCCGCCCAACTCGGCGCGTCCAAAGCCGAGTGTACCCCCATAGGCCTCGACCAGGTCGCGCACGATCGCCAAGCCGAGCCCAGTTCCAGCCGCGCGCTCATCGAGCCGCAGACCGCGCTCCCCAAGCCTTGGCCAGTGTTCCGGGGGCACCCCGGGGCCATCGTCGGCGATCCGGATCTCGACCTGTCGCCTGGTCCCAAGCGGCCTCGACACCTGGATCTCGACCCGTTCGCGCGCCCACTTGGTCGCGTTCTCCAGCAGATTACCGAGCAGTTCGAGCAGATCCTCCGCCATCAGGGCCACGGCGACCTCCTCGGGGGCGAGGATCCGCCAGTCGAGCCCTTCGCCGGCGGGGGTACGCCCCAGGGTGCGCCTCAGGCGTTCGAGGCTTGCGACGACCTCGGCGCGTGCGGCATGCGGCGGATGGCCAGCGCGCACCCGGGCGCGGATCAGCTCGCGTTCGAGGCGCCGACGCATGGTCAGGGCCAGTTGGTCCAGGTCAGCGGCCAGGTCGGGATGACCGGCCTGGCGCAACCGCTCGGCATCGGCGGCGAGCACACCAAGCGGGGTCTTGAGTCCATGGGCGAGGTCGGCGATCCAGGCCCGCGCCCGTTCGACCGAGCGGTCACGCGCCTCCAGCAGGGCATTGATCTCGGCGATCAGCGGGCGGACCTCGGCGGGATCCGTGACGGTGAGCCGGGCGGCACGACCGGTACGGATGGCGCCGATCTCATGGCGCAGCGCCTCCAGGGGGGCAAGCCCGGTCTGGATCTGGATCAGTGTGGCCAGCAGGAGCAGGAGCGCGATCAGACCTAGATAGGGGCGCATATCGGCGGCGAAATTGGCGCGCGCGGCGCGCAGCTCGGCGCGGTCCTGGGCCAGGATCAGGCGCAGCGCGACCGGCTCGGGCCGTGCCTCGACCCGGATGCGCCGCTCGCGTACGAGGAGCGACTGTCCACCCGGGCCGGGCAGGCGATGGGCGTGGATCTGGCCTAGGGCGAGCCCGTCATCGGGGAGGACCAGCACCTCGTCCCACAGCGAACGTGAACGCAGGACCCCGGGCCGACCAGGACGGTCGATCTGCCAGTAGTGACCGCTCAGGGGCTGAGCGAAGCTCGGATCCCGGGGCTCCTGGGTGAGACGGATCGCGCCATCGGGCGCGATCGCCACGGCGGCGGCGAGCTGATTGAGCCGCACCTCCAGTTCAAAGCCGAGATGACGCTCGACATGGCGCTCGAAGAGATTGGCCAGACCTATCCAGGCGATCAATATGGCCAGCGTGATCGAGATCAGGGCGCCGAGCCAGAGCCGTGTCCGCAGCGAGCAGGGTCTCATGCAATGCCGGCCCCAAGGCCCGCGATCATGAAGACGACGAGGCGTCATCCGTCTCAACCAGATAGCCGAATCCGCGCCGGGTCCGGATCAGTTCGGCCCCCAGCTTGCGCCGTACCCGCCCGACCAGGACCTCGATCGCGTTGGACTCGCGCTCGAAGTCCTGGGCATAGAGCTGCTCGGTCAGCTCCTGTTGCGAGACGACGCGTCCGGCCTGCTGCATCAGATAGCTGACCAGGCGGTATTCCTGGGGCGAGAGATGGATGGGGACCCCATCGCGGCTCAGGGTCTGGCGCCGGGTGTCGAGCCTAAAGGGGCCATGGACGAGCACGGGCGCCGGCTGGCCGGCGGCGCGACGGATCAGCGCCCGCACGCGCGCAAGCAGTTCCTCGAACTGGAAAGGCTTGGGCAGATAGTCGTCGGCGCCGGCCTCGATCCCCTCGACGCGCTCGGTCCAGTCGCCGCGCGCGCTCAGGATCAAGACCGGCAGCCGCTGATCGGCGGCGCGCCACTGGCGCAGGACCGAGAGCCCATCGAGTCCCGGTAGCCCGAGATCCAGGATGGCGGCGGCATAGGGTTCAGTGTCGCCCATGAACCAGGCCTCGCGCCCGTCGCGTGCGCGCTCGACCAGGAAACCGGCGGCGGTGAAACCGGCCGTCACTGTCTCGGCGACCTGGTCGTCGTCTTCCACCAACAGTAGCCGCATCAGTCATCGTCCTCCAGTTCCAGGATACGTCCATCCTGGGCATCGACCTCGACTTCCAACCGCCGCCCGTCGGCGGTCAGGATCTTGAGTTCATAGATCCAGACCGGCTGGCCGGCGCGCCTCCCGCGTTCAAGTTCGATCCCGATCACCTCGCCGGGTACCTGGGCGCCGATCTGGCGCAGGATCTCAGCGATCGGTCGAACCTCGCCGCGCAGACGCGCCGCGCGCGCGCGCTCGTGATCCGCCTCCGGGTCGGCCGTCACCTGAAGGCTGACCAGGCCCAGAAGGGCGATGAGGAGGACAGCGCGCGGTGTGGCGGTCGGTGTCATGGTGTGGTGCCTGGGGTCTAGGCTCAATCACTCCAGGGGCCATAGCCCGGGATGTCGATCCAGCGTTCGTCGTACTGGCCCTCGGTGGCCTTGCGATGACAGGCGTTGCACTGGCTGAAACTCTTGACCCCGGGGTTACCCGTCACCAGACGGGCCGGGATCTCTTTGTGCTCACGTCTAAACTGGACGGTTGCCGTGATGCGAGGTAGGTCGCCAGGGGGCGCGTCCCCGTGGCTGAGGCCGCTTGTTGCGTCCCTCTGCCAAGCCCCATCGCCGGCGTTGGCCGCCAGGAAGGCGCTGATCTCAGAACGCACGGCCTCGGACAGACTGGCATCGTCACCATAATGATTGGCCAACGCCTCCGGCGTCATGATCTGCGCCCAGTCTTGTGCCGGGAGCAGGCCCGGCGGGTAGGCCAGGTGGCAGGAGCCGCACTCCTGGGTATAGGTGGCATTGTCGACCGGCCCCAGTGCTCGGTGCGACTCGAACCAGCGGCCTTCTTCGCGTTCATCCTCTTCATCACCGTCATCGTTATCGGCAAGTGCCAGATGGGCCGTGCCCATGACCAGCGCCCCGGTGAGCAGAAGGGTCAGGACGGATTTCAATGGAAACGGGTTCATGGATCGATTCTCCAGCACATTGGGCTCGATGTCATTGAGTCTTGATGTAGGCGATGAAATCGGCCTTTTCATCGACGCTGCACTCGCGCCCCAGGGTCCAGCGACAGTTGCGGGTCAACCATTTCTCGACCTTGGCCGGATCGCTGAGGCGCTGCGGATTGACTGAGGGCGCCATGGGTTCGATGACCTTGCCGGTGTTGACCTGGCGTCCGGGCTGGGTCAGGTCGCGACCATGACAGGTGGCACAGCTACGCGCTGCAGAGCCATCGGCTTGGGGATATTCCTTGATCCAGGCCGCCGCACCGGCGGCTGGATCGGCGGCCCAGAGCCTGGCCGGCAGGATCAGGGCGCTGGCACTGAGCAGGACTGTGGCGAGGTGTCGTTTCATCGGTCGGTTCTCCGTGGGTGATCGCTCAGCCTGGTGCTGGTCGGGGTTTCCGCCGGCTGGGTCAGGCCGTGCCGACAGCTTACGGAGGGCTGCCTGACAAGAGGCTGACAGCGGTTGCCAGCCTTTGGTCAGGTGTCCGTGGTTAATCTGCCGCTTTAGGGCGCCTCGATACGTCCGAACCGACAAACCAACTTAATTCTCCACGGAGAATCGAACCATGCCGAACGACTATCCGAACGACACCGCCACCCAACCCAATCGTCCCGGACTGGAGACACCCGAGCGGATTCGCGTCTGGGATCCGTTGGTGCGTGTGTTCCACTGGTCGCTGGTGGGCGCCTTCGCCACCGCCTTCATCCTCGAGGATGACCTGCTCGGCGTCCATGTCTGGGCCGGTTATCTGGTGCTCGCCCTCGTCGCTGTGCGTCTGGTGTGGGGTCTGATCGGCACGCGCCATGCCCGCTTCAGCGACTTCGTGCGCGGTCCGCGGGCAGTGCTGGCCTATCTGCGCGCTGTCCTGAGTCGGCGCGCGCCGCGTTATCTGGGGCACAACCCGGCCGGCGGGGCCATGATCCTGCTGCTCCTGATTGCACTCGCTGCGACCGGCATCAGCGGTCTGGCGCTCTATGGTGCTGAGGAGTTCGCCGGTCCGCTGGCCGGGGTGATGCGGGGAGTGCCGGCATTCTGGGGCGAGGTCCTAGAAGAGACCCATGAGGTGCTCGCCAATCTCACGCTCGGCCTGATCCTGATCCATGTGGCCGGGGTGTTGGTCTCGAGCTGGTTACATCGCGAGAACCTGATCGCGGCCATGATCAGCGGCTACAAGCGGCAAGGACTGGAATGAATGCCTCAGGCGACCCGGAGAACAGACACCATGCCTATCCGCCCTTCCATTCCGCGACCTGTACTGGCGGGGCTGCTGCTCGTCGCGACCGGCGCCGCCTTGGCAGCCACAGAGGACGCGCCCCAGGATGGGCGCCCCTGGCTGCTACGGCTGTTTCCAAACATCGCTCCAGCCACTCAGCCGGCCTATCTTGAGGAGTGTGGTTCCTGCCACCTGGCCTATCCGCCCGGGGTCCTGCCGGCGGCGTCCTGGGACCGGATCCTGGCGCCCGAGTCACTCGCCGATCACTATGGCGATGACACCTCGCTGCCGGATGACCTGGTCGCCGAGTTGCGGACCTATCTGATGACCAATGCCGCCGACCGATCGGCCAGAATCCGCGAGCGGGCCTTTGCCGTACCCGATCCAGCGGGTTCTGACACCGAGCTGCCGCGTATCACCGCGACGCCCTATTTCATCCGCAAGCACCACCGGATCCCGGGGTCATTGGTCACGGACAACCCCGAGGTCGGCAGCTTCAGTCAGTGCAACCATTGTCACATCGGCGCCGAGGCCGGGATCTTCGACGAGCGTCTGGTCGAGATCCCTGGATTCGGACGTTGGAAGGATTGAGTATGTCCATTGAACCATGCGAACCAGCGACGTCCGTCGAAACCGCCAGGCTGTTGCGTTTGGCGACCCACGCCTCGGTGTTCACGGCCGGCCTGCTGATCCTGGTCAAGCTCATTGCCTGGGGGATGACGGGGTCCATCACAGTCCTGGCGTCCTGATGGACTCAGCCATGGATGCCATGACCTCCCTGCTGACGCTGCTCGCCGTGCGCTGGTCACTGAGTCCAGCCGACGCCGAACATCGTTTCGGGCATGGCAAGGCGCAGGCGCTGGCCGCGCTTGGTCAGTCGGCGCTCAGTCCCAGTTTGCCGAGTTCCTCGGGGTTGACGTTGCATTGGCGGCGATCTCAGACTCGGGCTAGCAGCTGCGGACCGGCTCGGGCGCCTCGATCCGCTCGCATACCGGTTTGGTATCGCGGTTCAGGCGGGCTAAACAGTGACGATCAGAGACTCTTTTATGGGGAACCTGAACAGTTACGTCCCGAATAGGGTTGTTCATAGACGGGCGTCAGGCGCGGTGATTCCAGACGCGGGGTACCCTGTGCATCGAAGCTGAGCGCGCCGAGCAGTCCCTCGGCGTCGTGTTCCAGACGCGAGAGCACAAAGGCATTGGCGGTATGGTGCAGGGCAGCATGCCCGAGCCACCAGGCGCCCCCGATCAGCAGCGCCAGACTGAGCGCCAGCCCCAGGCTGAGTCGGCCTTCGAGCGATGTCATCGTTTTAGTAGATAGCCCTGGCCACGCAGGGTCTGGATGTGATCGCGGCCGATCTTCGCGCGCAGGCGCCGGATGTAGACCTCGATTAGATTGTCGCTGCGTTCGGCCTCCAGCTCATAGACATGCTCCAGGAGCTGAGCCTTCGACAGGATACGCCCTGGATTGAGCATCAGATAGCGCAACAAACGAAACTCGATTCCGGTCAGTTCACGCCTCTCGCCGTCGGGGCGAATGACCTGTTGTCTCTCCTCGTCGAGCGACAGACCGCCGACGGCAAGCGCTGGGCGCAGGTTGCCCGCCGCACGCCGCGTCAGGGCGTTGAGACGCGCGATCAGTTCCTCGACATAGAACGGTTTTCCCAGGTAGTCGTCGGCGCCGGCCTTAAGTCCATCGACACGCTCATGCCAGGCATCGCGCGCGGTCAGGATCAGCACCGGCATGGCCAGACCACCGGCGCGCCAGTGTCTTAGCACCTCCAGGCCAGGGCGTTTGGGCAAACCGAGATCGAGAACGACGACGTCATAGGGTTCGGTCTCGCCCAGGCGCTCGCCGATCACACCGTCCTGGGCCTGATCGACCGCGAAGCCGGCGGCGTTCAGGGCCGGAAACAAGGCCGTGATCTGTGCGGGATCGTCTTCGACCAGTAACAAACGCATACGGATGTCTCTCCCACTCAGTTGTCGTGCCCCAATTTGATCAGGGCGCCGCTGACGGCATCGAGTTCGAGTTTGTGGATTCGACCGGATGGTTCGAGGATGCGAATCTCGTAGACATAGCGCCCATGCACTCGATCCAGCTCAGCCTCAAGCCACTGACCCGGCTGAATCCGTGCGGTCCGTCTCATCAGCTCAGACATCGATAGGATACGGCCCTCATCACATAGGCGTTTGACGCTGTCGTGATCCAGGTGATCGCCCAGAACCGAGGCATTGAAGGCCAGCACACTGATGAGGATGCATGACAGATGAGTGATAGGCGTCATGGTGATGACCCGGGTCTCGTTGACCAGATGCTTGACCAAGCGATGCGTAGTCTGATCCGGCAAGCTGAATTTCCGCTGAACATCTTGACACCTAAACGTGAACAAGCTGGGCTACTCCGGCCTGAATGAGTCGACCTGTCAGGTGCGCAGACCTCAGGCGGCTTTCGGGCGTTCAGTCGCTGCATGCTCGATGACCGGACTCACCATACCCGCTGCGCGGGATCTCGGGTTCCATGGCGCTGCGGGCGACCGCTTGCGTTATGTAACGAGCAACAGGTTAGCACGCTGCTAAAAGGGCAGCGGCAAATCCTGGTGGTCTTGTTGTTGCCTTATTGTGATACCACCCTAGGCGACATATGGCCCAGTGCCTCCAATCGCCTTGGTTTCCTGGCCTCCATGCTCGAAATCTCCAACCTGTGTCGCCGGTTCGACGGTCGCTTGGTCCTTCAGTCCATCTCACTGTGTCTAGAACCGGGCGAATATGTCGCCATCGTCGGTGAGTCCGGCGTCGGCAAGTCGACGCTGCTGAATCTGATCGCTGGCCTGGACCGACCTGATCGCGGACGTCTGGTGCTCGACGGCGAGGACTATGCGAGGCTCGACGAGGACGCCCTGACCCGGCTGAGGCGCGACAAACTCGGCTTTGTGTTTCAGGCGTTCCATATCCTGCCCCATCTCACCCTGCGTCAGAATGTCGCCTTGCCGCTCTGGCTCAAGGGTCAGGGCGGTCGGCGCGCGGAGCGTCAGGCCGATTCACTCCTGGAGGCCGTGGGCTTGGGCGATCGCGCCGAGAGCTGGCCACACGAGCTGTCTGGAGGCGAGATGCAGCGCGTCGCCATCGCCCGCGCCCTGGTGCACCGCCCGCGCCTGATCTTGGCCGATGAGCCCACGGGCAACCTGGATCCGGCCAATGCCGCCCGCGTGCTGAAGCTGCTGGGTGAGCGCATTCGGGACTCAGGGGCGATGGGGATCCTGGTCACGCACTCGCCAGAGGCGGCCAAGGGTACCGATCGCGTGTTGCAGCTCACGCCCGAGGGCTTGCACGCATGAGACTGGCACCGGTATTTCTCGGCTCGCTGGGGCGGCGGCGCGCCGCGACCCTCCTGTCTTTCGCCGCCATTGTGCTGGGTGTGGCGCTCGGTATGGCCGTGCACGCCGTCAATCAGGCTGCACTCGCTGAGTTCGGTCGCGGTCTGCGCACCCTGGCCGGCGCCGCCGACCTCCAGGTCTTGGGTCCGCGCACCGGCTTCGACGAGGCGCTCTATGCGCACCTGGCGACACGCCCCGAGGTCGCACAGGCCAGTCCGGTTCTGGAGGTCTGGACCGAGCGTCTCGGCACCACGGATAGGCTCCATATCCTGGGTTTGGATCCGTTCGCGGCCGCCGCCGTCACGCCCGCGCTCCTGGCGCGTCCGGCGAGGTCTGCGGATCGAGCCGAGTCCGAGTCGCGTCGCGCTGTGCTGGCCGAGGACAGCCTCTTTCTCAGTGCCGCCGCTCAGACGGCCCTCGCCGTCAGACCCGGCGAGCGGCTGCGCGTCTATGCCGGTTCCCAGCCATTGGAGCTCCGGGTGGCCGGCGATATGCCGGGAGCTGCCGAAGATCGCCAGCTCGCGGTCATGGATATCGCGGCGGTTCAGAGGCACTTCGCTCAGTTCGGGCGGCTGACGCGCATCGATTTGAAGCTGGTCGAGGGACTCGACGTCCAGACGGCCCGTGCCGCACTGGCACCGCTCCTGCCGGCGGGTGTGTGGCTGGAGGTCCCAGAGACGGCCGAGGGTCAGGCGGCGAATCTCTCGCGCGCCTATCGGGTCAATCTCGGTCTTCTGGCGGTCATGGGCTTGGTGACGGGGGCGTTCTTGGTCTTCTCGGCGCAGGCGCTGTCGGTCGTTCGCCGGCATACCGAACTGGCGTTCCTGCGCGCCATCGGGCTGAGGCGCCGTCAGCTCTTTGTCTGGCTGCTGGCGGAAGGGGCGCTCGTGGGACTCCTGGGGGGCGTGGTCGGTGTAGCGCTCGGGCATGGGGTCGCCTTCGCCCTGCTCGAACTCCTCGGTGGCGATCTGGGTGCCGGATTCTTTGCCGGCCTGTCGCCGACCCTGAGCTTCGATCCCTGGACCAGTGGGTTGTATATCCTGCTCGGCGTGGGGGCCGGTGTGGCCGGGGCCTGGCTACCGGCACGTGAAGCCTCCAGGATCGCGCCGGCCCAGGCACTTAAGTCTGGTGGCGATTCGGCCCTGTCGCCGCGACGCGGACACCCCAGGCTCGGACTCGCCTTGATGATTGCCAGTCTGCCACTCTGCACCCTGCCGCCGTTCCTGGGGCTGCCGATCGGGGGCTATCTGGCTATCTTCGGTCTCCTGGTAGGAAGCCTCCTGTGGCTGCCGCTGCTCGCCTCCGGACTCGGTCGAGTCTTGCCGCTGTGGGGACCTGTCCCGGTACGGCTGGCCGTCGCCCGGTTGCGGGCCGTCCCGGGGATGGGGGCGGTCGCCGCCGCGGGCGTTCTCGCCGGCGTGGCCCTGGTGGTCGCTATGGCGATCATGGTCAACTCACTGCGCGACTCGGTCGAGGTCTGGCTCGACCAGATCCTGTCGGCTGACCTCTATCTGCGCGCCGGGCGCACTCAGAGCGGCGGTGTCCTGGACGAGGCGCTCCAGCGGCGACTTGCGGATGTGCCTGGCGTGGCCCATATCGAGTTCACCCGCCATGACAGCCTGCGATTGGTCCCCGGCCGACCGCCGGTCGCCCTGCTGGCTCGGCCCGTGTCACCCGATGGACACGAACTCCCGCTGGTCGGTTCGGCCCAAGCGGTGGCCGAAGGCGAGACGGCGATCTGGATCTCCGAGGCACTGCATGACCTCCAGGGTTGGCGTCCGGGTGATCGTGTTCGTCTTCCGCTGTCCGGATCCGAGGTGCCGGTCAGGGTCGCCGGGGTCTGGCGTGACTATGCGCGCCAGACCGGCAGTCTCATGCTGGATCTTACCGATTACCGCCGTCTGACCGGCGATCGCTCAGTACAGGATGCCGCCATCTGGCTGGCGCCGGGCACCGATGCGTTCAGCCTGGCCAAGGCGCTCAAGGCAGCGGCTGGTTCGGGGGCGCTGGAGGTCACGGCCCCGGGCGAGATTCGCGCCATCAGTCTGCGGATCTTCGATCGCACCTTCGCCGTGACCTATGTCCTGGAGGCGGCGGCCGTCGTCATCGGGCTGGCGGGTGTGGCGGCCAGCTTTGCGGCGCTCGCGGCCGCGCGCCGCCGGGAGTTCGGTCTACTGCGCCACCTGGGGCTGACGCGCGGCCAGATCGGGGGTCTACTCGCCCTCGAAGGCAGCCTGGTGGCTGGTGTCGGCATACTCGGCGGGCTGGCGGTTGGCGGCGCCATCGCCTGGATTCTGATCCAGGTCGTGAATCGTCAAAGCTTTCACTGGAGCATGGATCTGAGCATCCCCTGGCGCTCACTCCTGGTATTTGCGGGCACGCTTGCCGTCTTGGCCAGTCTGTCCGCCGTGCTCGCAGGCCGGCAGGCGATGCGCCAGGACGCCGTGCTGGCGGTGCGTGAGGATTGGTGATGCAGCGACGGACCTCTCTGCTGGCCCTGGCCAGCCTACCCCTGACCCCCCTCCTGGCGGCGACTGAGCCGACCGCTAAAAACGTCGGCGCAGAGACTAAACCGGAGGTCAATTTCGACGCCGTGCTCCCCGGTCGCGTCCTTCGCTTCCCGAACGACGAGGGAGGCCACCCGGGATTTCGCACCGAATGGTGGTATGTGACCGGTTGGATCGAGGCGGACGGCGATCCGTTCGGCTTTCAGATCACCTTCTTTCGCGTGCGCACTGGCATCGGTGAGGACAACCCGAGCGCCTTTGCCCCACGCCAGCTGCTGCTGGCGCATGCCGCCATCGCCGATCCGCGATTGGGTCGCTTGCGTCACGCTCAGCGTGCCGCCCGTACAGGCTTCGAGCGCGCCGGATACAGCACGGATCGGGCGCACGTCTGGATCCATGACTGGTCGTTCGAGCAGATGGAGGACCACTATGCTGCCCGCGTGAACGCCGAGGACTTTGACTATGACCTCAGACTCGTCTTCACTGGACCCCCCATGCTCAACGGCGACCAGGGCTTTAGTCGCAAGGCGCCGGACCCGCTGCATTCCAGCTATTACTACAGCCGGCCTCAGTTGCGGGTCGATGGCCAGGTGACGTTGGAGGGTCAGCGTCGGACGGTCAGCGGGCGCGCCTGGATGGATCATGAATGGTCGAGTGCCTACAGCCCCGAAGAGGCCGAGGGTTGGGACTGGGTCGGTCTGAACCTGGACGATGGTGACGCCCTCATGGCCTTTCGGATGCGCCGTCCCGACGGCACGGCGCTCTGGGCGAGCGCTACCCGACGCTTGAGCGATGGTCGAACCCAGTCGCTCGGACCTAAGCAGGTCACCTGGTTCCCGCGGCGGCGCTGGCGGTCGCCACGCACTGGGATCGAATACCCGATCGAATGGGATCTGGGTATCGGTGAGCGTCGCTACCGCCTCCAGCCGCTGATGGACGACCAGGAACTCGACAGCCGTCGCTCGACGGGAACCATTTATTGGGAGGGCGCGGTACGTGGGTTCGAGGACGAACGCGAGATCGGGCGCGGCTATCTGGAAATGACCGGCTATGGAGACCGGATCCGGGTGGGTTGAGCGTTCTTGACTCGAGGTTTCACTGAAAATGTTCCACGTGGAACGTCGTCAGATCGCAAAGCCAGGCGTGTTTCCGGACTCAAGTCGTCTCAGCCGGAATGTTCCACGTGGAACATCGTCAGCGACTCCGTACCACCAAAGATTCCAGGATCGCCATCGTTCGCCACGCGCGTGGCGATGACCTGATTGCCCGTGGAACCAAAGGCGCTCCACAAGCGCTCAGCCATGGTGCGGTCCAGCTCGGCTTCGAGGTCATCGAGCAGCCAGATGACCGGCTCACGCCCATGCGCACGATGGACACGTTCAGCCGCGAGCTGCAGTAGCGCGACCACAATCTTGGCCTGTCCGCGCGAAAAGCCGCGTCTACCCTCCCCCCAGTCGACACAAAAGTCGGCACGTGACGGACCGGCCAGGGTATAGCCGCGCGCCAACTCCTGATCGGCCAGTGATGCTAGGGTCTCGCCGAGCTCCCAGCCATCTGGCCAACCGCGTCGATAGCGCAGATCGGCCCCTTGCAAAAACGGATAGTCATCACACAGCGCCCGAAAGTACGCACGCCATTCGGCATGGAATGCGGCACGTCGGCGATCTATGGATTCGGCCAGTGCGATGAAACTGCGATCCCAGAGCCCCTGTTGGCCGCCACCAGACCGAATGGCCGCATTGCGCTGCATCAAGACGCGCGTGAAATCCCTGTGGATCTGAGCGAAACGGTGTTCCACGTGGAACACATTCCAGTCCAGGAAACGACGTCTCAGACTTGGGTCGCCCTCGAGCAGGATCTGCGCGTTTTCGCCGATCAGCTTGACCTGCAAGGGTGAACGCCAATCGGCGTCCCCGGTCTCCATCCATAGCGGCGGATGGATGTCACGTGCAGCCGTGGCGCCTTCCTTGACATAGCGGAGGCGAATCCTGTCATAGCCAGACGCCTGATAGACACCCTCAACACGGGTATATGGCTCGCCTTGAGTAGTAAGCGGCCCGGACTTGGTTCCACGGAAGGTCCGCCCGCGCGCCAGTAGATAGATGGCTTCCAGGACACTGGTCTTGCCGGCACCATTGGCCCCTGTCAGCAGCAGTGTCCGCGTATCGATGGCGAGATCGAGCTGTCGGATGTTGCGTAGCGACTTGATCCGAAGTGAGCGCAGACCAGGGTCAGGGGTCAGGCCCGAATGTTCCACGTGAAACATCGGGCCTGACCCCTGAAACGCTGGACTGGGCGACTCTGCAACGATGTTGAAGTGTTCCATGTCGGAACCTGACTTCAGATCGACTGGATCAGGATATTCGCGTCCGTGCATGTATGCGGATCACAGTCGCATCGGCATGACGACAAAGGTCTCGCTCTCGCTGTCTGCGCCGCGCCAGAGCGAGCTACTGTTGGCATCCTGAAAATAGAGGCTGACCGCTGGCGCATCGATGGCGCCAAGCACGTCCATGAGATAGGCGACATTGAAACCAATCGAGATTGGCTCGCCCGCGTAATCGAGCTCGATCTCTTCCTCGGCCTCTTCCTGCTCGGGATTGTGCGCCAGCAGTTTGAGCCTGCCTGGTTCGAAGTCCAGACGCACGGCGCGATATTTTTCGTTCGAGAAGATCGAGACGCGTGAGAGCGCGCGTCTTAAGGCATCCTTCTCGACGATGGCCATACCCCCATCACGGCCTGGAATCACGCGCTCATAGTCAGGGTAGCGACCATCGATGAGTTTGGAGGTCAGGGTCATGGTGCCGACCACCACGCGCAGACTGCGCTCGCTGAGACGGAGTGCGACCGGGGCATCCGATCCGCCCAGCTGACGCTTAAGCTCCATCACGGTCTTGCTGGGCACGATCCCCTGACGCTCAGTGTCCAGCGCCAGATCGAGCGGCGTAACGAACTTGGCCAGCCGGTGTCCATCCGTCGCCACCGCGATCAGGGCGTCTGCCTTTAGTTCCAGCAGCAGACCATTCAGATAGTAACGGACATCCTGTTGCGCCATGGCAAAGGCCGTCTTGTCGAGCACGTGCTTGAGCTGGCCTTCCTGGATCTGAAAGTCGAAACCGTCTGCCGGGAGATCCATGATCGGGAAGTCGGTCGCCGGTAGCTGTCCAAGCGTAAAGCGTCCGCGCCCTGCGGTGATGACACAGCGCTCATCCCTGAGGCGAAACCGGATCTCGGCGCCCTCGCTCAGCTGGCGACAGATGTCGAACAGCTTGCGGGCTGGGATCGTGGTCTCGCCCTCTTGCAAGATCTCGGCCTCGAAGCTGGTCTTGACCTCGACCTCCAAATCTGTCCCTGTGAGGCTGACGCGCCCGTCGCGGGCCACGACGAGCAAATGACCTAGGATCGGCAGGGTCTGGCGCCGATCAACGACGCCGGTCACCTTATTGAGCGCAGGCAGGACGGTTTCTCGGTTGACAATGAATTCCATCAGGGGCTCCATGATTCTCGCCGAGATGACTAGCGCTGGCTTGGTAAGCTAGTCATCGACTCAGAGGGATGGGGGTGCATCGGATTTGGTTGGCTGGAGTGTTCTACAACGTCAGCATTCTTAATAGGCTGCGGTAGTCTTCCTCGATCGTCGCATCGCTTTCACGCAGGCTCTTGATCTTGCGGGTGGCATGCAGAACCGTAGTGTGATCGCGGCCTCCGAATGCCTGACCGATCTCGGGCAGACTATGCTTGGTGAGCTCCTTGGCGAGCGCCATGGCCATTTGGCGCGGACGTGCCAGCGAGCGACTACGCTTGGTTGAGAGCAGATCGGAGGTGCGCAACTTGTAGTAGTCGGCGACCGTGCGCTGAATGTTCTCCAGACTGACCTGCCTGTCCTGAGCGATGAGCACATCACGCAGCGCCTGCTTCGCAAACTCCAAGGTAATGGGTTTGCCGGTGAAGTGGGCATTAGCCACCAGACGTCTGAGCGCCCCCTCGAGTTCGCGGATGTTGGAACGGATACACCGCCCGACGAAAAAGGCCACGTCCTCAGGCAGTTCGACGCCGAGCTGACTGGCCTTACAGTGCAAGATGGCCACTCTGGTCTCCAGGTCGGGCGGATCTATGGCCACCGTCAAACCCCAGCCGAAACGCGAGCGCAGACGCTCCTCCAGTCCAGTCACCTCCTTGGGAAAACGGTCACTAGACAGCACGATCTGTTGGCGTGACTCCAGGAGCGCATTAAAGGTATGAAAGAATTCCTCTTGTGAGCGTTCCTTGCCGGCGAAGAACTGTACATCGTCGATCAGGAGCGCGTTGACCGAGCGATAGGTCTTCTTGAACTCCTCGATGCGGTTGTGCTGCAGGGCCTTGATCATCTCGGCGACGAAACGCTCGGAGTGCAGATAGACGACTCGCGCACTTGGATTGGAGGTGAGGATGCCATTGCCGACCGCGTGCATCAGATGCGTCTTGCCCAGCCCGACCCCACCATAGATGAACAGCGGATTGTAGGTTCCGCCCGGGTTACGCGCGATTTGGATCGAAGCCGCGCGTGCCAACTGGTTGGACTTGCCCTCGACGAAGGTCTCAAAATTGAAGTCGGCGTTCAGATTGGCCGTCGCGCGCCGATCGGCCAGATCCGAGCCGATCACACTGGACTTCGAGCGGGCACCCTGTCCTTTCTCTGCACCAAACTCGCCAACCTCGAAATAAAGTTCAGAGACCTCGCCTTGACTGTGGCGCGTACAGAGTTCGCGCAGACGATCGGCATAATGCTTGCGGATCCAGTCGAGCACGAACCGATTCGGCGCTAACAACCTGAGCAATGAGCCATCCACGCGCGCTTGCAGGGGCAGGATCCAGGTGTTGAACTCGGCGGATGTCAACTCGGCCTTCAATTGATTGATGCAGTGCTCCCATAGGGCTAAGTCGTTTCCCGACATGCGTCGTCTCGGTTTGGATACGGCAGCGCGCGCGATGGCGCCACCCGGATGATTGCATAAGGAGTGGATTTGATGATGAAGCCGGTGCGCACAGCAGCCGGACGTGGCCTCCTGGCCTGAACCACCGGCCAAGTCTAGCGCCCTTGCGTCGACTTATCCACAGCCCGAACCGATTGGGCACGTCTTTTGATTGACTTCTGGCAAAAAATTACCTAGGCTTCCACGTCTTTTTTAGCTGGGTCATCAGACCCCTGCGTCCCACCACAGATTTCTCTGGAGTATCGTTAACATGAAGCGCACCTTTCAGCCCAGCCGCCTCAAGCGTGCTCGCGCCCATGGTTTCCGTGCCCGTAGCGCCACCCGCAATGGCCGCAAGGTTCTGAGTGCGCGGCGTGCCAAGGGCCGTGCGCACCTCATCCCCTGAGCGCCAACGCGCAAAGCAGCGACCCTGGCCAGGGCTTCGGGCGCGAGCGGCGGCTAACGAGTGCCGGTCAATTCCGTCGTGTCTTCGTCGAGCCGCGTCGCGTAGTCCTCGGTGGTTTTGTTGTGCTCTATCGATCCAATGGACTCGACCGGCCCCGGCTAGGCTTGGCCATCTCCAAGAAATGTGCCCGCCGCGCCATCGACCGCAATAGGCTCAAGCGACTGGCGCGTGAGAGCTTTCGCCGTGCCTATCGGCGTCTTCCAGGGGTTGATATCGTGGTGATGTGTACACCGAGAGCTACTGCCGAGTCGAACCAACGTCTGTTCGATGCCCTAGAACAGGTGTGGATCCATCTCGAGAGTTCATCATGCGTCGAATCTTGATCGGGGCGATTCGGGCCTATCAATACCTGATCAGCCCTCTACTCGGTCCGCGTTGTCGTTTCTACCCCAGCTGTTCCCATTATGCCGTGGAGGCCATCGAGGTCCACGGTTTCTTATACGGGGGCTATCTGGCCCTGCGTCGCCTGTTGCGCTGTCACCCCTGGCATCCAGGCGGCATCGATCCTGTCCCTGAGAAAAGGCAGACCACGATTCATGGATAACCAGCGCTTGTTCCTTTTTCTGGCACTGGCCGCGGTGCTATTTCTGATCTATGAGTCCTGGATGCAGGACTATGGCCGTCCTGCCCAAGTTGCCCAGGAGCAGATCCAGGACGCCGCCGGCGTTACCGTGCCCACCGCCAATGAGATCCCGACCATCTCGACTGCCCCTGGCCTCGTGACAAACACCCTGGCTCCCGAAGAGACGCCGATCCGGGTCGAGACCGATGTGCTGCGTCTCGAGATCTCGCCGCGCGGCGGGACACTCCTGAATGCCTGGTTGCTCGACTATGCGGTCGTCCCCGAGCGCCCGGACGACAAGTTCCAGCTGTTGAAGCAGACGCCGCCGAACATGTTCATCGTCCAGTCGGGACTGCTCGGCGACCGCCTGGAGCTCCTGCCGACCCACGAAGCGCTCTTTAGCAGCGCCCAGACACGATATGATCTCCAGCCTGGGGCCGACCGGCTCGAGGTGGTCCTCGAATGGACCAATGAAGACGCCAGGCTCCGAGTCAAGAAGATCTACACCTTCACCCGCGGCAGCTATCTGATCGAATCGCGCCAGGTGGTCGAGAATCACAGCCCTACCCCCGTGATCGCGCGCGCCTACAACCAGCTCCAACGCACCGCACTGCACGACCCCAACGAGACCCGCTTCATCAGCACCTTTACCGGCGGTGTCTATTACAGCCCGGAGGAGAAATACAAAAAGGTCTCGCTGGAAGACATGGCCAAGGGCAAGCTCGACCGCACCGTGACCGATGGCTGGATCGCCATGATGCAGCACTACTTCCTTGCAGCCTGGATCCCGCCCCAGGGTATACCCCAGACCCTCTATACCAAGGCGCTGTCGGGCCCGAACGAGCCGCGCTATATCATCGGTAAATACTCGACACCGGTCAGCATCGCGCCTGGTACAGTGCATGTGTTCGATGATCGGCTCTTCGTCGGTCCCAAGCTCCTGAATAAGCTGGAGGACGTCGCCCCAGGGCTCGAATTGGCGGTCGACTATGGCTGGCTGACCGTCATCGCCAAGCCGATCTTCTGGATGCTGAGCTGGATCCATGCCGTGGTCGGAAACTGGGGCTGGGCGATCATCGTACTGACCATCCTGATCAAGCTTGCCTTCTACAAGCTCTCGGAGGCCAGCTATCGCTCCATGGCGCACATGCGTCAGATCACGCCTCGGCTTCAGGCGCTCAAGGACCGCTATGGCGACGACAAGCAACGTCTGAATCAGGCGATGATGGAGCTCTATAAGACCGAAAAGATCAATCCACTCGGTGGCTGTCTGCCGGTCCTGATCCAGATCCCGGTGTTCATCGCCCTCTACTGGGTGCTGTTGGAGAGCGTCGAGCTGCGTCAGGCGCCCTTCGTGCTCTGGCTCAACAACCTCTCGGCGCCGGATCCCTATTTCATCCTGCCGCTGATCATGGGTGTCTCCATGTTCGTGCAGCAGAAGCTCAATCCCGCCCCCCCGGACCCGCTCCAGGCCAAGATCATGATGAGCCTGCCGTTCGTGTTCACTGTGTTCTTCGCCTTCTTCCCCTCGGGTCTGGTGCTCTACTGGACGGTCAACAACCTGCTATCGATCGCCCAGCAATGGAAGATCACGCGCGACCTGGAACGGGAGATGGCCAAGCGTCGCCACTGAGCCAGGCGACGTCGCTGCGATGACGACCCCTGACACCATCGCCGCCATCGCCACCCCGCCCGGGATGGGTGGGGTGGGGATTGTGCGGGTCAGCGGTCCACAGGCACCGGCGATCGCCGCGGCCATCCTGGGGCGGATCCCCGAACCGCGACGCGCGGTCCTCGGCGTCTTTCACGAGTCCGATGGGACCTTCATCGACATGGGTCTGGCGCTCTATTTTCAGGCCCCGCACTCCTTCACTGGCGAAGATGTGCTCGAGCTCCAGGGCCATGGCGGACCCGTCGTCATGGATCTGCTGTTGCGCCGCTGTCTGGAGCTGGGCGCGCGCCTGGCGCGTCCAGGCGAATTCAGCGAGCGCGCCTTCTTAAACGGCAAGCTCGATCTCGTCCAGGCCGAGGCGGTCGCCGATCTCATCGAAAGCTCGACCAGCCTCGCCGCGCGGCTGGCCGGGCGCAGTCTGCAAGGGGTTTTTTCGCAGCGGATCGCAGCACTCCTCGAGCGCCTGATCCAACTGAGGCTCCAGGTCGAGGCTGGGCTCGATTTCCCAGACGAAGAGCTCGATCTCGCCGAGGACACCCGGCTCGCCGCCGATCTGCATAGACTCGTAGCGGATGTCGAGCAGCTCCTCACTGATGCCCATCAGGGCCAGATCATCCGTGAGGGCCTGGCGGTGGTGATCGCCGGGGCGCCTAATGTCGGCAAGTCGAGCCTGCTCAATGCACTCTGCGGCACGGAGGCCGCCATCGTCACCGCCATCCCGGGCACGACGCGCGATCTGCTTAAATTCGACATCCAGGTCGATGGGCTGCCGATCCGCATCATCGACACCGCCGGGCTGCGCCACAGCCAGGATCCGGTCGAGCGGGAGGGCGTGCGGCGCGCCCAGGCGGCCCTGAACGACGCCGACCTGGTGCTCTGGGTCCGGTCGGTCGATCAGGAACCAGATGCATCGATCCGTTCGAGTTTCCCTACCGACTGTCCCGTTATCCTGATCCGCAATAAGATCGATCTAGTCGGCGAGCCGGCGCGTCTCGTCGAGCGGGACGGCGAGGTTGAGATCGCGCTCTCGGCGGTGACCGGCGCAGGCCTGGAGCTGCTCAGGGGACAGATCAAGGCACACGCCGGTCTGAGTGCCCATCCCGAGGGTGCCTTCATCGCGCGGCGCCGTCATCTCGAAGCGCTCGAACGCGCGCGCAGTACCTTGCAAGCGGCGGCAGCCAACCTAGAGCTTAGACTCGGTGCCGAGCTGGTTGCCGAGGAACTGCATCTGGCGCAACGCGCGCTCGGCGAGATCACGGGCGAGTTCACCTCAGAGGATCTATTGAATCGGATCTTTTCCAGCTTCTGTATCGGAAAATAATAAGCCTTCCTGCGTCGTCCGAAGTCTTCCACAAAAACCCCGTAAGCCCGCTTAAATGCGGGCTTTTTGTTTCGAGGATGGCTTACCTGTTCTGCAGTCATCCGTTAAAGCCGCGTTCCCATCGCTGTTCCTCTGACTTTCCTCATATTAGGAACGCTGTGCCCAATGAATGACCAGTTGCTCACAAGCCAACGGCTGCCGCCGGCCAATCCCTCGTTCCACGACCGCCTGAAACGGGCCGATACCCTCAGCGCGACGCCCGTGTGCCCTGTCGGAGGTAAGCGTGTGTTCATGGAGGAGTCGAGGGCCAAGGACAACGCGCGGCTGTCGGCCTAGAGTCAGGGCGTGCGTGCCGCCCATAGCCGCAGGCCGATCAGCACCACGAAAAAGGATCCCAATCCGCCGCCGATCCAGAGTCCGGATGTGAGCGGGTCGCGTTCGAAGGAGGCGATTTGATAAAAGAGGGTCGCCGTCAGGAAGGCGATACCCGTGGTCCAGACGCCGACGAAGGTCGCCCAGACAGCACCCGCCTCGCGCACGATGGCGCCGATGGTGGCCACACAGGGGAAATAGAGCAGCACGAACAGCAGATAGGCAAAGGCCCCGGCCTGTCCGTCGAAACGTTCGGCCATGGTACCGAAGGTGTCAGTCTGGACGCCCTGCTCGGCGGCGGCCGTCTCACGGTCGCTCGCCTCACCGATGTCGAGCCCGAGCGGATCGAGCAGGCGTTCGCCGAGCTGTCCGAGATTCTCGCCGATCGAGCCGGCTGCCGCGCCCAGCGCATACCACAGATCGAAGGGTTCTGGTTCCTCGATCGGGTGTGACTCGACCGCCAACCGGCCATAGAGCGAGTCGAGCGTCCCAACGATCACCTCCTTGGCCAGCACGCCGGAAAAGATCCCGAGCACCGCCGGCCAGTTGTCCTCGCGGATCCCCATGGGCGCAAAGAGTGGTGTAGCGCCCCGGCTGATCTCGGCCAGAAGCGAGCGCTCGCTGTCGGTATTGCCCAGACTCCCGTCACTGCCGATGGTCGCCAACAGGTTGATCGCCAGGACCATGAGCACGATCACCCGACCGGCCTCGCGCAGAAACAGCTTGACCCGGTCCCAGGTACGCAGCAGTACGCCCTTGACGGTCGGCAGGTGATAGGGCGGCAGTTCCATCAGCAGACCTGAGCTCTCGCCCTTGAGTAGGGTATGGTTCATCACCAGCCCCGAGAGGATGGCCACCGCGATCCCGGTCAGATAGAGCACGAACACTAGATTCTGACCCGAATGCGGAAAGAAGGCGGCGGCAAATAGCGCATAGACCGGAAGCCGCGCCCCACAGGACATGAAGGGGTTCATCAGGATGGTCAGTTTGCGCTCGCGCTCGCTCTCCAGGGTACGCGTGGCCATCACCGCTGGCACATTGCAGCCGAAACCCACGATCAGGGGCACGAACGCCTTGCCCGGTAGCCCGATGGAGCGCATGAAACGGTCCATGACGAAGGCCGCGCGCGCCATGTAACCCGAGTCTTCCAGGATCGCGAGCACGATGTAGAGACTGGCGATGATGGGGATGAAGGTCCCGACCACCTGGAGACCGCCGCCGATGCCCGTGGCCAACACCAGGGTCAGCCAGTCGGGCGCGCCAAGACGCCCCAGCAGCTCGCCGAGCCCGTCGACGAACAGCGCCTGTCCGACCTGATCGAAGAAGTCGATGAAGGCCCCGCCGATGTTCATGGTAAACATGAACATCAGATAGATCATCAGCAGAAACAGCGGGATGCCGAACACCCGGCTGAGCACCACCTGATCGATGCGGTCCGAGACCGTGCGCTCGACCCGCCGCTCCTCGCGCAGCACGCGCCGGGCGAGTGCATGGGCATGACCGAAGCGGGTGTCAGCGATGTGTAGATCTGTGTCTTCACCGGTGCGCTCGGCGATCCGCCGGCGCAGTGACTCGGCGAGCTTCAGTGTCTCAGGACCGACGGCGTGCTCGGCGATGGGGTCTGACTCCAGGAGCTTGAGCGCCAGCCAGCGCGCGTTGGCGCGTCCAACGTCGGCGCCACCGATCAAGTCAAGCCGGGGCAGTAACTCCAGCACCGCCGCCTCGACGCATTCGCCATGCGTGAGCGCCCTGCCGGACGGCTCGCGTCCCTCAGCCACGGCCAGCAGTCGCGCCTGCAACTCGGTCAGACCCTCTTTGCTGACCGCCACCAGGGGCACCACTGGACAGCCAAGCGCCTCGGCCAGCCCCCCGGTGTCGATCCGGATACCGCGTTTGCGCGCGATGTCCATCATGTTGAGCGCGATCAGGACCGGCACGCCCATCTCTAAGAGCTGTACCGTCAGATAAAGATGACGCTCCAGGTTGCTGGCATCGATCACGTTGACGATGAGATCGGCCTCGTGACTGAGCAGATAGTCGCGCGTGACCCTCTCGTCGAGCGAGCTGGCGTCGAGCGAGTAGATCCCGGGCAGGTCGATCACCCGCACCCGGCGTCCGTCCAGTTCCAGTGAGCCCTCCTTGCGTTCGACCGTCACACCCGGCCAGTTGCCTGTGGTCTGGCGAATGCCGGTCAGGGCGTTGAAAAGGGCCGACTTACCACAGTTGGGATTGCCGGCTAGCGCGATCGTCAGCGGTGGGCGTAGCTTGACGACCTCGGCGGCGGTACGATCGGTTCCGTTCACGCCATCTCGTCTCCAGACTGCCCTTGCATCGCGAACATGGCCTGATCGCTCTCCGGCGTCACCCAGAGTTTTTCGGCGATCCCGGCACCGATGGCGATGCGCAGTTCACCGCTGGCCAGCACCAATCCCCTGCCGCGTCGCTGGAGGATGCGAAGCGGGCTGCCCTGACGTAACCCCAGCGCCAGCAGCCGGCGCCTGAGCTGATGTCCGCCCCGGACCTCGGCGAGTCGCGCCGGGGTGTCGTCCGGAAGATCGGTGAGGCGAAGCGGATCTGAGGTCTGGGACATAGCTCGGTACGGCTCGGAACCATCGGGCACGGCATTGAATTGAATGAGAAGCTGAAGCATAACCTGAACCTGATCTGTTGCGCAGACTTGGCCCATCGTGCGCTGAACCAAATCGGTGAAACCCTTTGCATCCGGAACGCCTTTAGGGTTCAAATCATCGACTCGACCCTTCCCTCGACGCGCCTTCCATGCCCAGCGACCCCCATCCGCCTTTCGGCCTGCGCACCGCGACCCTGCTCGTGATCGCGACCATGATCGGCACCGGGGTCTTTACGACCACGGGCTTTCTGCTGCGCGACCTGGGATCTCAACCGGCAGTGCTGATGGCCTGGCTGCTGGGCGGGCTGGCGGCGGCCTGCGGCTCGCTGGCCTATGCCGAGCTGGTCGCGGCCCTGCCGCACAATGGCGGGGAATATCAGCTGCTTGGACGGATCTATCACCCGGCGCTGGGCTTCATCGCCGGGTTTGTGTCACTGGTGGTGGGCTTTGCCGCGCCGATCGCCGCAAGCGCGATCGCCTTCGGCGAGTATCTGAATCTAGCGCTCGGCTCGGAACGCATCCCGCCGCTCGTCTCCGCGACGGCGCTGGTGATCGGGGCCTCGGCGCTGCACTCGATCCGACTCAGTACCGGCAGCCGCGTTCAGGATCTGTTCACCCTGCTCAAGGCGCTCCTGATCCTGATCTTCATCCTGGGCGGCATCTTTGTCGTCATCCCCGAGCATCTGCTCGGCGACGAGGGACCGCCCGTGCTTGACGCCCTGTTCTCGCCGGCCTTCGCGGTCGGCTTGATCTATATCTCTTATGCCTATGCGGGTTGGAATGCCGCTGCCTATGTGGCAGGCGAGGTACGAGACCCGGGGCGCCGGCTGCCGATCGCGCTGATCCTGGGGACCCTGACAGTCACGTTGCTCTATCTAGGCGTGAATGCAGTCTTCCTCGGTGCCGTACCCACCGAGGAGCTGGCGGCAGCCAACGAGCGTGTCGGCCATGTGGCGGCCAGCCATGTCTTCGGCGCGTCGGGCGGACGTCTGTTGAGCAGTCTGATCGCCCTAGGACTGATCTCGACCGTGGGCGCCCTGGTCATGACCGGGCCACGCATCTATGAAGCCATGGGGCGCGATTATCCGGCGATGCGGCTGCTTGCGCGCCGTGTCAAGGGTGGTGGACCGCTGATTGCGATTTGGTTTCAAACGGGTTTGGCGCAGCTGATGCTGATCACAGCAAGCTTCGAGGCCCTGATCAGCTATGCTGGTTTCACGCTCTCGGTGTTTGCGGCGCTCACGGTCGCGGGCGTCTTCGTCTTGCGAGTGCGCGAGCCGGAACTGATCCGGCCCTATCGCACTTGGGGACATCCGGTCACCTCACTTGCCTTCATCACACTCATGGTCTGGATGGTGCTCCATGCCATCCAGGAGCGCCCGTTGGTGGTCGTTGTTGGCGCCGCGACCGTCGGGGTCGGCTGGTTGGCCTATCGTCTGGCGCGGCGCTCCAACCTCACTTGATCGGGATCGTCATGCCGTCCTGCCCATGGCGCTTGAGCAGGGCACGTACCTGCTCGGCCTGCGCCCGGTCGGCATAGCCGCCGGTCCGTACCCGATAGGCCATCTTGCCATTCTCGAGCGTGGCCGTTTGGATACTGGTCGCCAGACCGAGTTGAGCTAGTCGTTCCCTGAGCCGTTCGGCGTCGGCCTGACGACTGAAGGAGGCCACCTGTACCACATAGGTCCCGGGGCTCGGTGTTGTCGGTGGCGGGAGCTGATCCTCCGACGCCACTGGCGAAATCGGCTCGGATGTGTCCAGGGACCCGATACTGGCTTGTGGCGGTTGTGGCTGGGGTCGCGGGGCTGGTGGTGGCGGCGGCGGTCCCTTACTGATGTCCACCTCGGCCTCTCTCAGGATCTTCTCGTAGGTAAAGGTCGGTTTGGACACAGACTGACCGGCCCGTGCCGCGCTCAGTGTGTCCGCAGGCAATTTGGCCTTGGGTGCGAGGACATTGGAGCTGACCACGCCCAGCGCCATCCCTCCGACCAGCCAGCCGATACAGGAGCGGTTTGGCTTGCGCCGGATGGGTGGGGTGGAGGGCGGGGAAGGTGGTGGGGGTTTGCCGCGATAGTAGTCCTTGGGCATGTCACATCGTCTCCGGTGCCGAGACACCGATCAGTCCTAGTCCATTGCGCAGCACCTGGCGGGTGGCCAGGATCAGCTTGATCCGGGCGTCGCGCAGATCTGGGTCCTCGACCAGGAATGGATGGGCGTTGTAATAAGTGTGCAGATCGTTGGCCAGCTCGCGCAGATAGTGGGTGAGCTGATGCGGTTCGGCCTTGAGCGCGGCCTGCTCGACGACCTCGGGATAGCGGCTCAGGGTGCGCAGCAGGGCCTGTTCTTGGGGCTCGGTGAGGCGCTCCAGGTTGTGCATCCCTGGGCTCGGTTCGATCACCAGTCCGCGCTCGGCGGCCTGACGCAATACGGCACAGAGGCGCGCATGGGCATACTGCACATAATAGACCGGGTTGTCGGAGGACTCGGACTTGGCCAGATCCAGGTCGAAATCCAGGTGTTGCTCGCAACGGCGCATCACATAGAAAAAGCGCGCGGCGTCACGTCCGACCTCCCGGCGCAGCTCGCGCAGGGTGACGAACTCGCCCGAGCGGGTCGACATCTGTACCTTCTCGCCGCCGCGATAGAGGATGGCAAACTGCACCAGCCGCACCTCGAGCCGGTCGGGGTCCTCGCCGAGCGCCTGGAGTGCCGCCTTGACGCGCGGGATGTAGCCGTGATGGTCGGCCCCCCAGATGTCGATGACCCGGTCGAAACCGCGTTCGAGCTTGTCTAGGTGATAGGCGATATCGGAGGCGAAATAGGTCGTCTGTCCGTTCTCGCGCACCACCACCCGGTCCTTTTCGTCGCCGAAGGCGGTCGAGCGAAACCAAAGCGCGCCGTTTTGCTCATAGATGTGCCCGGATTCGCGCAACCGCTCGATGGCGCGATTGACCGCGCCGCGCTCGGCCAGCGAGCGCTCCGAATACCATTCTTGATAGGTCACGCCAAACTGCGCCAGATCCTCGCGGATGTCGTCGAGGATGGTGTTTAAGCCCAGCTCAAAGACATAGCGATAGCGGTTATCGCCCAACAACCGCTTGGCCGCCGCGATCAGTCCGTCGATATGGGCCTCCTTGTCGCCCGGCTGATCCTGCGGTTCGCCCTCGACCGGGGCATCGGCGGGGAGCCCAGCGAAGACCTGCTCGGCCTCGACCCGATAGGCGTCGCCGTGCTCGCGATGGAGGGTGGCGGCGATGTCCCAGACATAGTCGCCGCGGTAGCCATTGCTCGGGAAGCGTAGCTCCTCGCCGCACAGTTCCAGATAGCGCAACCAGACCGAGGTGGCCAGGATGTCCATCTGGCGCCCGGCGTCGTTGACATAGTATTCGCGGTGCACCTCGAAACCGACGGCCTCGAGCAGATCGGCGACCACGGCGCCATAGGCCGCCCCCCGACCGTGGCCGACATGAAGCGGCCCGGTCGGATTGGCCGAGACGAACTCGACCTGGACCCGCCGCCCGGCACCGAGACGACTCCGACCATAGTCGTGACCGGACGCGAGGATGCGCGGCACCAGGGCCAGATAGGCGTCCTCGGCCAGGAAGAAATTGATGAATCCGGGGCCGGCGATCTCGACCCGTGCCACCAGCGGCGAGTCGGGCAGGGCGGCGACGAGCTGGTGTGCAAGGTCGCGCGGTCTGGTGCCGAGTGATGGGGCCAGCAGCAAGGCCAGGTTAGAGGCAAAATCACCGTGCGCGCTGTCCTTGGCGCGCTCGACCTGGATCTCGGGTGGTTCGGCGAGAGGGAGTCGGCCCTCACCGATCAGGGTGTCGAGCGCAGCGGAGAGCAGGGCTTTGATGTCTGACTTCATTGTGGATAAGGGCTCGACCACCGCGCGCCGGGACGGCTCGAGCGGATGCCAGGCGTCGGGCGAGGCGGTCTGCTGGGGTGAATGACATGATCGGGCGGTTGCCCCTCTCTCCCACCCCTCTCTCGCGAGAAGAGAGGGCCCTGGGCGGGGCTGATCCGAGGCGCTAAGCATACCTGAATCGGCGGCACAAGGGATTTACAGCAGATCGCGTGGATCGACATCGAGCGACCAGCGCAGTCCCTTGCGTCTTGGCAGGGTGCGGACCTCGTTCACCCAGCGGGTGAGGAAGCCTTGCAGGCGCGGACGCTCGGCACACTGGATCAGGAGCTGGGCGCGATGGCGTCCAGCGCGTCGCTCCATCGGTGCCGGGATCGGCCCCAGCAGCTGGATCGCGCCCGAGTCAGCGGCGAGCCGTTCGCCCAGTTCGTGCGCCTGGCGCAAAAAGGCCAGGGCATCCTCGGGGTTGGGTGACTCGGCGCGTGCCAGCGCCAGATGACTGTAGGGCGGTAGCTCGGCCTCGGCGCGCTCGCGCAACGCGGCCTCCGCGAAGCCCGAATAGCCCTCGCGCAACAGTGATTGCAACAACGGATGCTCGGGATGACGGGTCTGAAGCACGACCCGCCCTGGACGCTCGGCGCGCCCGGCCCGTCCGGCGACCTGGACGATGAGCTGGGCGATGCGCTCGGCGGCGCGGAAATCACTGGCATAGAGCGCCTGGTCGAGCTCCAGGACGCCGACCAGGGTCACACCCGGAAAGTCATGGCCCTTGGCCAGCATCTGGGTACCGAGCAGGATCTGGATCTCGCCTCTGTGGACCGCGTCCAGCACCCGCCCGAGTTCGCCCCGGCGGCGCGTGCTGTCGCGATCGAGCCGGGCGATGCGCGTCTCGGGGAAGAGCGCGACCAGTTCCTCCTCCAGCCGTTCGGTGCCGCGTCCGAGCATCTGCAACTCCGGACGCCGGCACGCGGGACAGAGATCAGGTTGGGGACAGGACCAGCCGCAATGGTGACACCACAGCCGGCGCTCGCTCAGATGCAGGGTCAGACGCGCGTCGCAGTGCGGACACTCGCCGACCCAGCCGCAGGCATGACAGGTGAGTACGGGCGCATAGCCCCGTCGGTTGAGAAAGAGCAGGATCTGGTTGCCCGCCGCGAGCTCGGCGTGCATGTGCGCGCGCAACACTGGCGAGAGTCCGGCGCGCAGTGGCTGATTACGGATATCGAGGATCGAGATCGTCGGCGCACGCGCACCGCCGGCGCGCTTAGTCAGACGCAGCCAACCGTAGCGTCCGAGCTTGGCATTGCGCAGTGTCTCCAGCGAGGGCGTGGCCGAACCCAGCACCACCGGACAGCCAGCGAGCTGGGCACGGCGTACCGCCAGATCGCGTCCCGAGTAGCGCAGTCCATCCTGTTGCTTGAATGAGTCATCGTGCTCCTCGTCGACCACGATCAGTCCCAGACGCGGGATCGGCGCCAGCACCGCCGAGCGGGTGCCGAGGATCAGATTGGCCTCACCGCGCGCCGCGCGCAGCCAGTTGCGCTCGCGCTCGCTGGCCTTGAGTGCCGAATGCAGCACGGCAATGGGGCCGGGCAGTCGGGTGCGGAAGCGCTCACGCAACTGGGGCGTTAGGCCGATTTCAGGCACGACGACGAGTGCCTGTCGCCCCTGGGCGATGACAGACTCGATCAGCCGGATATAGACCTCGGTCTTGCCGCTGCCGGTCACGCCGTCGAGCAGAAAGGCGCCAAAGGCGCCGAAAGCGGCTTGAACGGCCTCGACGGCGGCCTGCTGTTCGGCATGGAGTTCAGGGCCGGCGAGCGGCGGCGTTTCGGTGACGGGATCGGGCGCACGCGCGAGCTGAACGTCGGTGATCCATCCCTTGGACCTGAGCGTGCGAATGGCGCTCTGGCTGTCGCCGAGTCGCGCCGTTAGCTCGCCGAGCGTCAGTCCTTCAGGTTCGGAACGCAGGGCATCGAGGAGCGCGCGTTGTTTGGGCGCGCGGCTGAGTGTCTCCAGATCGACCGCCCGGCCAGACTCGGTCGCCCGGAGTCCAGGCGCGGTTTCCACCGACAGTGGCTCGGGAGTGCGCAGACGCGCCGGGAGCGCGGCGAACAGCGCCGCGCCGAGCGGTTGCTGATAGTAGGCCGCCGCCCAGGCCAGCAGTCTCAGGTCCAGGACGTCGAACAGCGGCTCGGGATCCAGCACCCGCTCGACCCGCCTGAGCTTGTCGGCTGGATGCGCGCTTTGGTCGACGACCTCGATCAAGATTCCCACCCGAGCGCCGCGTCCAAAGGGTACCAGCAGACGCAGTCCCGGACGCGACCCAGCAGGCGGCGGATCGAGCGGTGGCAGATAGTCGAGGGTGTCGGCCAGTGGCGCCTCTACCGCGACCCGCCATATGGCTGCCCGATCCAGGCCGTCTATCGACGAATCAGTCAGGGCTTGAACAGTCTCTTTAGACACCTGCTCGTTCCTGCGTGTTTATCTAGTTGCTGTGACCTTTTGAAGGTTTTCACCGGCTCGACAGCGGATGTCAATCCTGCTCCGAATGGACGAGAGGGTGAATGCGCTACCGCGAGCGTCATCCGCCTGCGCGCGCCGCAGGCCGCTGGTTGAGCCGGATTGAGTCAGTCTGACCGAGCGGTTGCAGTGGCCTTGGCTATCCTCCCTCGAGGGTTGCGCAGACGCGATGGACAGTGAAGGCAGGGCGGTGAACCGCTTGGCGCCAAGTCTGATATGATCCTTAAGTGTCTTTCCTTTTGTTGTCTTATCACCAGCCGCCACCTGCCGTTTGTCGAGTTTCCCGGGCCCGATAGGTGACAATCATGACCGACCGCTATGCCGTCATCGGCAATCCGATCGCCCACAGCAAGTCGCCCCTGATCCATGCGGCCTTTGCACGCCAGACCGGTCAGGATCTGGAGTATGGGCGGCTGCTCGGTGCGCTCGACGACTTCGCCGGCGACGTAAGTCGCTTCCTGGCTGCGGGTGGGCGGGGTCTGAACGTGACCCTGCCGTTCAAAGAGCAGGCCTTTGCCCTGGCCGAAGAGCGCAGCGAGCGTGCTGAACTTGCCGGTGCGGTCAATACCCTGATCCGGCTCAAGGACGGTCGGCTAAGGGGCGACAACACCGATGGAGTGGGGTTGGTGCGCGATCTGGCTTGCAATCACGGCTTTGACTTCCAGGGAGCGCGGGTCCTGTTGGTCGGTGCCGGTGGGGCGGCGCGCGGTGTGCTCGAGTCGCTGCTTGCAACCGGGCTCGCACACCTGGTCATCGCCAATCGCACCGAGTCCAGGGCGCTGGATCTCGCTCGTCGCGCCAGACTTTTGGGTCCGGTCACCGGCTGCGGGTTCGGCGCGTTGGCGGGCGAGCGTTTCGACCTCATCATCAACGCCACCTCGGCAGGATTGGACGCTGCCGTGCCGGCGATCCCGAACGACTGTCTGGCGCCCGGTGCTTGGGTCTATGACATGCTCTACGGTGATCAACCAACCCCCTTCTGTCGCTGGGGTGCCGAACAGGGCGCGGCCCAGGCGCTCGATGGCCTGGGGATGTTGGTCGAGCAGGCGGCCGAGTCGTTTTTTCTCTGGCGCGGGGTGCGTCCGGACACCGCGCCCGTCATCGCCTCACTCCGTCACCTGGAGTCTCAGCCATGAAGGTCGCGGTATTGGGGATGGGTCTACTTGGCGCCGAGGTCGCGCTACGGCTCAAGCATCAGGGCTATGAGGTCATCGGCTGGAATCGCGGTGCCGAGCGGGCCGAGTCGGCGCGCCGGCGCGGGCTCAATCTAGCCAGCAATGTCTGGGAGGCGATCGAGGCCGCGGATCTGACCCTGCTCCTCTTGAGCGATGCCCAGGCCATCCATACGACCCTGTTCAAACCGGGCGAGACCCAGTCGTTGGCCGGGCGCATCCTGATTCAGATGGGGACCATCGCCCCAGACGAGAGCCAGGAGATCGCCGAGCGGGTGTCTACCGCGGGTGGCGCCTATCTGGAGGCCCCGGTGCTCGGTAGTCTGCCCGAGGCGCGCGATGGGAGGCTCATCCTCATGGCGGGTGGCGACCCGGATCTCTATGCGCGCTGTCTGCCCGTCTTCCGCGCCCTGAGCCGGGATCCGCACCTGATCGGCCCCGTGGGGCAGGGCGCGGTCCTGAAGCTGGCCATGAATCAGCTGATCGCCGGTCTGACGGCGACCTTTGCCCTGAGCCTCGGATTGGTGCGGCGCGAGGGGATCGCAGTCGAGACCTTCATGGAACTCCTGCGTGCAAGCGCGCTGTATGCCCAGACCTTCGACAAGAAGCTCGCCAGGTATCTGGCGCACGACTACGGAATGGCCAACTTTCCGCTCAAACATCTGCACAAGGATGTCGTGCTGTTCAGGCGCGTGGCCGAAGCCTCTGGATTGGATGTCCGGCTGATCGCGGCCATCGAGTCCGGCTGTCGCGAGGCCGAGGCCAGGGGCTTTGCCGAGGCGGACTATTCGGCGCTCTATGAGTCGCTCGCCCCGCCCCGGGCGGACGGCTGATCCTCGTTCAAAGAGGCGTCCTGGTCCGAGTCGAGCGCCAGCGCCAGTCCGCTCGCGCGCTCCACCCGCCGCCCGAGCGCCCCGCAAAGCACCTCCTCTTGGGTGTCGATCAGGGTGAAGACCGACTTAGCGCGGGTAATCGCGGTATAGAGCAGCTCGCGTGTCAGAACCGGACTGGAGACTGGGGGCAGGATCAGGGCGGTATGGTCGAACTCTGAACCCTGCGACTTGTGCACCGTCATGGCAAACACGGTCTCGACGTTCTGCAAGCGGCTGGGCAGGATCCAGCGAATGGCGTCGCTGCCATCACCGGACGGGAAGGCGACGCGCAGCACGCTGGATGGCTGCGCCCCCTCACCCTGTCCTCTCTCCCACCTTTGGGGGGGAGTGGATTTGACCGGCACGCGCAGGGTGATCCCGATATCGCCGTTCATCAGGCCCAGACGATAGTCGTTGCAGGTCACGAGCACCGGGCGTCCCTCGAACCAAGGTTGGCCGCCTTGGATCTGGATCTGAGTTGATGTCCTTGCGCCGAGGCTGGATGCATCTGGGCCCTGGCTCAATCGATGCTGGATGCGCCGATTCAGTCCCTCGGCCCCCCAGGGTCCTTGGCGCAAGGCGGTGAGCAGCTGGAATCCCGCCTGGGCCCTGAGCACGGCGCGCGCCCAGGCGTCGAAGGCTTCGGGAGGGGCATCGTCCGGTGGGCGCTGTTCGTGCAGCAGTGCGAGATAGCCCGAGCGTCCCCAGTAGGCCGTGAACACCAGTTGGTCGAAGCGGGGGTCGCGTTCGTCGCTCAGACGAATCCGCCGGATCTGTCCGAGACTTGGGTCGGAGCGGCGAGCAAAGAGGGTATCCAAGGCGGTGCAGGGTGCGCTGACCGGTGCGCCGTCCAGCCGCCCGGTGTTGACCAGCTCGGCCAGGGCGCCGATCCCGCCCTCGGCGCGAAAGCGATAGCTGTGACGCAGCATGACGATGGCTTGATCCAGCGGTCGGCCCGCCGGATCGATCAGCGCTTCAGGCAAGCGCGCGCCTGTCACCCGCTCCAACCAGTCGCGCGTCTTGGGGGTGTAATGCGCCGCGCGGGCGCGCCGACACAGGTCGCCCAGCACGGCACCGGCCTCGACCGAGGCGAGTTGATCCTGGTCGCCGAGTAGGATCAGGCGCGCCTCGGGTCGCAGCGCATCGAGGAGCGCCGCCATCAGCTCGACATCAAGCATCGAGGCCTCATCGACGACCACCAGATCAGCCGGCAGCGGATGCCCGGCGCGATAGCGGAAGCCGCGGCTGTCTGGGAGCGGACCGAGCAGACGATGCAGGGTGACGGCCTGGATCGGGATCGCTGGGCGAATGTCGGGGAGTCGGTCGAAAGGCAGGCGTTCAACCTGTCCGGCAATGGATTCGTTGAGCCGTGCCGCCGCCTTTCCGGTCGGGGCAGCAAGCCGGATACGCAGCGGCGATGCGCCGGCCTCCAGCGCAAGGCTTTGCAGCAAGGCGAGCAGACGCACGACCGTGGTGGTCTTGCCTGTGCCCGGACCGCCGGTGATGATGGCGAAGGCACGGCACGCGGCCAGCGCACAGGCGATGCGTTGCCAGGGGAGTGTGCCGGACTCCTCGGCCTCAAAGAGCACCTCGAGCAAGGCGCGCATCCTGTCCTCAGGCTGGTCGAGCGTCCGGTGAAGACGCGCTGAGAGGCCTGCCTGGATGCGTTGCTCATAGGTCCAGTAGCGGCGTAGATAGAGCAACGGGCGTTCAGGCGTCCCGCCGAGGACCAGGGGCGCCGGCTCGGACTGGGGCGCGGCTATCTTGGCCGCAGTGGTGTCGGATGGCGGGCGCGACGCCCAGGCCTTCTCGATCACGCTGGACTGCGTCAGACGCGCCACCCAGTCGTCCAGCGTCAGGGTCGCGAGCCATGCAGCCAGCTCGGCACCAGGTCCTGGCGACGCGGGCAGATCCGCGTCGCCTGCGGTCAATAGGGTGTGCGGCGATTCGAGCGCGGCCTTCAGGTCTAGACAGATGTGACCCTGACCGGTGCGCGCGCTGGTCAGGGCGATCGCCAACAGGACCCAGGGATCCGTTTCCGGTCCATGCGCCCGGATGAATCGGGTCAGGGCCAGATCGAGCGGGCGTAGGGCGCCAAGCCTATCCCAGTCCTCTAGCTGCAAGGCCCTTTGTCCCTCCCCGTCGTGCGCGATCATGTTGCCTACCAACATACCGATGTCGATTCGCATGGACCCCGAGCTGTTACGTGATGCGCTCGACCCGACGCTGGTTTAAGCCTTGTGGCCTGAGCCATTAGATGTGGATCGCGCCTTACGGCGCTCCTACGGCGTGTTTTAGCCTTTTGGCCCGAGGGTCTTGATCGGTCACCTTATTAAGGTGGCCCATAAATATCTTTGGGAAGAAGGCTCAAAAGGCACCTTGATCAAAGCACGATGGAGGAGCGCCGTAAGGTGCGATTCATGCGCCTCTCCCGCCTCAACCGCCAAAATCGCGGCTAAAGCCGCTCCTACCGGAGGCGTTGGCGGGGGAGGTCTTCAGGAGTGATCCACGTCTTTATTTGCGGCTGGGTTAATAATCCCCTCAGAAACGGTTCTCAATGCGAACGTCCCCCGCGTGCGGGGGGACGACAGCGTGACGGTCGACAAGTTCAGTTACAGATAGTTCGTCCCCCCGCGTGCGGGGGGACGACAGGGGGGCAAGTCTTAATCCCCTCAAAAGCGGGTCTCGATGCGAACGCAAGAGCGGGCGGAAGCTTTAGATCTTGAGCGGTCTTAATCCCCTCAAAAGCGGGTCTCGATGCGAACGCAAGAGCGGGCGGAAGCTTTAGATCTTGAGCGGTCTTAATCCCCTCAAAAGCGGGTCTCGATGCGAACTACAAAATGTTTTTCAAGTATGCGTTCGGCCTGTGGTCTTAATCCCCTCAAAAGCGGGTCTCGATGCGAACGCCGTTTCGATGTCATCCGCGCCTCGAAACTGGGGTCTTAATCCCCTCAAAAGCGGGTCTCGATGCGAACTCCGCGCGGCCCTTGTGTCAGAGCGCCTATGGCGTCTTAATCCCCTCAAAAGCGGGTCTCGATGCGAACTAAACAAATTTGTCGTCTGCCGCGAAACAGACGAGTCTTAATCCCCTCAAAAGCGGGTCTCGATGCGAACCTAACTAATACGGAATCGCGCTGGCCCGGTCGGAGTCTTAATCCCCTCAAAAGCGGGTCTCGATGCGAACCCCTTGTGGATAACTTTTGCTTGAAAAATCAATCTGATAGACAAGCTCAAGCATACACAGAGAGTCGGCAAAAAAGTTAGGTCAAGTTTTGACCAAAAATACAACAGATTTCGGGGTCAGAGTGGCCGTGTCAGCCGCGCTCGATAATATCGAACTTGGCGCTTAAATCAAGTCTTTTATTAAATAGGCCCTTAAATCCATTCGGTGTCTGGGGCGGCAACACGCTCGCCTATGTCCCCCTCTCCCGCGGCATGGGTATCTACACAAACCCGGCTCTATTCGGGGGATTTCTCGCGGGGAAGATAAGGTACAAAATGGCGGTGAGTATGTGTTGGCGGTGGCGGACTGGTCGAGAGTGAACGATGGAGGGCACGCCTCGAAACGGGATCGCCTGCAAATGACCCATGCCACGGATGTGGGCGACGAACTGCAAAGCAGCCTCCTGGTCAGTGCCGAGGATGGCGCGCCCTTGGGGGTGCCGGTGCAGGATCTGGTGACGGCCCAAGGCGTCTGGAGCTCGTGTGCCGACACGATCAGCCCCAAGGTGTCTTCGCCTCTGGACGAATTGAGCGAGCGGCTGAGTTGGCTGGAGCAGCAGAAATTCGGCCCCCGGTTGGTACATGTGATTGATCGCGAAGCGGATTCGGTCGGCCATCTGCGCCGCTGGACGCGCGACGGCCAGTTGTGGCTGGTGCGCGCCAAAGGGAAGATGAAATTGTGTAGATACCTATGCTCCCGCGGGCGGGAGACGGGCCTGCTCAGGCTGCCCGGATACCCTAACCATCACCAGTCTATTTAAGGGCCTGGTTAATAAAAGCTCCAGCAAAGAGTCGATCGAGCGACTCGATCAAAGCGCGCGGCGGGCGCTCCATGAACAGGCCCTGGCTTGCCGAGCTAGTGCCGCGCAGAAAGACATAGATGGCCCCGCCGAGATGGCGGTCATAGTCGTAGTCCGGCAGACGCGCCCGGAGCTGACGGTGCAGTGCCAGCAGATAAAGGACGTATTGCAGATCATAGCGCCGTTCGGTGATGGCCGCGCACATGGCCTCCTGGGTATAGGCGCTGTCGTCCTGGCCGAGCTGGTTTGATTTCCAGTCCAGCACGTAATAGCGCCCTTCGTGCTCGAACACCAGATCGATGAAGCCCTTGAGCATCCCGTTGAGTCTGGAGGCGACGAGCCTGGGCCGTTTGCGACCGGCGAGCGTGTGCTGGGTGATGAGCTGGTCGAGTCGACCCAGATCGATCGTGCAGCACTCGATCCAAAATTCAAGCTCGACCTGATAGCTGTCTGGATCCAGGTCAGCCAGTCGCAGCTGTGGAATCCTGCCATCGGGCAGGGCGAGCGCATCGAGGTGCCAGGTGCGGTCAATCAGTGTGGTCAGCCAGGTGTCGAGCGGTTCGATCCAATCGCCCAGTCCGCGCCGTGTGCAGCTCCTTTCGAGCATCTGGCGCCTTGACCCGGTCATGGCGAGGGCGCAGTCAAAGCCGTGTCGAGCCTGACTGCTCGCACGTCCGGCCCATTCCAGCAGTCCATGTAGAAAGGTGCCGTAGCGCGCGCCACTCGGGAAGGCATGCAGGCTACCTGCGGGCGAGTGCCTCTCCAGTGGGTTGTCTGGGTGCGATGCCTCCTCGAGCGCTGTCTCGTCGCTTGCCGTTTCCACCCTGTCTTCGAGCCGTTCAGATCCTAGGGTCTCGGATGGGTCGAGCGTCTCGGCCAACCGCGCGCCCCGACTCAGCGCCGAGTAACTACTGATCCACCAGGGGCGCGGGTACCACTCGGGTGCGGGGCGAGCGCCCTCGAGTTTAAGCGGCATCTCGGCCCGCAGACGGGGTGGATCGCCGGAGGGCAGCTCGATCAAGGTCAGCCAGGTCAGTGGCCGCAGTCGCTCGGCGAGATCGTCGCGAGCGGTCGCGACAGACCCACCTGCCGGCCTCTCACCCAGGTCGTTGAGGCCGAGCAGATAGCCGAGCGCCGAGTGCCTGAGGTCTGAGATCGCCCCCAACCCCAACCAATTGGCATAGCGTGCGCGCGTCAGCCCCACGTAGAGCTTGCGCAGGTCCTCGCCCAGACGCTCGCGGTCGGCCTGGGCGACGCGCGCCGGGTCTGCACTCAGATGCACCTGGAGCCGATGCTCGGCGTCGTGGGTCGTGAGTGGACGATCCTTGTCGCTGACGCGCCGACAGTCGGCGATGAATGGCAGGAACACCAAGGGATATTCGAGCCCCTTGGATTTGTGGATGGTGACGACCCGCACCAGGCGCGCGTCGCTTTCGAGTCTCAGTTGGCGCGCCTCCGGGGCCTCTCCCGTGGCCATGCGGCTGTCGGCGATGGCCTCTTCCAGAAAACGCACCAGGGCCTGTTCACCGTCGAGCGCCTCGCTGGCGCGCTGGAGCAGTTCGCCTAGATGCAATAGATCAGTCATTGTGCGCTCGCCGTCCGTGGTGGCGAGCAGACGCTCGGCAATCTGGAACTCGCCGATCAGACGGTAGAGCATGGGGAGGAATCCCTGACGACGCCAGCGCCCATTGAGGGCGCTCAGGCGCTCGCCCAGTGTCTCCCAATACAGATCGTCGTTGTTGAGCCGGTCCAGATCCGTCAGGCCCTGGGCGAGCAGGCGGGTGGCCAATGCCTGACGCATCAGCCGGTCGTCGAAGGGATCGGCGATGGCGCGCAGCAACACCGCCAGATCACGCGCGATCTGGGTGTCGAAGACATTGCCGCGCTCGGAGAGATAGACGCTGGCCACGCCGAGCCGGCGCAGTTCGGCGCGGATGGCCTCGGCCTCGGTGCGATTGTTGACCAGGACGGCCAGATCGCTGGGTTGGAGTGGACGTTCGCCATCCGGATCCAGCGGCAACAGGGCGCGTCCCTCCTGTCCGAGCCGCAACAGCTCGGCGATGGTGCGGGCGGCGGCCTTGGCGGTGCCTGCGCGATAGGCCTCTTTGTTCAGGGTGCCGCTGGGGCCGGGCGGGATGATCCAGGCCTGAAGCGGCGGACAGGGACGGCCGTCGATGGTCAGGGTCCGTTCGGACTGTGGGCGGGCTTGGGCCGGATGGAAGGGGACCGGGTTGCCCTGACCGTTCGGTTCGCGAAACAGGAAGGCGCCGTGCGTGGTGGTGCGCTCGCCGTGCTCGAAGAGTGCGTTGATCGCCGCGATCAGGTCGGTCGAGGCGCGATAGTTGACATCCAGGGTGTAGTGACGGCCCTGGGTGGCGGCACGCGCGATCAGATAGGTGTGGATGTCGGCGCCACGAAAGGCATAGATCGCCTGCTTGGGGTCGCCAATCATGAAGAATCCGGTCGCGGCCTGATTGGCCTGGATCTCGTAGATGGATGAAAAGATGCGGTACTGGAGCGGGTCGGTGTCTTGGAACTCGTCGACCAGGGCGACCGGGAACTGTCGGCGGATGGCGGCGGCCAGGCGTTCGCGGCCCTCGCCCTGGAGTGCCTGATCGAACCGGATCAGCAGGTCGTTCTGGGTCAGGATCGCGCCCTGATGCTTTTCGCGCTCGACGCGGCTTTTGATCCAGTGGACGGCGTGAGTCAGCAGATCCTCGGTGGGATCGGGCAGGCTGATGAATGTTTCATGCAGCTCGGCCAGCGCGCGGCAGGCTGGATGGTCGACCGGGGCCTTGTCCGGATCGTTCCAGATCTCGCCGATGGCCAGCGAGGACATCCGCTTCCAGGACTGGCCGCCGAAGATGTCGAGTTCGGTCTGATCCGGCGTCCCCAGCCAGGCCCGCAATCCATCCAGCACCTTGGCGCGGTGGTTTTTGTTGAGCGCGGTTTGCTTGAAGGCCTTGTCCTTGACGGCCTGCTCGAAGAGTCGCTCCAGGGCGCCGATATGATCCTGGGTGCGCCAGTCGGTCTTGAGCGTCGCGATCCTGTCTCGGCGGGTCTTGAGACAGCGTCCGACGCTCTCGTCCGGCGGGTCGGCGACCGGCGGCAGAGATTCGGCCAGGGGCAGCAGACCGCAGACCGCCTTGGCCAGATCCGATGGCTGCGACCACTGCTCCAGAACCGGCTCCAGATGCAGTGCGCTTAACCCCAGAACGAAGGTTCGCCAGTAGTCCTCAGCCGCCCGTTGCAGACGTTCGGCGTCGTCGTTCTCCAGGGTCTGCTCGAAGGCAGAGGCCGCGTCGAAGGCATGTTCGCGCAGCATCCGGTAGCACCAGGCATGGATGGTCGAGATGGCCGCCTCGTCCATCCAGTCGGCGGCCAGTTCCAGGCGGCGGGCGTGGTCGGCGAGATCGCTGTCGGCCAATTGATCCCGCAGGCCGAGCAGCCATGGATCGTTTGGATCGCGCGGTGTCTGAGCGCGAAAGACGGCGGACGCCTCCACCAACCGGCGCCGGATACGCTCGCGCAGCTCTTCGGTTGCGGCATTGGTGAAGGTCACGACCAGGATCTCAGGCGGCATGAGCGGACGCGGGAAGGCCGTCTCGCCGCCGTGTCCTAGGACCAGACGCAGATAGAGCATGGCCAGGGTGAAGGTCTTGCCGGTACCGGCACTGGCCTCGATCAGACGCGAGCCGTACAGGGGGACTTCGAGCGGGTTGAGTGACTGGATGGCGGCCTTCATAGACCCTCCACAAGGAAACCCGCGACTTGAGTCGCGGGAGGAAATGTTGGGGATGTGGTCAACCATGTTTGCTGCGTCTTACAATAAAGCCTTCGACTTCAGTCGAGGGTTGTTTACGCGTCTTTTCCTCCCGATGCGGAAAAGGCCGTGTGCAGGTCGGCATAGAGCCGATGTGCCCAGCGCGCAAACTCGCCCCCAGACCAGAGCGCCGCGAAGCCGTCGTACCAGCGACCGAGATAGGCGTTGTATTCGAGGTCCTGTTTGAGGGCTTGGGCGGACGCGCTCCAGGCCCTGAGTGACTCAGGCCGCGCGTCATCCTCGAGTGTCTCGGGTCCGCCCTGGTCGAGCCAGGCCATGCCGGCGTTGAGCGCAACCGGCAGCGGTCGCTGCATCCCCTCCCACCAGGCGAGGAGAAGGTCCTCAAGCCGAGCGCGCGCCTCATCGGCAGGCACGGGATCCAGACGTGCCTTGCCCGTGGGTGTCAGCAGCCGGGTCGTGACCGGCTCGCCGCCGAGCTGGGCGGCGAGATGCCAGACCCAGGCGCGCACTGTATTGCGCCACTGATAGTGGTTGTCCTTGGTCAGACCGCTGGCCTGCAAGATGATCTGACCGCGACCGCCATCACCCGCGCGCAGCCCGTCCAACATGTCTTCCAGTCCCAGCCGCCCGGAAGCTGTGATGACCTCCACGGCGATCGGGACCGGACGAGCAAGCGGTTGGGGCCATTCGGCCAGGGCCTCATCCCAGGCGGTGTACAGTGTGGGTAGATCGGCGCTGACCCTCTGCCCCAGGTGTTCGCCCAGGCTTCCGCCCGGCAAGCGTCCCTGGGCCTGGAGGCGCGCGATGCCGGCGTGCAGACGCTGTTTGAGCGTCGACACATCCAGCCCAGGCTCGAAGGTGCGCTCGATCAGGGCATCCTTGATCCGCCAGTCATCGAGACCCTTGAGACTGAAGGTCTCGACCTCGGGCGGGGCCACGACCTCGTCCGGCGCCTTGATCCGCAGCCGCTGCTCGAACAAGGCCGTGACCGGATCGCGCAGAAAGCGCTGGAGCTGATCGAGATCCAGCGACGTCTCGGGGCACCAGGGCGCGAGCCGTTCAGCGCCGACCTCGCTCATTCCCACGGGATCGTGCACCGCACGCCACTCGCGCGCATAGGTAAAGAGCAGTGGCGGGCGATCGGGCTCGAAATAGCGGCGCCCGAACGGTTGGAGCGGATGCACGCTCGTCAAATCCGCGACCAACTGGCTACCGTCGCCGCTGGGCGAGCGCCAGCCAGCGGCCAGATGGTCGCGCAACTGTCCAACCAACACCGAGGGCGGGCGCTCGCTGTTGTCGCGGATACTACGCCCAACCCAGCCGATGACCAGCTTCTCGCGCGCCGAGAGCAATGCCTCCAGAAACAGATAGCGATCGTCCTCGCGCCGCGAGCGATCACCGGGACGATAGTCGTTCGCCATGAGATCGAAATCGAACGGCACGCGCCGGCGCGGATAATCGGGCTCATTCATCCCCAACAACCAGATCTGACGAAACGGAATGGCCCGCATCGGCATCAGGGTGGCGAAACTGACCGCCCCACCCAGGAAGCGCTGACTGAGGCTCGTCTGATCGAGCCGGGCGAGGAAGGCATCGCGGAAGACCTCGAGCGCGATGGGCTCTTCAGCCAGCCCCCCCTGAAGACAGTCTGCCTCCCAGTCAGCGAGCGCGTGCAGGATGCGGGTGAGTGTGGAGCCATCGGATTCGTTCGACTCGGCGAAGAAGTCGTCCATCAGCCCACCGACCAGGGCGACCCAGTCAGATGGCGAACGCGGTTGGGTGAGAGCTCGCCAGGTCTTCTCCAGACGATCGAGCAGCTGCACCAAGGGGCCCAGCAACACCGCCTCCAGACCCCCGACCTCGTCGTGTGGCTCGACCCCGCGCCAGGGGCCGGCCCCACCACTGGCGAACCCGAGCAGCAGCCGATGCAGTCCGAAGCGCCAGGTATTGTGCTCCAACCCTTCCGGCAGTCCGAGGCTGGCGCGCTGTTCGCCATTCAGACCCCAACGTATATTGGCCCCCAGGATCCAGGCGCGCAGCTGTGGCAGATCGGTCTCAGCAAGCCCGAATCGCGCCTGGAGTGCCGGGATGTCGAGCAGATCGAGCAGCTCGCTGACCAGGAAACGCCTCTGGGGTAGATTCAGCAGATGTTCCAACCCGATCACCAGTGGATGGCGATGACGCTGGCCCTGATCGGCGATTTGGTACGGGATGTAGCGCCGGTCGTCCGGATCGAAACGCCCGAAGACGGCCTGGATGTGCGGGGCATGGACGGCGATGTCGGGCACCATCACCAAGACCTCGCGTGGCTGAAGTGGGCGATCGGTGCCCGCCGAACGTTCGAAGGCGTCGAGCAGACGATCGTGCAGGATCTCGATCTCGCGCTGTGGACTATGGGCGACGATGAACTCCAAACTGCGGTCGCGCTCGGGGTCGATGATGGTTTCTCTTTGCTGACGCTCGTGGAGCGGACGCAGCTCCAGGATGTCGTCCTGCAACTGATGCAGCAAGGAGTCGCTGCCGGGCGAGGCGAAGAGGTCGATCTTGAGACTGTGCGACTGAAAATAGGGTTCGTAACGGTGGCGATCGTCGTACTCATCGAGCAGCCGGAGATAGTCGCGCCCCTGTTTGCCCCAGGCCGCGAGCAGTGGGTGACCATAGAGATGGAGCTCGCGTTCGTCGGGCAGATCCGGCACCTTGCGCGCCGTCTGGCGCCGATAGGGACGGCGAAACAGGTCGCGACCCTCGATGAGATCGCCCCAATAGTGTCGGCAGGGGTTGAGCGCAAACACCATCACCTGACACAGGGGGGCGATCGCCTCCAGGACCTCCAGCATCTGGCACGGCAGCGAGGATACACCGAAGACGATCACCCGCCGCGGCAGTCCAGCCGATCGCCGCTCGGTGAGGCGCTCCGGGCTGAGGTCTTTGCCCTGATCGATCCGTTTCAGAAAGGATCGGTGGATCTCGGCCCGGCTGGCATATGAAAGCGGCGGCGCGTTCAGGCCATACGCATCGCGGACGTCCGCCTGCACGGCACGCCACAGGACCGGCTGCCAGGACTGACCGGCTGGGATCGGGTGGCGCTCGCCCCTGGGACCGGTCAGATGATCGCGACCCTGACCCCAGTCCTCCAGCCAATCGGCACGATAGACCTGATACTGATCGAAGAGATCGGCGAGCCGTTCGGCGAGTTGATAGCGCCGGCGTGGCATCTCCGCTTCATCGACCGCCAGAAAACTGCGCAGCGGGGCAAGCGCCTCGAGGGCATCCTCGCTCGTCTGGTGCGGTATCGACTCCAGAAGGCGTTCGAGCAGGCGATACAGCCGCCAGGTCAGGGGCGCCTTGTCGAAGGGGGAGGTCTCGGGCAGCTCGCCGAGTATGGCGCGGTAGACGCGCCAGACGAAACGGGCCGGCAGGATCAGATCGAGCGCAGCGGCGATGCCAAGCCCGCCCGCGGTCGCGTCGTCTGTGGGCGTTGCGGCCAGGGCGAGTTTGAGCCACTGCGCCATCCCGTTGCTCTGGACCAGGATGGTTTCGGGCTCGAGCGGCGCCAGTGGGTGACGGCGCAGCCAGGCAACCAGGAGCGCGCACAGATCTTCGAGCCGGTTGCCCTGAATCAACATGAAACCGGTCGGCCAGTCCGACAGCGACTGCGACCTTAACGGCATACTATTGACCGCTCCAAACAGATTTGGGCGCCGCTGAGCCTGGCCCGGGCCGGCGTCGAGTTGACACCCTCCCGGTCCTGAATGGCGTGGTGTGGTGCGCACCGGGTCACTGAATGTCCGAGCCAATAAAATCGCTGCCACATGTCTTATCCCACTCGCATCGCCTGTTTTTTCTCAACTTCCGGTCATAGCGGTGTCGATCGGCTTGCGCGCCATCTATTGCCGACACTGGTTCGGCGCGGTTACCGGGTCGATCTGCTCAAGGTCCGCGAGCATGGACCGCATCTCGAACACTCTGACCCGGCGCCGCGCATCGTCGATCTCGGGACGGCGCATACCCTGCTGACCCTGCCGGCCCTGGTGCGCTATCTACGCCTTGAGCGCCCAGCCGTCATGCTCTCGGACAAGGATCGCGTCAATCGGTTGGCACTGGCGGCACGCGCCCTGGCCGGGACGCCGACACGGCTGATCCTGCGTTCCGGGATCACCATCTCGGTGGATCTGGCCGCGCGCGGCGTGCTCGACCGCTGGATCCAGCGCCGATCGATGGGCTGGCTCTATCGCTACGCCGATCGGGTGCTGGTACCCAGTCTCGGTGCCGCCGCCGACATGACAGACTATACCGGGCTTCCGCCTGTCTTCATCCAGGTCGTGCCCTCGCCGGTGGTGCCAGCGCATCTGTTCGAGGGACAGCTGCCGGTACCGGATCATCCCTGGTTTGCGCCCGGACAGCCGCCGCTGATCCTGAGCGTCGGTGAACTTTGCGCGCGCAAGGACTTCGCCACGCTCCTGCGCGCCTTCGCCCGGCTGCGCGCCCGCCGCCCGGCCCGACTGATGATCCTTGGCGAGGGGCGCCATCGCGCACCTCTGCTCGCTTTAGCGGCGAGCCTTGGGGTCGGAGAAGATTTCGCGCTGCCCGGTTTCGTGCCCCAACCCTATGCCTATATGGCCCATGCTGCGCTCTTTGCCTTCTCCTCGCGCTGGGAAGGGCTGCCCTTCGCCCCAGTCGAGGCGCTGGCGGTCGGGACACCCGTGGTCTCGACCGACTGTCCGAGCGGTCCGCGCGAGATCCTCGATGACGGGCGCTATGGCCGCCTGGTGCCGGTCGGCGACGATGCGGCGCTGGCCGAGGCCATGGCTGCCACCCTTGATGCCCCGCTGCCGCGTGAGGAACTCCAGCAGGCGGCGCGGCGTTTCGAGATCGAGTCTGCGACCAGCGCCTATCTCGAGGCCATGGGATTGCCGGCCTGGGCCTGAGCACCAGAGCGAGACGTGCCTGTGCCGCGACTGAGTCCATGCAGGGTACCGGCGACCAGGATCCAAAAGAAGATCCAGTCGGTGTGCACGACACGATAGTTGAACAGACACCAGATCAGCATGAAGACAAAGGCGACCAGATAGAAGCGTCCGAGATCAGCGGGCAGGTGTCCGGCACGACCAGACCTGAGACCAGAGCGCGCGAGCCCCCAGATCAGGGCCGCGATCAGGATCAGACCGACGAGGCCGAACTGGACCAGGATCTCGGCATAGGTGTTGTGCAGATGTGGCAGCCAGTGGTCGTGGTCGAACAGCGCCTCGGGACGTCCGCTGGCGGCGATCAGCTCGCGACTGGTGCCCGCGCCCCAGCCGAACCAGGGTCGCGCGCTCCAGGTCTCGCGCGCAAACAGCAGGGCCTTGAAGCGCAGTCCCACGGGATCGGACTCCAGGGCAGATGTCTCGCCGCGCGCGATGTCGATCAGTGTGCCCCTGTGTTCGCTGAGGCGCTTGTGAAGGGTCTCGGTCTGCACCAGCAGTCCGCTGATCAGCGCCAGTCCAATGACAATGACCAAGGCTGCCGGCCCATAGCGACGTCGTCGCGCGCGCATGGTATCGCCCGCAGGGTGCGCGTACCCGCGCCATTCGAGGATGACCAACAGCGTCAGGGCGCCAAGAAAGGCGAACCAGGAGCCGCGCGACTGCGATAGCAACAGCCCCTCCAGCATGAATAGCAGCCACAATGACCAGAGTATCACGCCCAGCCAACGCGCCCAGCCCGACGCGAAGCGTCTCCAGAACGCCTGACGCAGGACGATGAGTCCGAGCGCGCCAAGCCCGGTGAACATGCCGAAGGCGATCGCCGGCAGATAGGATTCGAACCGGGTCGAGAAGAACGCGGGGCCGAAGTTCGCCCAGTCGATCTTGCGCAGCACCGCGAGCGTAAACCCCAGCGCGGCGAGCAGCAGCAGTCCGCGCACCCGCTCGGGCTGTCCGGTGCACCAGTGGGCGAGCGGGATGAAGAGCATCAGCTTGAGCCAGTTTCCGCCGCCGTCGAGGATGGTCGCTGCCCGTTCCGCACTGGGCGCCATCCAGGCCAGAGCGAGGCTGTGGACGACCAGAAAGACGATCAGGATCAGGCTCAGCCGCACGACTGGATCGCGTCCAAGCACAGGCCAATCCGGACGATTCAGGACGAAGGCCAGGGTCAGGAGCGCCAGGCCAAGCGTGGCGGGTGTGGTCCCAAGCCAGGCGAAGGCCGCGAATAGATAGAGTCCGAACAGACCGAGACGCTCCACGCCATCTTGGGTCGCGAACGGAAGCGAGCGGTCGAGTGTCGATGACATGCAGGGATTCTCGCGGGATGGCGGATGGGGAGGGCGCTGGAGCCGCTATAATAGTGCGCCTCGCCTGGTTTGTGGACGCCAGGCCGTCAGCCCTTCAGGCTCAACGCGGCCCGCGCCGCCTGTGGATGGAGATCCGTCGCCGTGTCAGCCGAATCCGCGCCCGCCGCCGTGTTTGGGCGTTCACGTCCCATCTGTCTGTTTCTGCCGAGCTTTGGCGATGGCGGCGTGGAACGCATGATGGCCAACATCGCCCGCGGCCTCGCCGAACAGGGTTTTGCGGTCGACTTCGTGGTCGGTCCGCCCGACGCGCCCTATCTGGATACGCTGCCGGCGAGCGTGCGTCTGCATCCTCTGACCGAGCGCGACCGGCGCGCGCGTCGTCGTTTCCTGCACGACTATGTCGAACGTGAGCGCCCGGCGATCGTGCTCACGGCCAAGACCGACGACGATCGGGTCGCGCTCGCCGTCAAGGCCGCTCAGTCCGGCGACACGCGCTATTTCCTGCGTCCGGGCACCACCCAGTCCGAGCGCTGGAACGCGCGCAGGCGCAATCCGCTCAAGCGCTGGTGGGAGCGGCGTCAGTTGAGTGCGCTCTACCAGCGTGCCGACGGCGTCATCGCCGTTTCGCGCGGCGTGGCCGAGGATATCGCCGCGATCACCGGTCTGCCGCTCGATCGCATCCGGGTCGTGCGCAATCCCAACATCACCCCGGAGCTGGAGCAGAGCGCACGCGCGCCGCTCGATCATCCCTGGTTCGCGCCCGGTGAGCCGCCGGTGATCATGGGGATCGGGGGGCTAAGGCTCCAGAAGGATTTCACGACGCTCATCCGTGCCTTCGCCCTGGTGCAGCGGCAACGTCCATGCCGGCTGCTCATCCTCGGCCAGGGACGCCAGCGTGCGCGGCTTGAGCGGCTGGCGAAAGAATTGGGTGTCAGCGGGGGGGTCGATCTGCATGGGTTCGATCCCAATCCGTATCGCTTCCTGGGGCGTGCGGGGCTGTTCGTGCTGTCCTCGCGCTGGGAAGGCTCGCCCAACGCCCTGACCGAGGCACTGGCACTCGGCGTGCCCGTGGTCGCGACCGACTGTCGCAGCGGTCCGCGCGAGATCCTCCAGGGCGGGCGCTATGGTCCATTGGTTCCGGTCGGCGACGTCGAGGCGCTGGCGCGGGCCATGGTGCAGACCCTGCGCGAGCCCCTGGCACCGGAGATCTTGCGTGAGGCGGTGAGCGACTATCGGCTCGATGTCAGTGCACGGGGGTATCTCGATGCGTTCGGTCTCGCTCGATGAACCAGGGCCTCCCTGGCGGCTGATCAAGCAGTTCTTTCTGCTGTTCTTCCTGGCCAGTCTGGGTCTGGCGATCTGGAGCCATTGGAAAAAGGATCAATTCCCGCCGCCTGCGTTCTATGCCCTCGAACGGCTGGTCGAGCCGCGTCAGACGCGCACCCTCACCGAGCCGTTCGAGATCGAGGCCGAGGGCATTCGTTATCGCATCGAGCCGCAGTTCGACTACGAACTCGACGGCGTGGTGGTCAGTCTGCACGACAGCGACGTCTTCTGGGACATCTACCACACCAAGGACTGGCAGGACTTCATCAACATCCGCGACCTGTGCGTGGTCTGGGGCGAGAATGTCGCCCGCGGTGTCTTTCGCGCCATGCACTACAAAAACAGCACCTGGACCTGTTGGGTCTCGACCGAGGATCCGCAAGCGGCGCGGGATTTTGCTTGGAATCAACTCTCCAACAATCATTTGCTCAGTCATGTCGGCCTCGTGCAAAAGGCGATCAAATCGGCCGAGGTCGGCGACCAGATCTATCTGCGTGGTCAGTTGGCCGCTTATTCACACGCTGGCGGCTTTCGGCGCGACACCAGCATCACCCGCGACGACCGGGGGAACGGCGCCTGTGAGACCATCCATGTCGAGGACTTCCAGATCGTGCGCAAGGCCAATGCCGGCTGGCGCCTGACCCACAGGCTTGCCCTGTGGGTAACCCTCGTCGGCCTGCTCGGGCTCACCTGGGTGTTTCTCTTTGAACCCTATCGCGCTTGAGCGATTTCGGGCCTCGGAGCATGTAAAGAGGCTTTAGACTAGAAAAAGATGGCATCGAAACGACCGGCGGCTGGAAACTCGACCTCGCGCCTGTCGGCCTGGATGCCTTCCATCGGTGGGCAGGCCCCTGTAGCCAACTCCAGCATGGCCTGACAGAATCGACCCCCACCGTCCAGCCGCGCTCGATGAAGGTCCACGCCACGGGCTCACCGACCCCGCAGCCGAGATATCACAGCGCGCCGTCGCTTAGCCCCTCACACTAAACCGCTCCCCCGCAAGCGGGGCGAGTGAGTTTGATCCGTGTTTCCTCAGGTAGACCTCCTATCAATTACAAAGAAGACCATTAAAACACCACCTAAATTGATTTCATCCCGATGATTCAGTAGCATGGAAGGCATCTGGGAACCATTGACCAAGACAGGGTTTTTTGAGCTTTTGTTTTCTATGCGCCATATACCGAATTCATAAATCAGTTCGGCGTGATGGCGGCTGACTCCGGGGTCTGTGAATTGGATCTGCGCCTGGTGATCGCGTCCGATAGTCCAGCGTTGCTGATTGGCTGTGACGGCAAGACAAACAACACGAGATTTCTCGGCTCCGGACAGAACGACCAAGGCTGCCGCATTGTTTGGGTCTTGCTGGCATCTGGTCAGCAAAGCCTCGACCGCCCTGGAACTGGCGCGATGTCTTGAGGCTCCTGAGGTAACGTCTTCGCCCTCATTCACCCAACCCGGCGGCGTCGGAAATTTTTCACGGATGATGGTCTCTCCACCTATTGAAATCACCTCCTCGACGAATGAATTTTCAGCCTCCTTCAACACACCGGACAGGTTTTGCATCAGAACCGTTTCGTTGGGATCCTTTTCGACCATAAGGCAGAATGAAATCGTGCCTAGAGTGATCACATCCCCCGGACGGATCTGAGTCTCGCGGGCTATGCGTTGGTTGTTGACCGCGGTGCCATTGGTGGACCCTAGATCTTGCACGGTGACCCCCTCAGGCGTTACCCGAAATAGTGCGTGGCGCCGTGAGACATTATTGTGCGCGACTATACCATCACAGTTCGACCCTCGGCCCACAACGTATTCTTTCTGTTGCAGGTGAAGCGTTGTATTACCATCAAGGGACTTCAGTATGAAAGTGTTCGTCACGTCATTATCACTTTTCAATTAAATGACACGGAAAACCCTAGACTACTTTTTAGTCATTGCGAAGCGTCGTCAACGTTCGGCAGGTCACTTGTTGACGTGCGCGTTCCGGATCCCAGTGTAGTTCCTGAGACGATGGATCTGTAGTGCCGCGTGGCGAGGCGGCGAGTGCATGGGTGCATCCAGCCCTGACCTGCCCGAGCTACCCAAAGGGGTGGATCGAGTGGAATCGATTTACAGCCCGCTGTCGACTGACTAGGCTGTCAACCCTATTCGAATCAGGAGCCTCCTGTCATCATGTGCGGAATCGTCGGTGCCATTGCTCAACGCCCGGTCGCAGCCATCCTGTTGGAAGGGTTGCGCCGGCTCGAGTATCGTGGGTATGACTCGGCCGGGCTGGCCGTGCTCGGCGATTCGGGTCGGCTCGAGCGGCGGCGCACGCTCGGCAAGGTCGCGCGCCTGGCCGAGTTGATCGCCGCCGATCCGGTGTCGGGCACGCTCGGCATCGCCCATACGCGCTGGGCGACCCACGGCGAGCCTGCGACCCACAATGCACACCCCCATCTCAGCGGGGAGCGCTGTGCCCTGGTCCACAACGGCATCATCGAAAACCACAACGAGCTGCGAGACCAGCAGCGGGCGGACGGCTATGTCTTTACCTCGGAAACGGATACCGAAGTCATCGTCCATGCCATCCATGCCGAACTGAGGCGCGGACTCAGCTTGGTCGAGTCCGTGCGCAAGGTCAGCCAGCGTCTGCGCGGGGCCTATGCGCTGGGCGTCATCGATGCCGCTGATCCCGACCACCTGGTCGCGGCACGCCACGGCAGTCCACTGGTGATCGGGGTCGGGTTCGGCGAGCATTTCATCGCCTCAGACGTCTTTGCGCTCCTGCCGGTCACCAATCGCTTCATCTTCTTGGAGGATGGCGACCTGGCCGAGCTGAGCCGTGATCAGGTCCGTATCTGGGATCGGTCTGGCCGGCTCGTCGAACGCCCGCTCAGGCTCTCCACGGTCTCACCCGAGCTCACCGAACGCGGTCCCTATCGGCACTATATGCAGAAGGAGATCTTCGAGCAGCCGCGCGCCATCGCCGACACCCTGGAAGGGCGTCTGATGGACGATCGCGTCCTGCCGGAGATCTTTGGGACCCAGGCCGCTGGGCTCTTCGCCGAGGCGCGGGCCCTGACCATCGTGGCCTGTGGGACCAGCTTCCATGCCGCCCTGGTGGCGCGTCACTGGATCGAGGGGATCGCCGGTCTGCCGTGTCAGGTCGAGGTGGCGAGCGAGTATCGCTATCGGCGGCATATCGTCCCCGAGCGGGCGCTGTTTTTGACCCTCTCGCAGTCGGGTGAGACCGCGGATACCCTGGCGGCACTGCGCCGTGCCAAGGACTTGGGCTATTTGGCGACGCTCGCCATCTGCAATGTGCCCGAGAGCTCACTGGTGCGCGAGTCGGATCTGGTCTTTCTCACCCATGCCGGGCCCGAGATCGGGGTGGCCTCGACCAAGGCCTTCACCACCCAGTTGGTGGCCTTGTTGCTCCTGACCATCGCGCTCGGACGCTTCCACCAGCTGGATGCGGCGACTGAGTCCAGGCTGGTCGCCTTGTTGCGCAGCTTGCCGGGGCGGATCGATGAGGTGCTGCGACTCGATGCGACCATCGCCGCGCTCGCCGAGCGTTTTATCGACAAACAGCATGCGCTCTTTCTCGGGCGTGGCGAACACTACCCGATCGCCATGGAGGGTGCGCTCAAGCTCAAGGAGATCTCCTATATCCACGCCGAGGCCTATGCCGCAGGCGAGCTCAAACACGGTCCCCTGGCCCTGATCGACGAGCAGATGCCAGTGGTAGCCCTGGTGCCCAACAACATCCTGCTCGCCAAGCTCAAGTCCAATCTGGAGGAGGTGCGCGCCCGGGGCGGTCAGCTCATCGCCTTCGCCGATTTCCAGGTACCTTTGGAGGAGACCAAGGGCCTGACGATCGTGCGTCTGCCCGAAACCGATGATCTGATCGATCCGCTGATCTTCAGCATCCCGCTGCAGCTGCTGGCCTATCATGTCGCCGTGCTCAAGGGCACGGATGTCGATCAGCCGCGTAATCTGGCCAAGTCGGTGACCGTGGAATAGTCTCGACGCTTGGAAGACGAGGACTTTTGCCCGGAGTGTGACGGGGTTGGCAAACAGACTTGGCCCAGGTTTCTAAACTTGACTCTCGGTAAACCGCCTCTCGAATCCGGTGTCAGCTCCATTTAGACGTTGGGGCGTCCGGCCATCCTCGATCCATCTTCTAGACCCTTAAAACTCGTGACACGATTTATTACCAAGGGTTTGCGTCCTTTGTCATGATCAAACAACCCAACTCGAATGTCATCCCCTTTGGGGCGCGGGAGGCCAGCTCCCCCGATGTCAGACGGGCTGAGACCGTATCCATTCTCGAGACCTGTCGAGAGCGTCTGATCGATACGGTGCTGGCTGTCTTCACGCGCCACGTCGGACGCGCGAACGATGAATTGTTCGATATGATGGATCAAGCAGTTGATCAGGGTCTGCGTCAGCTGTGTTTCGACGCTGTATCTCTGCTTGCCAATCGCACGCCTCTGTTGTTGCAGCGTTTCCGCGCAGCCTATGTGGAGCGCTTCAATGAGGCCATCGAATGCCTGGGACGCCCGGATGCACCCATGCCGACCAGAGTGCCCGAGGAACTCAAGCTGGTCGACGAAGAAGACTTTGAAGTCGATCTGGCGCTCTCCAAGCTGACGACGCGGGCGTCCTTCAACTGTGCCCAACCTCTGTTGGCGCTCGATCGACGTCTGGCGGTCTTGTTGAATGGGGCGCGCATCACGCCGGAAGACAATCCCCTGCACCCGATCACCCTCTATCGCGCCTTGTTCCAGGCACTCACCAGCCTGGATGCCAGCCGTGAGCTGGCGATCTTTCTGATGCAGGTGTTCGAGCGCCAGACATCGGCCGAACTTCCCGAGATCTACAACGAGATCAATCGTTATCTGATCGAGTCTGGGATCCTGCCCAAGATCCCACTGAGTGGACCGCAAACAACCGCTGTCCAGTCAAACCTTGCAGGTTCGACGTCCGCGCCAAGGGGGCCGGCCACAGACACGGCGATGTCAAGCGGACCGCCGCTCCCGCCCGCTGATATCTTTGCGCGCTTGGTCAGTTTGTTACAGCCGCCCCCCGGCTATCCGGTGTTGCCGCCTACTGTCGCCGGATCTGCCGTGTCTGCCGCGGTTGCTGACAGTACGCTCACACCATTCGAGCACGAGCGACTGATGCAGACGCTGAGCAGTCTGCAACGCGGACCCCTGATTCCAGGGGCGGCACCGGGTCTGGGGATGGCGCCCCTTGACCCCTGGGCCAGCAATGCCATCGCTCAATTGCGCGCCACACCCATGGCCAAGGGATCGCCCCGGCTGGATGCCATGACGATCGACATCGTGGCCATGCTTTTCGAGGCGATCTTCGATGATCCCGATCTACCGGCGGCAGTGCGCGCCGAAATCGCCAAGCTCCAGATTCCGGTGTTGAAGGTCGCCCTGCTCGACAAGGGATTCTTTTCCGATCGCCAACATCCGGCGCGGCGTCTGCTCGATCTCATCGCCCAAGCAGGACTTGGACGAGGAGAAGACGAGCAGCCGAGGTTTTTGGACATGATTCGCTCGGTCGTCACGAGCGTGATCGAGGGATTCGAGTCCGATATCGGGATCCTGGCCGAGCAGGTCCAGAGACTCGAAGCCTTTCTGGCCGAGGAGGAGACTCAGTCGCGTGACCGTGCCGTCGGACTGGTCGCCGGACTTGCACGACGCGAGCGCCAGGATCTGGCCGCCACCCATGTCGCCGCCGAGGTCCAAAGGCGCGTCACCCGTCCCGGGGTTCCGGGGTTGATTGTGGAGTTTCTGGAGCGCGGCTGGAGTCAGGTGCTAAGCGAGATCTTCGTGCGCCAGGGACCGACGGACGCGGAATGGACCCAAGCGATCCAGCTCATGGATGATCTGATCTGGAGCCTGGAGCCAAAGATCCATCCAGCGGATCGTGAGCGTTTCATCGGTCTGCTACCGCGCCTGATCCAGGGATTGCGTTCGGGACTGGCGCGCCTGGGTCAGGAAGCGGCGTGGAGTGAGTTCTTCAATGTGCTCATCCAGCGTCATGTGGCGGCCTTACGGGGAGAAGGTGCCGTGACGAGCGAGGTGGCGTCGTCGCCGTCTTCAACCGCACGTCCGACACCTGAGCCCACAGTGACGCCGCCGTCCAGGCCGACGCCTCCCGGTCGTCCCGGCACGCTGCCGGACGACGACCCCCATCTCAAACTGGTGCGGGCGCTTGAGCCTGGGGCCTGGATCGAGTTCCAAACGGAACGAGGAACCCGCCATACCCTGCGCTTGAACTGGGTGAGCGAATTCAAGGGCGTCTATCTCTTCACCAATCGTCAGGGCGAGAACGCCATGACCCTGGCTGCTGCGAGTCTGGCGGCGCATCTGCGCAAGGGAACCGCGCGTCTGCTCAGCCAGAATCCACTGACCGAACGCGCCGTGACACGGCTCATGGAGCGGGTCCAGTCTCCAGTCGCTGCGCCAGGCGCTTGATCTCATCCTCCAGCCCATGTCGAGGCGCAAACCCCAGTGCCCTGAGCGCACTGGAGTCGTACCAGGCATCGTCCATCAGTTTTGAAAGCGTCTCGCGCGTCAGCGGCATCCGGCGCCCGAGCCTGTGCTCGGCCAGCGTGCCAGCGAATGCGACGCCTCGCAGCACCCACAGCGGCACAGTCCAGTGCGGGATGGGACGCCCCAGCGCCGACAGGGTCCGCTCATAGATCCAGCGGGTCGAATAGGTCCGGCCATCGGTGGCGATATAGGTCTGATCGCCGGTCTCTGGGTGACGTATGATCAAGAGCGCGGCGGCGATCGCGTCATCGACATGGATCGCCGAGCGCCGATTGTCGAGACGCGGCCAGGGTGGGAAGCGTCCAGCGGCCACGGCCTCGACCAGGCGGGCGAGGTTGCCGGCGCCGTCGAGCCCATAGACCATCGGCAGGCGCATCACGCTCGCCTTGATCCCACGCGCCCGGCCGAAGGCCAGAAGCTGCCGCTCGGCGGCCAGCTTGGCCCGGCCATAGAGACAGTCCGGCTCCGGAGGCATGGCGGCGCTGGCCGGACGACCGAGCGAACCTGCCTGATCTCCCATCGCCTTGACGGTGCTCACATAGATCAACCGCTCGATCGGTGCCTCGGCGAGTGCCACCGCCAGATTGACCGTGCCCTCGGCGGTCACGCGCCAGTGCCCGGGGGCGTTGTAGAGATCCGGCTCCTCGGGACGCGGGGTATAGCTGGCCAGATGAAAGAGGGTCTGGATCCCGGCACCGAGACCGGCGAGCGTCTCGGCCTCGGTCAGATCGCCCACATGGACCCCAACCCGGTGGTTTGGCCACAGCCGTCGCACCGACGCGGGGGCGCGGGTCAGGACGGTCACCGGATGTCCGCTGGCGAGCAGGGCAGAGACCAGACGACGCCCGACCTGGCCGGTCGCCCCGGTGACCAGGACGGGGCCGAGTTCTGACACCTGTGTCCTGTTCGTCATCGACGGCCCCCGGATCCGAGCCAGATCGCAACCGCCCTGAGTCCGAAGTGAGCCCAGATGCCGAGGATCACGAGCCAGCCGAACAGTCGCGAATGGCGTTGCATCTGATGCTTGCGAAAGAAGCGCACCATACCGCGATGCTTGTGGCGCTCGACGGCCAGTGGATCGCCGGTGCTACAGGCCCCCTTATGATGGGTGACACTGACGTCCGGCACGAACAGGATCTTCAAACCTGCCTCGTGGAAGCGCACGAACCAGTCGAGATCCTCGCAATGCAGGAAATAGCCCGCGTCGAGCGGGCCGACCCGTTCCAGGGCTCGGCGGGTCGTCAGCATGAAGGCGCCGGAGATCGCCTCGACCTCGACCGGCGCGGTCGGTCGTGGCTGATGGCGTTGGTCCAGACACCGCCCGGACGCCGAGCGGCTCAAACGATCCAGGCGCAGGATCCGCCGCAGCGCGATCCAGGGATCGGGAATGGCGCGGCGACAGGCGACCTGTTCGCTCCCGTCCGGATCGAGCACCAGGCACCCGATCATCCCCACATCGGGACGGGCGTCGAAATAGTGGATCAGACGCTCGAGCGTATCCGGCGCGATCAGGCAATCGGGATTGAGGAACAACAGCCGCTCGGCACGTGCCAGGGACAGTGCCCGGTTGTTGGCAGCGGCGAAACCGAGATTGGCGCCGTTCTCCAGGATCCGCAGGCGCGCGTCTCGGCCATGGACCCGTCTCAGCCGCTCCAGGCTCTCGTCGCTTGACCCGTTGTCGCTGACGATGACCTCGACCGCAACGCTGGAGTCAAGCGCGGCACCCACCGCCTCCGTGAGCCATGGACCGGCGTTATAGTTGACCAGGATCACGCTGACGGACGGAATAGACAGGGAATCAAGATCGGTCAAGGGCTAAACTCCGGAACGAGTGCCGCGCGCACGGCCCGCTCGGCCGCCGCGAAACTAAAATGCGCCTCCATCACCGCCAGGCCGCCCGCAGACAGCCGCCGCCAGAGCGCAGGATCCAGATGCAGACGGATCACGGCCTCGACCATGGCCTCGGGCGTGTCGGCGACCAGGACGGACTCGCCATCGACCAGGTGCATCCCCTCGATCGCCAAGCGGGTGGCAACGACCGGCAAGCCGTAGGCGAGACTCTGATTGATCTTGCCCTTGACCCCAGCGCCATAGCGCAGCGGCGCCACCGAGAGCTTGCAAGCGGCGAAAAAGGGCGCGACGTCCGGCACATGGCCTAGCACATCGACGCCGGTCGTGTCCCCGGCCCGCGTCAGTACCTCGTCCGGTGGATCTGAGCCTATGACCTTGAGCCGGATCCCGGGCAGACGCGCGCGCAGTCGTGGCATGACCTCGTCGCAGAAGAAGAGCACGGCGTCGCGATTGGGCGGATGCGAGAAGGCACCGATAAAGAGCAGATCGCGCCTTGCCTCGGGCGGGTTGGCCGAGCCGAAGATCTGGTGGATATTGGAGATCACACGCACATTGACGTCCGGCGCCTCCACGGCCAGCAAGTCGCGCTCGGCCTCGCTCACCACCAGGGTCAGATCAGCCTGACGCATCAATTCCAATTCCTGACGCTTGCGCGCCTCGGCGAGCAGGCGCGTGCCCCGGTCGCCGCGCAGTTCGGCAAGCCGCTGTTCACGCAGGAAGTGCAGGTCAACCGTGTCGAAGACGATCCGCGCCCGCGTGCAGTGGCGCCGCGCGGCACCCATGACCTGGGCGGCGGCATCAGCCCGGCTCAGGATCACGAGATCATAGCGCGCACCTTCGTCGGCTAGATGTCGGCTGATCGAGCGCACATGGGGGCGATAGAGCACCTCGACCCCCTGACGTTGCAGGTCGGCGACATAGGGCTGAGGGGCTTCCAGATTGGCGGCGGCGAATGTCACCTGATAGCCAAGTCCCTGAAGGATGCGAAACAGGTTGAGCATGCGCAATGAGCCGGACTCGCGGTCGGGCGTGACCATGTAGCTGTCGACCACCAGCACGCGCCTCAGCACCCCCTCGGATCCGATCTGCGCCCGGGGGACAAGTCCAGGGTTCGGCTTAAGCCGGGGCTCGTCGATGGATCCGAACCGGACCACACGCGAGAGCGGCTGACAGTAGACCCGCCATCCCTGGGCGCGTGCGCGGCAGGCCAGGTCGGTCGCCAGGTCATCGGCCTCGATCAGGGTCGGGTCGAAACCGTCCAGACGTTGGAACAGCTCGGCGCGGATCGCGAGCGCGGCGGGTGAACAGGCATCGACCGCGCGCCGGTAGCCGTGGGCGGGCTGGTCTGGGTCGCCCAGCCGGCCTAGCCGATGGATGGATCCATCTGGATCGATCCGACGCCCGATCTCGCGCTGGCGTCCATCGGGGTAGAGCAGACGGCAGCCGAGGATGCCGGCGTCGGGCGTCTCCGCGAAGCTCTGTGCCAGCACGTCCAGCCAGCCGGGCTGGACCTGGGTGTCGTCGCTCAGAAAGACAATGAACTCGCCGCGGGCCGCACGTGCCCCCTGGTCGAGCACGGCGGCGAGTCCGGAGGCGTTCGTCGCCTGGATCAGGCGCGTGCCTGGATAGCGTGCCAGTTGGCGCGTTCGATCATCGACCGTCCCGGCGACCAGCACGACCTCGAACGCGGTCCGGGTCTCGGCACCGGCGAGCGCCGCAAGACAATGATGGATGGACCGCAGCGATCGCTGGATCGCGATGACGACCGAGATGCGCGGTTCGGCATGACGCGGAAAGGCGATAGGGTCAAAGGGTTCTTTGAGCGCGAGCAGGATCGGTGGTCCCCCGGACGCCAACGGACGGATATTCAGCCGCCGACGTAGCTTACGCAGCAGAACAACCACCCCCTCGGTGCGCAGCACATGGAGCATCCGCGGCAGGTAGCGCAGGGCGATCTCAAGGAGACTCGTGGACTGGGCGCGCACGATAGTCATTCAGGGCGAGTCGTCCAAGGCGCTGGTTGAACCCGGTGTGGCGTACTGAAACATGCGAGGTCAGGGGGCGATCCCAACCGTGCCACTCGGAGCCCAGCGCCTGTTCTCGTGACCGGGTATGGACCGACGAGGACGGCTCGGTGTTCCGGGCATGGTTGGAACGCGGATCAGTATTGATTCATGGGTCTGAAGGAGGAGGGCGCCGGCCATTCGGACGTCTGCGGTTTAGGCTGATCCTGCTTTTGGCGCGACTCTAGCGCCTCGATTCGACGCTTGAGCGCCTCGACCTCACCCGGATCGACCCTGGACTGAGTCGGCGTCGATTGTGCCGGTGTTGTCGTGGGCGCTGGGGGCGCGGCGGTCCCATAGCCGGCAGACGGCACGACAAATCCTGGTGCGCCATAGGGCAGACCATAGGGGGTGCCATAGACGCCTGGATAACCATAGCCGCTGTAAGGGCCGGGACCATAGGGTCCACCACCCCAGTAGGGATCGTCATAGCGGTCGTTGTAACGGTCGCCGCCACCGAACCAGCGGTTTGGATTCATCATATCGCCGAAATTAAAGGCCTGGCCTACAGGTGCATAGGCCAGGATGGCGGCTGCGGCGCTCAAGGCTGGGATGGAGAGGGCGTGTTTGCGTTGTACGGACACTGACATGAATCCTCCAGATCGGGCTTTATGGTTTTTTCGGTCATCCTGACGCGATACCTCGGCGATAGGCGCCGCTCGTCTGACATCCGTGATTGGATAAGCCGATCAGCCGTGTGTGGGTGATGGCTCATGGTGGTGATGATCCTGGTATCTGGGGACGGAGGTGCCTGTCGGATCCGAGCGGTGTTCGCCCTCGTGCCGCCGACCCGGACGGATCGCGCCCTGGGTTTCTAGCCGCGCGCCTTGGACCCGCCATTCGTCGCGTAGCCAGTGTAACCAGGGTTCCAGGTGCGCGCGCGAGCGCACTGAGACGCACGCGAAAGGCGCCGTGCTGGCAAGCGCGCGCAGATGATGCTCGGCGCGTTTTGGATCGAACTCAGGCATCAACGGAAGTAGATCGGACTTGGAGCAGAGCACCAGGTCGGCCGCACGGAACATGACCGGATACTTCGCCGGTTTGTCGTCGCCTTCGGGGACCGACAGCAGAATGACGTTCAGGTGCTGACCCAGATCGAAGCTGGCCGGGCACACCAAATTGCCGACGTTCTCGATGAAAAGCAAGTCGATACCGTCAAGATCCAGTCGGTGGAGTGCCTCGTGGATCATGTGGGCATCGAGATGGCAGGCGCTGCCGGTGGTGATCTGAATCGCCAAAACGCCCTTGGCACGGATGCGCGCGGCGTCGTTCTCGGTTGCAAGATCGCCCTCGATGACCGCCACGCGCAGCTCCTGGCCGAGCGCCTCAATGGTCGCCTCCAGCAGACTGGTCTTGCCGGCGCCGGGCGAGGACATGAGATTCACCGCCAGCACACCGTGATGATCCAGATGTTCGCGATTGTGAGCGGCCTGATGATCGTTCTCTGAGAGCAGACCCTGGAGCACTGCGACGGCGGACTTACCGTCGGCGGTGTGGGCGTGACGCCCGTCGCCCTGGATCAGATGTTCGTTACTGGAAGTGATGTTGCAGCCACAGGTATTGCACATGAAGAGTCTCCCTGCCAGACAAAGGGCCAGTGTACGCCATCACGCAAGCGAGGGTTAGCCCCTTTGTGACGCCCCCTGAGCGGCGGATCGATGCACGCGCTGCGTCATCACTGGCGTTTCGTTGCGATTCTAGGCAGACTTCACACCACCATTGGCAGGCCTGTTTCGACGATCAGATGCGTATTTAAGAGTCTCTCCATGTCTTTCAAAGCTGTGCGATTGTCCGACGCGACATGAGTCCGATCGATCTGTTGCGTCAGCTCTGGCGCGCCCTGCCCATCGATATCCACTGGCGTCGGCGCATCAAACACTGGCTATTGCAAGGACCGCTCGCGGCTCTCGGGTCGCGTCGGATGGCCGTGCTCGATGTACCGGCCTGGGACGGTGACTGGCGCGTCCTGCTGCCGCCGCTCGATGAGCCGGCCGACCGGCTGCTCGTCATCGACTGGAAACCGCCGACGCCCGATCTCGACTCCGGGTCCTATCGTCTGCGCCTGATTCTGGATCTGTTGCTGGAGTCGGGCGTGGCGGTCGACTTCATCGGCGATTGCGAGGCCGAGCGCCCGGACTATGCCGAGGCGCTGCGCGCACGCGGCATTCGAACCCTGATCGGTCCGACGGCGGCGCTCGAGCATCTGGTCGCCCAGGGGCATCGGTACAAGCAGGTCTGGATCTCGCGTCCTGAGTTCGCCGAGGTCTATCTGGCGCCGGTGCGGGCGTATGCCCCCCAGGCGATGGTCATCTATGACACGGTCGATCTGCACTGGGTGCGGTTTGAACGCGGCGCCGCCTTCGCCGCCGATCCAACCGAGCTGTTGGAACGCGCGCATCGGTATCGCCGGCTCGAACTGGCCAATGCGCGCGCGGCCGATCGCGTCGTCGCCATCACCGAGGACGAGCGCGCGCGTCTGCTCCAGGAAGATCCGAGGCTCGACGTGCACGTATTGCCAAACGTCCATCCGGTCGTCGACCGGGCCGCGCCCCTGAATGGACGGCGTGATTTGTTCTTCATCGGCGGCTTTCAGCACGAACCCAATGTCGATGCCATGCTTTATTTCGCTGCCGAGATCCTGCCGCTGGTGCGCGCCGAGTTGCCTGAGGTGCGACTGCGCATCGTCGGCAGCCAGATGCCCGAGTCGATCCGCCGACTGGCCTCACCCGCCATCGAGGTGGTCGGCTATGTGGCGCAGGTCGAGCCCTACTTTGACCAAGCGCGGGTCTTCGTCGCGCCCCTACGGCATGGTGCCGGCATGAAGGGCAAGATCGGCCAGAGTCTGAGCCAGGGGTTGCCGGTGGTCACGACGTCGATCGGTGCCGAAGGAATGGGTCTGACGCACGAGCAAGACGCCCTGATCGCCGAAGATCCGGCGGACTTCGCGGCGGCGGTCACGCGGCTCTATCGCGACGAGACGCTGTGGGCGCGTCTCTCCGAGTCGGGTCTGGCGCTGATGCGGGCGCGCTATTCGATGCCCGTGGTGGCCGAGCGCCTGCGCGCGCTGCTGACTGAATCGCCGCCCGAGCCGGTCTCAGGTTCCGTGCCCGGTGTTGGAACCGGCGGTCAACCAGGCTCCGTCGCACGTTGGAGCCGCGAGGAGGGGGCGCAGAGGGCGAGCCTGCCGCCTCGTGAGACTGACCGCCGTATCCTGATCCTGGGCGTCTATCTGCCGGGGATCGCCAACCATGCCGCGATGATTTCACGCGAATTGCTCGGTTCGCACGATTGGGAGATCGATCTGTATTGGGCATCGGTCGGCCCCAAGGGCGACGAGCCGCCCGCGCCCCAGTTGGAGTCCTTGACGCGACTGCACAGCCCGGAGCGCCTGCCCAAGTTCGTGCTGCTCAACCGGCTGCTCGCCGAGATCGAGATCGAGCGCTATCGCTATCTGATGGTGGTTGACGACGACATCGAGCTACCGCCAGGCTTCGTCGATCGCTTTCTCGCCATTCAGGAGGCGCGCGACTTCACCTTAGCCCAGCCGGCGCGCACTCATGACAGCTATACCGATCATCCATTCGTCAATCAGCTCCCGGGCGTTGAGTCACGCCGCACCCGCTTCGTCGAGATCGGGCCGCTGTTCTCGCTACGCCGCGACGGGTTCGCGGCACTCCTGCCGTTCGACGAGGAGGCGCCCATGGGCTGGGGGCTGGACTTCGTCTGGCCCATCCTCCTTGGGGCCCAGGGCCTTTGGCTCGGCATCGTCGATGCCGTGCCGGTTCGACATGCCCTGCGCAAGCCGGTCAGCACCTACGACTACACCCAGACCCAGGACGCCATGCGGGCGTTTTTAGCCCGCCATCCACATCTGAGCCTGTCTGAGGCCTGCATCGCCGACCTGACCTACCCACTGACCGGTCCGACCACGAGCGCCCCATGAGCCGGACTCCCCTGATCAGCGCCATCCTCTGCACCTACAATCGCGCGCCTCTGCTGGCGCGGGCGCTCGGCGCGCTCTGTGCCCAGACGCTCGGCCCGGAACAGTTCGAGGTCGTGCTCATCGACGACGGATCGAGCGACGACACCGCTCAGGTCGCCGCGACCTTCGCACCACTGCTCGATCTCCGTTACGTCCGCCAGCCGAACTCGGGCCTGGCGGCGGCCAAGAACCATGGCGTCTGCCTGGCGCGTGCGCCGATCTTAGTCTTTCTCGACGATGACGACGTGCTCGACAGCCGCGGCCTGGAGCGGCACTGGCTGAGCCATCGACGCTATCCTCAAACCGAGGTCGCGGTGCTCGGCTATACGGGTCTGGGATACGAACAAGCGCGCTCGCCACTGATGCGCTATATCACGGGCGTAGGCTGTCAGCTGTTTCATTACCCCGCGCTCAAGGACGGTCAGGAGCTGGATTTTTCATTCTTCTGGGGCGGACGTTCGTCCTGCAAGCGCGCCCTGCTCCTTGAGCACGGTCTGTTCGATCCGGTGTTCCGCTTCGGCGCCGAGGATATCGAACTCGCCTTTCGGCTGCGCGCGGCCGGCCTGCGCGTGCGCTACGATGCCCAGGCGATCAGCACCATGATCCGCACCCTGAGCGTCGATGATTTTGCATGCCGCTGTATCCTGCAGGGGCGATCAAACTGGATCTTCTATCAGCGCCACCCGAACACACTGGTGCGCGCCTGGACCCAGGTCGATGGGGTCGAGGACGAGTGGGCTCGCATCGCACCTCATTATGAACGCCTGCTTGCAAGCGCGCGCGGACTCGACCGCTGGGCCAACGCACGTCTCGAACAGGATCTGGAACTCGACCCGCGTTTCATCCAACTTCTGCATCGCGCCTATGCCGCGCTCTTTCGCGCCGCCCGGATCAAGGGGACGGTCGAGCGGATGCACGAGGAGAGACAGGCCGAGTCCGATCGTCCTTGATCGTCACACCCCTCTCTATCGGCGCCATGCATCGGATTCCAGCCGAATCGGCTCGAGCAGACGCGACTCGAAGTTGGTCAGGACACTGAACTCGACCCGGCGCGAGGCAGCGGTATCCTCGTGCCCAGACGCATCCAGTACCGGACGCGAGGACGAGAGCCCAACCGCCGCAACCCGCTCCCGGAACCAGTCCTTACCCTTGATCAGGTCGATCCCATAGGCGAATCGCAACACGGCCTGGGTGCGCTGTTGGCTCAGTTCCATGTTGAGAAAATAGGCCTCCAGCGGCGGGGTACCCGCCTTCCATTCGCTTGACGTGTGGCCCTCGATCCGGATCTCGCGGATGACGTCGCGGAAGGGTTCGAGCTGGGCGACATAGCGTGGCAAGAAGTCGTTCAGGATCGCCTCGAATTCGGGCTTGATGCGCGCCGAGTTGCGATCGAACAGGATGTCTGGTTCGCGAAAACGTAGGGTCAGGGTGCGCTCGACCAGCTCGGCATTCCAACGCGGCAGATCGTGGCGAAACTCACGTTCCAGTGCCGAGTAGATGGCCTGACGCGACTCGGCGGCGGTGACACGCACCTCGGTCTCGGCCTGATGCAGCCGTTCGACCTGGACCATGTGCAACACGGCCAGGAACAGAAAGATCATCATCAGGGTGGCCATGAGGTCCGAGACCGTCAGCCAGTGGCCCTCGTCCTCCGCTGGAATCGCGGCGCTCAATGCGTTCGACCAGGGGTTTGGGATCGTCTTCATGCCGAGGCCCTCGCGAGATCCAGATGGCCGGCGCCGAAGCGCGCGGCGGGCAGCGGCGAGGCCGTGCCCCCAAGCCGTCCGATGCGCTGCTGGGCCTCCAGCCCCGAGAGCACCGCGCCCTCGATGGTCTCCAGCATGGTCCTTAGCCGCTGATCGATGGCCGGAAAGGCCTCCTTGGCCCGTTCACGCAATTCGGCCACAGCGCCGAGCAGCGACTCCAGTTCCAGGGTCTCGCGCTTGAGCGCCTGCATGATCGATCGCTGATCCTCGACCTGGGTCGTGATCTGGCTGGCCTGCTGCGTGAGTGTCTGGAGACTGGTCTGTGAACGCTCGACCCCAGCGACGGCCAGCTCGAGTTGTGCCCCCAGGGCGTCCATGTGGTCGCGGTACTGCGCCTGCCACTCCAACAGCTTGCCGATCGAGGCGTCGAGATGACTGAAGTTCTCGCCGAACTGGGCGGCGAGTTGGTTGTTGAAGTCCTGGATGACAGAGGCGAGCGCGGCTATGAGCTGGCGCGAACCCAGTTCGCTCAGTTGGTCGGCGAAGTCCCGGAACGCAGCCAGTTGCGCCTCGTGTTGCCGCTCCAGGGTCTGGATCAGGTGCAGGTCCATCCGCGCAAGCTGTTCGCCAAGCTGACGGGTGGTGGTAAGCTGGGCGTCGGCGAGCTGGATCTGGAGCCTGAACAGGGCCATCGGGTCGCTGGCATCGAGCGTCGCTGCGTTCGCACGTCCACTGGTGGTTGCGGCGGCGTCACGCTTGAGCACCTGCGTCAGGCGCAGTGCGGTCGCAAGCAGGATACCGACGATACTGGTAATGAAGGCAAGCCTTAGCCCCTCCAGCAGGAGCGGGATGCTGTCTTCGATCCGGCTGGCGTCGAAGTCCAGCAACCCGATGGCGATGCCGAGAAAGGTCCCCAGGATGCCGAGTGTGGTCAGCAACGTCGGGGTCGCTTGATGGAAGGCCGCCGCGCGTCGGGTCAGGGTGGCGGCGAGGGCGAGTGAGAAGAGCATGACCATGAGCAGCACGAACAGACCCGTGACCAGGTTCGAATCCAGATGCTCCAGGATCAGGACGACGACATCGGCGATCGACTCGAACATGATGAACCTCGATTGAGTGGTGGTGGCGCGCCGGCGGTCAGCCGCAGCGTCTTTGAGATCTCAAAAGCATAATTCGAGCCAATTCTATGACGCCGGGTGCCTGGTCCAGGCCCGGCAGAGGTTGCCGGGCCGTCATGCCCGGCGTCGGGCGCCGAGGGGCGTGGAGAGCGTCAATGGATCGACGCCTTAGGTGGAGGTCCCTTGGGATTCCGTCTGGCAGGGCCGCCCAATCGCACTTGGTTCGCCGTAGATCGAGCCCCTGATCGCCGCGGGGCGGACGTCTCAGTCGTAGTGCTCGTCCTTCCAGCGTCTGAGGGCGGTGAACACCTCGGCGCTCGTGGTCAGCCGGCGTCCAACCTGGCGCTCGGCGGCGGCGATGACGCTGGGTTCGCGGGTGCGCAGAAAGGGGTTGGTGGCGCGTTCCAGATCCAGACGCGAGGGGACGGTCGGTTGGCCACTGGAGCGCAGGAATTGAACCTGGCGCACGCGCTCGACTAGAGCCGGGCTGTTGGGTTCAACCCAGGTGGCAAACCCGAGATTGGACTGGGTGTATTCGTGCGCACAATGGCAGAGCGTCTCATCTGGCAGGGCGGCGATCCGTTCTAGCGAGCGGGCGAGCTGCTCGAAGCTGCCGTCGAAGACCCGTCCACAACCGGCTCCGAACAGGGTGTCGCCGCAGAACAGCCGTCCAGCGCCGAGATAGGCGATGTGGCTCGCGGTGTGGCCCGGGACCTCCAGCACCTGGAACACCGTATCGAGCCCCGCCGGGGCGAAGGTCTCGCCCTCGCGCCGAGGCCGGGTGAGGGCGCGGATGCGATCGTCGTCCGGGCCATTGACCTCCAGTTCAGGGAAGGCGGCGAGCAGGTCCTCCAGCCCGCCGATGTGATCATAGTGATGATGCGTGATCAGTACCGCAGTCAGGGTCAGCCGTTCGTCGCTCAATCGTTTCAGCACCGGCTCGGCATCGCCCGGATCGACCACGACGGCCTTTCCTGTCCCTTCGGTCAGGAGCCAGATGTAGTTGTCCTCGAAGGCCGGGATCGGTTGGACCTCGAGCATGGTCTCAGTCCCCCTGTTCGTGCCGTGCGAGCTCGGCGCCCAGGCTGGCGATGATGCCCGGCGTATCCAACCCGACCTCGGCGAGCTGTTCGTGGTGCTCGGCCTGATCGACATAGCGATCGGGGAGCCCCAGATGCAGACAGCGCTTGACCACCCCGTGTGCCGACAGCAATTCGGCCACGCCACTACCCGCCCCGCCGGCGATCGCGTTTTCCTCTAGGGTCACCAGGAGCTCGTGACGGGCGGCCAGATCCAGGATCAGGGCCTCATCGAGCGGCTTGACGAAGCGCATGTCGGCGACCGTGGCATCGAAGACCGCGGCGGCCTCCAGCGCGGCCTGGACCAGGGGGCCAAAGGCGAGCAGCGCCAGCCGCGATCCCTCGCGCAGGATCTTGCCCTTGCCGATCGGCAGCGCCGGGGCCTGGGGGTCGATGGCCACCCCCGGACCGGTGCCGCGCGGATAACGCACCAGCGCCGGTCCCGGATATTCATAGGCCGTCTTGAGCATCCGTCGGCATTCGTTCTCGTTGGAGGGCGCCAGGATCACCAGGTTCGGGATCGGACGGCAGAAGCTCAGATCGAAGCTGCCGGCATGGGTGGCACCGTCCGGCCCGACCAGTCCAGCGCGATCGACAGCGAAGGTCACATCCAGGTTCTGGAGCGCCACGTCATGCACGAGCTGGTCATAGGCGCGTTGCAGAAAGCTCGAATAGATGGCGACCACGGGCTTGAGTCCCTCGCAGGCCAGGCCTGCCGCCAGGGTGACGGCGTGCTGCTCGGCAATACCGACGTCGAAATAGCGCTCGGGGAAGCGCTTGGAGAAGGCCGTCAGACCCGAGCCTTCGCACATGGCGGGGGTGATGCCGACCAGACGCGGATCGGATGCAGCCGTGTCGTGCAGCCAGCCACCGAAGATCTGGGTATAGGTCGGTCCCGCACCCTTGGAACTGAGGATCTGTCCGGTCTTATGATCAAAGGGGGCGACGCCGTGATAGATCACCGGCTGACCCTCGGCCGGCTCGAAGCCGCGTCCCTTCTTGGTGACGACGTGCAACAGCCGCTGTCCCGGCATGTCGCGGATGTTGCGCAGGGTGCGCAGCAGTCCATCCAGGTCGTGCCCATCGACCGGGCCGATGTAATTGAATCCCAGCTCTTCGAAGAGGGTGCTGGGCATCAGCATCCCCTTCATGTGTTCCTCCCAGCGCCCAACCAACTGGCGCAGCTGCGGCATCCCGGCGAGTGCCTGTTTGCTGCCCTCGCGCACACTGGTGTAGAGCTTGCCCGAGAGCAGGCGTGCCAGATGGTTGCTGATCGCCCCCACCGGTGGCGAGATCGACATCTTGTTGTCATTGAGGATCACCACCAGGTCGATGTCCATCGAACCGGCGTGATTGAGCGCCTCGAAGGCCATGCCGGCACCCAGCGCCCCGTCACCGATGATGGCGACCACGGCGCGCCGTTCGCCTTTTTGCTTGGCCGCGAGCGCCATCCCGAGCGCGGCACCGATCGAGGTGCTGGAGTGTCCGACACCGAAGGCGTCGTACTCGCTCTCGCTGCGCTTGGGGAAGCCCGAGAGTCCGCCCTTCTGGCGCAGGGTGCACATGCGAGCGCGCCGTCCGGTGAGGATCTTGTGCGGATAGGCCTGATGGCCGACGTCCCACACCAGCCGGTCGTGCGGGGTGTTGAAGACATAGTGCAATCCGATCGTCAGCTCCACCACACCGAGCCCGGCCGCGAGGTGTCCGCCGGTCTTGGAGACGCATTCGATCAAAAAGGAACGCAGCTCGCTGGCGAGTTCGGGCAGCTGGTCCTCGGACAGGGCGCGCAGGTCGACTGGGCTGTCGATCGAGTCCAAGAGCGGACGTCGGGGTGAGCCGACGCCGGAATCGGTCAGGGTGCGATGTGGCATGGTCTCTGGCGGCTATTACGATGACAGGCGAGATATCTTAGTGCAATCGTCGTGGAGTTGCCTGACCGATCGCGTCTGGCGGACCGGTTTGGGCGCAGATGGATCGCCTACCAAGCCCGCGCCTTTGTTAACATGTAAATCTGCTGTCGTTTATTTCAAATCCCGCCATCCCGAAATCGCCGCGATGCTCCAGATCTACAACAGCCTGACCCGCCGGAAGGCGCCCTTCCAACCCATCGAACCCGGCCGGGTCCGGATGTATGTCTGCGGGATGACGGTCTATGACTACTGTCATCTCGGGCATGCGCGGGTGTTGGTGGTGTTCGACGTGGTCTATCGCTATCTGCGTGCGCTCGGCTATACGGTGACCTATGTCCGCAACATCACCGATATCGACGACAAGATCATCCGCCGCGCCAACGAGAACGGCGAGACCATCCAGTCCCTGACCGAGCGCTTCATCCAGGCCATGCACGAGGACGCCGCGGCGCTCGGCGTGCTTCCGCCAACCGAGGAGCCGCGCGCCACCGAGCACATCGGCGAGATCCTGAGTATGGTCCAAACCCTGATCGACAAGGGCTTCGCTTATGTCGCCGACAATGGCGACGTCTATTATGCCGTCAGTCGCTTTCCGGACTACGGCAAGCTCTCGGGCAAGTCCCCCTCAGAGCTGCGCGCTGGGGCGCGGGTCGAGATCGGCGAGGCCAAACGCGATCCGCTCGACTTTGTGCTCTGGAAGGCGGCCAAGCCCGGCGAGCCGGCCTGGGACTCGCCCTGGGGACCGGGGCGTCCTGGCTGGCACATCGAATGCTCGGCGATGAGCACCTGTGCCCTGGGCAACCATTTCGATATCCACGGCGGTGGGGCCGACCTCCAGTTTCCGCACCACGAAAACGAGATCGCCCAGTCCGAAGGCGCCACGGGCGAGCCCTTCGTCAATGTCTGGATGCACAACGGCTTTGTCCGCGTCAACGAAGAAAAGATGTCCAAATCGCTGGGCAATTTCTTCACGGTGCGCGAGATCCTGCGCCGCTATCGGCCCGAAGAGGTGCGTTATTTCATCCTCACCAGCCACTATCGCAGCCCGCTCAATTACGACGAGGGCGCACTCCAGCAGGCGCGTGCGGCCCTGACCCGGCTCTATACCGCACTGCGCAGGCTGCCCGAGTCTGCCCCAGCCGCGGGCGACCCCTTCCGTACCCGCTTCCGGGCGGCGATGGATGATGACTTCAACACCCCCGAGGCACTGGCCGTGCTTTTCGATCTGGCGCGTGAGGTCAATCGGCTCAGGTCCGATGACCCGGACCAGGCGGCGGCACATGGCGCCTTGTTGCGTGAGCTGGGTGACCTGCTGGGTCTGCTCCAGGACGATCCCGAGGCCTATCTACAAAGCGGCTTGGATGCAGGCGGCCTGAGCGATGCCGAGATCGAGGCCATGATCGAACGGCGCCGCGCCGCGCGCGCCAGCAAGGACTGGGTCGAGGCCGATCGTCTGCGCGCGGCGCTCACGGCGAACGGCATCGTGCTCGAGGATGGCCCCCAGGGCACGACTTGGCGACGGACTGGCTGAAATAATGCGCCGATCTGGGACAGGTTCACACAAAGTTTTGGCCTGGATCTATGGTTTCATGGGCCCGATCGGGTCTATGTTTGAGTCGTCAGCGACCATGCCCTCCACATGAATGTCGTGGGTCTTGAAAAGCGGTCGTGCCGTCGACTGAGCCGAGTGCTGATCGGCTTGCACCTCAAGTCGTTCTTTGTCCTATAACAACGAGATATCGAAGATGAACAAACACCTGTCCCGTTTTGCCGTTGGATTGCCCCTCATCCTGGTGGCCCTCAGTGGTTGCAAGCACTCCGGTGAAGTGAGCTTCGCCAGGGATGTCCAGCCCATTCTCAAGAAGCATTGTGTCGAGTGTCACCTGACCAATGGCCAGGGCCATGCCGCTAGCGGCTTCCTGGTCGAGTCCTACGACAGCGTGATGAAGGGCACCAGGTTCGGCCCCGTGGTTGTTCCAGGAGACGCCCTGTCGAGCAGTCTCTACCGTCTGGTGGCCGGAGAGGTGGATCCATCCATCCGGATGCCGCACCGCAAGGATCCCTTGCCGTCTGCTGAGCTCGTCGTCATCGAGCGTTGGATCAATCAGGGCGCCAAGAACAACTAAGACCCTTCAGAATAGCCACACGGATGTGATTCCAAAAGACAGGGCACGCCTCGCGTGCCCGAGGTAGACGCTGATTTATAAGGTTGACCGTAAACAACCCTCGACTGAAGTCGAAGGCTTTATTGTGAGACGCAGCAAACATGGTTGACCACATCCCCAACATTGGGCGTGTTTACAGCCGCCCTTGGTAGCGGGGCTCCGCTGCCAATCCGGGCCAGGTTTCGACTGGCGTTGCAGTCGGCGTGCGCCCGGAGACCACACTGTCTTATACACCACATGGTGCGCTTCGCGCACCCGCCATTCCTCCCGCGACTCAAGTCGCGGGTTTCCTTGCGGAGGGTCTATGAAGACCATCGGGCAAGAAGGCTGCAACACGCATCGAGCGGTCTTTACTGGAAGGCGTGAACGCTAGAACGATTTCGAACCCTGACCCTGTCAAGGTGGATCTCGACGAAGCGGGTCGGCGGGTTTGTTAGGGGCGCCGTAAGGCGCGATCGTAACACCCATCCCCGCATCAACCGCCCCAATCGCGGCTAAAGCCGCTCCGACGGGAGGCGTGGTTGGGGTAGGAGCGCCGTAAGGCGCGATCCACATCTGCTGTCTCGCCTGCGTCGGCTGTCGCGCCGAAAGAAGGGCTTAGCCCGCCGCAGAACGGCGGCGATCCGGCTCGCCCGGCGCCATGCCCGACTCGCCAACATCCGCCAGGGTGCCCTGCACAGGCTCAGGTCTGAGCTCAGGCGGAGGTTTCATCCTCGCGATCGAGGACCTGAAGCTGCCCGGCATGGTCAAGGACCGGCATAGAGAGGCTGCCGCGCTCGGTGCGCGCCTGGGTCTGCCCGGTCTGCGGTACAAGCCAAGATCGAGATCTGAAGGCGGCCAGGAACCCCCTTCCGGATGGTCTAGCCGTCCCGACGGCGCCTCCGGCGCGTTTTGCCGGACGTCACGCCCGTGGAGTGGAAGGGGCTGGCCGTTGTCGCAAGACAACGGCGAAACCGGCCTCAGTGAAGCAGGACGTCAGATTCGTTTATGCCTGAGCAGATTAAGTCTGATGGAACGGGAATTCACCATCCGCACGCTTGTCTATCAGACAGACAGTGGGTAAGTTGCCAGATCAATACGGGTATGGATGATTGTTCATGTATTCAATAAAAATGTCAGAAGGCGGCCGTGTTGTCGTGCCTGCAGAAGTACGCCGGGCACTGGGTGTGTCGGAAGGTGAAACGCTCGTGGGCGAACTGCGCGATGGCGAGTTCGTGTTGACGACCAAGCGCGCACGCATGGAAGCGGCGGTCAGGTATTTCCAGAAATTTTGTCCGCCGCAACCCGGGCGCTCCCTGGTCGATGAATTCATTGCCGAACGGCGCGCCGAAGCGGCACGCGAGGACGGCGACACGTGAGCTACGTGCTCGACACCTCGGCCCTGCTGGCCAAAGTCTATGGCGAGACCGGTGCAGCTCGCATCGAGTCGGCGTTGCTGGGCGACTCGTGCTTCATGTCGTCGGTCAATCTGGCCGAGTTTGCGAGCAAATGTGCCGATCAGGGCATGACACGAGCGGATGTGGAGATCGTTCTGGACGGTTTCGACATCGAGGCCGTGGATTTCGACGCCGATCTTGCCCTCGCCACCGGCGTCCTGCGCGCGTCCACCCGCCACCTGGGCCTCTCGCTTGGCGATCGAGCTTGCCTTGCGCTCGCCCAACGCCTGAACGCGACCGCGCTCACCGCCGATCGGGCCTGGAAGGCGATCGACCCGGCACTCGAACTCAAGATCGAATGTGTCTGCGATTGATGCCATGACCCCGGCCTAGGCCCCCATCAGCATCCCACTCGCCGCCCCCAGTCCCAAAACGAAACCAAGTGCCAGGAAGGCGCCGATGCAGACACCGACCAGAAATGAAAGGCTGACTACAATAATCGTTCGCATGTAAGAGGTTCCTTCAAGGGGCCAAATCGATGAGTCCGTCATTGTCGAGGCGATTGTTGTGTCCGCACGCCCTTCCGCCATCCTAACCCTTACGCTGTTCGCCGTCTCCTGCACCCTGGCCCTGGAGATCCGCGCCGACGCCCGCACGGATTTTCTCGCCGCCGAGTCGGCCCTCAAAGGCGGCGACCTGGAGACCTTTTGGACCCTGGCTGAGGGTCTGCGCGAAGATCCGCTTTATCCCTATCTGGTCTTCATGGAGCTGACACGCGATCTGGACCAGACGCCGGACTCAAGCCTCGAGTCCTTCCTCTCCGACTATCCAGATACCCCGCTGGCCGAACGGTTGCGTCCGATCTATCTAGGTCGGCTGGCCAAGGCCGGACGCTGGACAGACTATGCGCGTCTCTATCGTCCGGATGACTCGATCGAGCGCCATTGTCTTTTTCTGCGCGCACTGATCGAGACCGGGCGCGCCGAGGAGGCGCTGTCTAAGGTCGAACCGATCTGGTTAGTGGGCCGGTCACAGCCTAAGGAGTGTGACCCTGTGTTCGAGCACTGGATCAAGGCGGGACGGCTGACCACGGATCTGATCTGGGCGCGCGTCCGGCTGGCCCTGGAGGCCGGTCACCCAGGGCTGGCGCGTTATATCGGTCGGCAACTACCCGAGTCCGAGCGGCCCTGGTTAGAGCTCTGGCTCAGGGTCGATCGCACGCCCGAGCGCGTCCTCAGCGAGGACCCGCCTGAGGGGTCCCATCCGATGCGCGCCGCCATCCTCGCGCACGGGATCGCGACCATGATGCAGCCGGCCCGCGGGCAGCGTGCAGGCGGGCGCGATCCAGCGCCTGTGGTTGCGGCCTTGCAACGGCTCGAACCAATCCTAGACGAGGACCCGCGTGCCCGGGAGCGGGCCTATGGCGCGGTCGGACGTGCGCTGGCCGAATCTGGCGATCGCCTGGGGTTGCTCTACTGGGATGCCATCGCGCCAAATGCAGACAATCTGCCCGAGCAGGAACGTCGTCTGCGCATGGCCATCAGCCTCCGCGCCTGGGACTGGGTGGCCAAATGGATCGAGCGGATGCCTGAGTGTGAGATCAAGCGCGAGCGTTGGCTCTATTGGCTGGGCGTGGCCCAAAAGCTCCTTGGGCAGGCCGAGGTGGCCCAGGCGACCCTGACCGAGGCGGCACGTGAGCGCAGCTTTTGGGGCTTTATGGCGGCTGATCGTCTGGATCGGCCCTACAATCTCGAACACCGCCCGGTGCGGGTTGCGCCCGAGCAGATCCAGACCCTGGCCCAGGAACCGGCCTATCGACGCATCCTCGCGCTCGACCAGCTCAGGCGCGAGGTCGATGTCCGGCGCGAATGGCGCACGCTGGCCGGTCGGTTGGACGCGACAGGACTCATGGCCGCCGCCCGGCTGGCGCACGATCGCGGCTGGCACGATCAGGCCATCGCCATGCTCGCCCGCTCAGGCTATTGGGACGATCTGGAGATCCGCTTTCCGCTCGCCTATCGCGATCTAGCCGCCGAAGAGTCCTGGCAGGTCGGGATCGAGCCAGAGTGGATCCAGGCTGTGATGCGTCAGGAGAGCGTGTTCGACCATGCCATCGCCTCGCCGGCGGGGGCGCTCGGCCTGATGCAGCTGATGCCGAAGACCGCTGCACAACTGGCCACTGAACTGGGTCTTGCCCGACCCTCGCGCTGGGATCTGCTCAATCCAGTGCTCAATATCCGGCTTGGCAGTGCCTATCTGACCCGGATGCGAGACCGTTTCGGCCATGCGGCCCTGGCCACGGCGGCCTACAATGCCGGTCCAGCGCGTGTCGATGGTTGGTTGCCCGAGACCTGTATGGACGCCGATCTCTGGATCGCGCTCATCCCCTTTGCTGAGACGCGCCACTATGTCGAGCGTGTCTTAAGCTACCGGATCATCTATGCCGAGCGGCTTGGGCTGGAGCCGCGACGCCTGCGCGAATTCCTGCCGCCTGTGCCCGGACGCGCCCCTTGAAGGAGGGCAGGACGCCCGACGACGACCCCAAAGCCCGGTCGGTTGCGTTGCGAGCCGTGCGAGCCCCGCAGAGGCGCGAGGGCCGGGTGACGGTTGTCTCGCCGTCGAGTGCGCGCTAAGCGCGAGCTTATTTCAAACCACCGGCTGAGCAAGAGATCCGCGCTCGCCCAGCCGGCGATCCCCGATCAGGGCGTGCAAGCCGCACACAGCGAACGCGGCTGCATGGGTCTAAACAGCGCCTTGACGCTCTGGGCCTGGGTCATACTGACCTCACAGGTAGTGTCCTTGCCGCTACAGGCCCCCTGCCAACCGTCGAAGAATGATCCATGATCCGGTTGGGCGATCAGGGTCACGCGCGTGTCCTTGGCATAGCGACCGACGCAGACACCGCCACAGTCGATCACGCCCGGCCCCACGTCCGAGCTGAAATCAAGCCCTGTGGTCGTCTCCATCCAGTCGACATAGTTGGCCAGGCGCGTATAGACGGCGCGGTCATCCGTCAAGAGGGTGCAATCGTTGATCCTATCTGTGTAATCATTGGGATCGGTCATCCGATTGATCAGTGTGCCCTGATTGGGACGCGACCAACTCACGATCCCCGCCTGCACATAGCCGCCGCGCTTGTTGCTCACCACCAGCGGGCTACCGTCTTCCAGTTGACAGGCGCCATTGGCGGGCGTCGAACGTGCGCAGATCATGTTGCTGGTGATGCGGATGTTTCTATCGTCCCCTTCATACTGCCGGCAGTCGTTGGGGCTGACGATCCTGGCCTCCTGACCCTTGAGCACGGTCATCGAATAACCGGACGCCTCGCACATCTCGGCCTTTCCCCAGCCCGTGATCAGGCCGCGCGTATTGATGCAGGCGAGCGCCTCCTCGCGTTCACAGGTGACGGGGCGGATCGGCTCGGCCCAGACCGGTTCCTTGAGCTCCAGCAGCGCAATGTCGCTGTCGCCCGTGACGGGATCGAACTTGGGATGCTTGACGATCCGCTTGACCTTGGATACCTGGCCACCGCAATCGGGTCGGCTGGAGCCGGTGCGCACCTCGATCGCCGAGGGCGCAACCGTGGTGAAGCGCCCATCGATGTCATCGACCACGCAATGGGCCGCAGTCAGGATCCAGTTGGGATGGACCACCGAGCCACCGCAGGTCCAGTCGCCATTCAAACGCCAGGTGCTGATGGTCAGCCGTGCCTGCCAGGGCCATTCGGGCTGGGACTCCACCGGACCCGAGGGGGGATCGGGCTGGGTCGCCGGCGGCGTGTCATCGGCCGCGCGGACGGCGATCGCCGTGACGCGCCCATCACCGCCACCGATCTTGTGGACGCTGAGCGGCAGATTGTTCATATCCGGATCCAGCCAGGGCTTCACCCATTGATAGTAATTGGCAAAGGCGCCGTCGACCGTGACGTTGGAGACCGAATCACAGAAGTCGTCGATGTTGAAGCCACAGACCCCATAGGCCTGACCGACGACCTGCCCGCTGGCCGTCAACAGCGGGGCACCACTGCTGCCCGGCTCGACCGCGCCGACGACATTGCGGCTGAAGATATAGGCACCGCGCGGCAGGGTCGTGGCAGCGCAGTACTGGATTGGATCGATCCCGCTGTCGACTTGATGGGTTGAGAAGGACTGCGGTGCGCGCCTGGGATGACTCAGGCGAAAGAGCATGGCCCCATTGGACCAGGCCACGGGCGTGCTGGTCCAGCCCAGATACCAGGCATCGGCAGGCGGCGGCTCATCGAGGAGCAGGAGACTATGATCATCGACAGACGAGTTCTGGATCAGGGTCGCACCCAGGGTGGTGAAGGTACCAGGCGGCACCGGTTGACAGCCAAGATTGCAGTCTGGTGTCCGGTAATCGAACCAGGCCTCGACCGTGGCCGCGACATCTGGATCATTCACACAGTGATCGGCCGTGAGGAGATAGGGGATGGTGGTGTTCGGGTCGGTATCGGCCAACAACCCAGCGCTACAGGCATAGCCCCAGCCATCCTCAATGAAGTTGATGTAGGCGACCGCCTTGCGCACCTTGTCGATCTCAGGCCAGTCGGTGGCCGTGGCACAGGAGGCATCCTGGATGCAGGGGGCATTAGGACAGAACTCAGGTGGCAATGGATAGCGCAGCATGGCCGAGGCGATGGTAAAGCGCACAGCGTCCGAATCCTCTTCGGCGACCTCGACCTGGAGATAGAGTTGATCACCGGTGAAGGTGTGCGTCCATAGGCGCTCACCGACGTTCGCATAGCTGTGCAGGTCGCCGGCGTCGTTATAGAGATGGATCTTGGCGCCCTTCGGTAGCTGGATGTTGTCTAGGAGCAGCCGCGTTCCGCTGGAATCGACGGTATCCAGACGCATGACCCAGTTGAGTTTACCCTCGGCGACGCGCACGAGGCCCTTGGCAAAGGAGTAGGTCTGATCGCCCATGGACTTGACATCGATGGGCTTGAGATCGATGGCGATGTCGATCGGCTTGACGGCCCCCACCATGAAGGGCTTGCCCGAGACAGCGGCCTCGGCATTCAGGCTCAGGCGCTTTTTGTCCTCATCGGTCAGTGCGAGCGTGGCGGCGGCCGAGGATGGTGCAAGCCCCAGGCGACCTCTGAGCTGTTGTGCCGTCACCGTCGATATTGGGGTGGATGACGCCTGGTTGGCGACGCCTGGTGGTTGCAGCTGAACCTCAGCCGCTGACACGGCCCCTGAGACAACCAGCAAGAGGATCGGGATCAATCTCCCGGTCAGCGTGTTTCTGTCCATCACAAGGCTCCTGTTTTTGAGACACCCAGGCATGGGTTTCGGTGAATCGCGGGAGCAGGTGATCCCAAGGTTAGACCAAGGACTGGATTCGTGCGCCAATTCACACCAAACTGCGTTCGGCAGACCGGCTGTGGTTTATGATGTCTCACCGGAATCCAGCACCACGTAGCGCCCTGACTGGAGAGCATAGCGCGTCTCTTGGACAGGCGCGACATGTGGAAAACGTGCCACAGGCTACCTCATGCCCGCTCAGGACTCATCAAGCGACCAGCGCCCGATCGCCGTCTTCGCCTCCTTCTCGGGCGCAGGCGGGGTCGAGCGGATGCTGATCCATCTGTTGCAGGGTTTCGTCGCGCTAGGCGAGCGGGTGGAGCTGGTGTTGATCCGTGACGAGAGTCCGCATCTGGCACACTGTCCGGAAGCGGTCGAGCGGGTGCGACTGCACGCGCGCCAGACGTTGCTGGCCGTGCCCGAGCTGGCCGGTTATCTGCGCGCGCGCCGACCGCGCGCCCTTCTGGCAGCCAAGGATCGCGCCGGACGCGCTGCCGTGCTGGCACGCGCCCTGAGCGGCGTAGATACGCGGCTGGTGCTGCGACTCGGGACCAACCTCTCGACCGCCATGGCCGAGCGTGGTGCCTTCGAGCGCTGGCTGCGCTACTGGCCGATCCGCCGGCTCTATCCGGCGCTCGACAGCATCGTCGCCGTCTCCGAGGGTGTGGCCGAGGACACGGCGCGCCTCGCCCGGATCCCGCGCACGCGGATCCGGGTCATCCGCAATCCGGTCATCACGCCGAATCTCTACGAAGCCGCCGCCGCCCCCTGCCCACATCCATGGCTGGCGCCTGGACAGCCGCCAGTCATCATGGGTGCAGGGCGGTTTCAGCGCCAGAAGGACTTCCCGACCCTGATCCGTGCCTTCGCCCGTCTCCGGGCCGAGCGCGACTGTCGGCTGATGATCCTGGGTGAGGGCGGGGGGCGCAGAAGACTGGAGGCGCTGATCGCCGAACTGGGACTGGACGCCGATGTCGCCCTGCCGGGATTCCAGACCCAGCTTCCGGCCTATCTGGCACGCGCGGCCTTGTTCGTGCTTTCATCGGTCTGGGAGGGCTCGCCGAACGTGCTCACCGAGGCACTGGCACTCGGTGTGCCGGCGGTTGCGACTGATTGCCCGAGCGGTCCGTCCGAGATCCTGGCCGGCGGGCGTCATGGGCCGCTGGTGCCGGTGGGCGATGTCGCGGCGCTGACCGCGGCGATGCGCGAGACACTGGACCATCCGCCCCCGGCGTCCGAATTGCGCGCCGCCGTGGCCGAGTACGAATGGATGCGCAGCGCACGGGCCTATCTGGAGGCGCTGGATAGATCGGCGTCGGTCTGAATCCTGTTACATCCCAAAGGGGTAGCGCATGTTGCATCGAATCCATGACAGACTGACGTGGGCGTTCATCCTCGTGATGGCGGGCAACCTGACCCTGGCCGGTGAGTTGCCCATGTCGTCACTCCAGGGCAACCCGACACGGGTGCTGGAGAGCGCGCATCTGACCGACATGGATGCGCTGATCGAGCGTCTGGACGACAAACGCGTGATCTTCGTCGGCGAGCAGCACGACCGCTACGCCGATCATCTCAACCAGGCGGCCATCATCGAAGGTCTGCTGGCGCGTGGTCGCTCGGTGGCGATCGGGATGGAGATGTTCCAGCAGCCCTATCAGCCGGCGCTCGACGCCTATGTCGTCGGTGAGATCGACGAGGCCGAGCTGCTGCGTCGCACCCAGTATTTCGACCGCTGGCGCTTCGACTACCGGCTCTATCGTCCCATCCTGCGTCTGGCGCGTGCCCATCGGGTCCCGCTGATTGCGCTCAATCTCGAATCCGAGCTCACACGCCGGGTCGGCGACGGCGGCATCGCAAGCCTGAGCGAGTCCGAGCGCGCGCGTCTGCCCGAAATCGATCGTTCGGACCTGGATTACCGCCTCCGGCTGAAAGCCGTCTTCGATCGCCATCCACCCGAGCAGCGGCGCGACTTCGAGCATTTCCTAGAGGTCCAGCTCCTCTGGGACGAGGGCATGGCCGAGCGTGCCGCGCGCTACCTGGCCGAGCACCCCGAACGCACGCTGGTCGTGATCAGCGGCGACGGCCACATCGAATACGGTCAGGGTATCCCCAAGCGGCTCGCCCGCCGCCTGCCGGTCCCTATGGCCACGCTGCTCGATGGCCAGGGGCGCACACCGGATCCGCGTGTCGCCGACTTCTTCCTCTATCCGGATCCGGTCGAACTGCCGCCCACGGGCAAACTCGGCATACTGCTCGGCCAGCCGGCGCCCGAGGGCGGGATGGTGATCGATGGCTTTGCCGAAGACAGCGGCGCGCAAACGGCGGGTCTGCAAACCGGCGATCGCCTCGTCCGGGTCGGTGGACAGCCGATCGCAAGCTATGCGGACATCCGTCTCGCCCTGCTTGATGCCGCACCTGGTACCAAGACCGAGGTCGAGGTGCTGCGTCCGCGCCGCTTTGGTGGTGATGAACGGCTGAGGGTCGAGGTGGAATTACGCTGATATTATTATCCGGCCCTATTAACCAGGCCCTTAAAAATAGACTGGTCATGATTAGGATATCAGGGCAGCCTGAGCAAGCCCTTCTCCCGCCGGAGGGAGACGGATGGGGATGAGGGCTCCTCCCGTAGGAGCGGCTTTAGCCGCGATGGGGGCGGTGGTTGAGGCAGGGATGGGTGCGACGATCGCGCCTTACGGCGCCCCTAAAAAACCCGCCGACCCGCTTTGCCGAGATCTACCTCCATACAGGGCCAGGGCTTGAAAGCGTCCTATCGTTCACGGACCGCTCGAGGCGTGTGGCAGCCTTTTGGCCCGAGGGTCTTGATGGGCCACCTTCAATAGTCTTCGTAGCGTACTGCGGACATGGCCGTGATGACGGCCATCTCGCACCACACCACAGGCCAAGCACCAACTTGACTCCGACTCCCCGAAAGACCCCCGAACTCCTGTCCCCAGCCGGAACACTCCGCAATCTGAGTTATGCGCTCGCCTATGGAGCCGATGCCGTCTATGCCGGCGTGCCACGCTACAGTCTGCGCGTGCGCAACAACGACTTCGATCTGGCCAATCTGGCCACTGGGATCGAGCGGGCCCACCAACAGGGCAAACGACTCTATCTGGCCGCCAATCTCATGCCGCACGGGGCCAAGCTCAAGACCTTCATCGACGACCTGCGGCCCATCGTCGAACTGGAGCTAGACGGGCTGATCATGGCCGATCCGGGCCTGATCCTGCTCGCACGCGAGCACTGGCCCGATCTGCCGATCCATCTCTCGGTGCAGGCCAACACGGTCAACGCCGCCGCCGTGCGCTTCTGGCAGCGGCAGGGGCTCAAGCGTGTCATCCTCTCGCGTGAGCTATCCCTGGCAGAGATCGCCGAGATCCGGGACGCCTGTCCCGACATGGAACTCGAAGTCTTCGTCCATGGCGCGCTTTGCATCGCCTATTCAGGGCGCTGTCTGCTCTCGGGGTATTTCAATCATCGCGACGCCAACCAGGGTGCCTGCACCAACGCCTGCCGCTGGGAGTATCGTCTGGGTAAGGCGGATGTCGGGGCCAAGACCGCGCCGGCACAGCGTCATCCGGCCGCCGAGTCGGTCTATCTGCTGGAAGAGTCCAAACGCCCCGGCGATTACATGCCGATCTTCGAGGACGAGCACGGCACCTATATCCTCAATTCACGCGATCTGTGCGCCATCGAGCATGTCGAGCGCTTGGTGGCCATGGGGATCGACTGTCTCAAGATCGAGGGGCTCGACCAGTTTCGTTAATAGTTGAACTTTTTTGCGAGAATGTTGTAATATCTGCATGTCCGCAAGATGGTCATGCCTCCAAGAGGCCGCCGAGTTCTTAGGGGTGTGTCCTCAGACGCTGTCGGTGCGTGAGTGGACGTGTCCGGATTGCGGAAGTATCCACGACCGCGATGTGAACGCGGCGATCAATCTGAAAAAGTGGCCGAGAGTTCGGTTGGCGGCTGCCAGCCCTTTCAGCGACAAGCTGATTGCTCGGTGACAGCCTGTGGAGAGGTGGGCTCTGGCCTTGGGCACGCTCAAGGCGAAACCGGCCTCTGCGAAGCAGGAAGTCAGCTTTGTTCCTGTGTGAACAGGAATGAGTAAGTCTGATGGAACGGCGCACCAAGTCGCACTACTATGTCGCACGCGCCACTCAGGCCTATCGCGCTGCCATCGACGATGCCCTGGCCGGTCGCCCCTTCAGGCCCGAACTCAAGCGCGATCTAGAGGGACTGGCCAATCGCGGCTATACCGAGGGCTTTTATCGTCGCCATGCCCCGGACGAGACCCAGAACTATGGCGATGGCACCTCGCGCCATCAGCGCCGGATCTTCATCGGCGACCTGAGGGATGCCGCGCCGGGCTGGGTTGAGGTCGAGGTCAGGAACCGATTCGCGCTCGGTGATACCCTGGAGCTGATGACACCGAACGGGAAGCGGATCTTCCGGCTGGAGCAGCTCACGACCCCGAGCGGCGAGCCGCTGGAGGTCGCGCCCGGCTCAGGCTGGCGGGTGCGTATTCCAGTGCCTGAACCCGTCGGCGAGATGGCCCTGCTGACGCGCGTCCTGGAGTCGGGTTGAAGCGCGCGACTATAAGGCTAACGAATCCAGTCGATGAGGTTCATGAGTGGATCCTCGCCCGTCTCAGGTCCGATGACCCGCCCACGTACGCTCTGACCGGCCTCCAGGACCGAGTCCGGATCGCCGCTGATGAGCGGATGCCAGCTCGGCAGCGGTTTGCCCTCGGCCAGGAGCCGATAGGCGCAGGTCTCCGGCAGCCAGTTGGGCCAGACCAGCACCTGGGGGACGAGGGTCACGCAATCGGGCATGTACCGGGCGCGCTCGGCGTAGCGACGGCAGCGGCAGGTCTCCAGATCGAGCAGGGCGCAGGCCACGCGCGAGTAGACGATGTTGCCGGTCTCCTCGTCTTCGAACTTCTCCAGACAGCACTTACCGCAGCCGTCGCAGAGCGACTCCCATTGCTCGGCGGTCAGTTCGTTCAGGGGCGTGGTTTCCCAAAAGCGTTCGTTCATCGGGCGATGTCTCGTGTTTGGTATGGCGGCCATGGATCATGGCCAGTGAGACTGGATCGGGACACCGATTCTGAGGCCAGTATACCCGTCCGTCGACCCTATTACCGATGATCCCTGATGCCGAGCGCCATCGACGCGCGGGAGAGCGAGATGACATCCGACGATGCCCAATGTCTGATCGAGACGCCGCTGGGTTGGTTGGGTCTGCATTGGCGGGGCGATGTCCTGACCGGCATCGATCTGGACCCGCCACCAACCCATCACCCACCACCCTCAGGATGTGAGCCGCCACCCTCGATCACGCGCCGACTCGAGGCCTATTTCAGCGCGCCCGACACCCCCTTTGATCTGCCGCTGGAATTGAACGGAACCCGGTTTCAGCAACGGGTGTGGGCGCTGTTGCGCACCATTCCCGTCGGCCAGACATGCACCTATGGCGAGATCGCCCGCGAACTCGGCAGTGCGGCGCGCGCCGTCGGGCAGGCCTGTCGCGCCAATCCCTGTCCCATCGTGGTGCCCTGTCATCGGGTCGTCGGTCGGCATGGGCTAGGCGGCTTCGCCGGAGACCGGACGGGCCGGCGGCTTGCCATCAAGCGCTGGCTGCTGGAACACGAGGGCGTTTTACGGTATTCAACGCCGACCGACAGCACGCTCGGGCCGACGCCCGCCCTGAAGACCGGATGGACGACCGAACACTGATCGAAGGTTTCGCCGACGCGCTCTGGCTGGAGCGCGGCCTAAGCCAGAACACGCTCGCGGCCTATCAATCCGATCTGCGTGCCTTTGCCCAGTGGCTGAGTGAGGAGCGCGGACGTGCACTGCTCGAGGCCGAGCGCGCCGATCTGCTCGACTATCTGACCCGGCTCGCCCAGCAGGGCCGCAACCCGCGATCCAGTGCCCGTCTGCTTTCCTGTCTGCGCCAGTTCTATCAGTATCTGCGCCGGCGCGGCCTGATCGAGGCCGATCCCAGTGCCCGTGTCGAGGCACCCAAACTCGGGCGCCCCTTGCCCAAGAGTCTGAGTGAGGCCGAGGTCGAGGCCCTGCTCAACGCACCGGACACCGAAGACGCACGCGGCCATCGCGACCGCACCATGCTGGAGGTGCTCTACGCCAGCGGTCTGCGCGTGAGCGAACTGGTCAACCTCACCCCTGGTCAGGTGAATCTGACCCAGGGCGTGGTGCGCATCCTCGGTAAGGGTGGCAAGGAACGCCTGGTCCCGCTCGGTGAGGACGCCTGCGACTGGTTGCGCGACTATACGCGCGGTCCGCGGCTCGACATCCTCGGCGGACGGGTCAGCGACTTCCTGTTTCCGACCCGCCGTAGCGACTGCATGACCCGCCAAGCCTTCTGGCAGCTCATCAAGCGCTATGCCATCCAGGCCGGGATCCGCAAGCCGCTCTCGCCCCATACCCTGCGCCACGCCTTCGCCACCCATCTGCTCAATCATGGCGCAGATCTGCGCGTGGTGCAGATGCTGCTTGGTCATAGCGATCTCTCGACCACCCAGATCTATACCCATGTGGCGCGCGAACGGCTCAAACAGCTCCATGCTCGCCATCACCCCCGTGGCTGACGGCTGAAGACCAAAAGCACCCCAATCCCAGGACACCACAACCCCTCCGAATGGGTTAACATTCAAGTCATCCGTCACTTTACACCGCCCTACCGAGGGTGTACCGGTCATGCCTTCCTTCGATGTCGTCTCCGAGATCGATCTGCAAGAGGTGCGCAACGCGGTCGATCAGTCCAATCGCGAGATCGGTACCCGCTTCGATTTTAAGGGTGTCAAAGCCAGTTTCGATCTGAGCGACGACAGGATCCTGCTCAATGGCGAGCAGGAGTTCCACCTCCAGCAGATGATGGATATCCTGCGCCAGAAGCTGGTCAAACGCGGAATCGACCTGGCGAGCCTTGATCCCGGCGAACCCGTGACCAATCTGAGCCGTGCACGTCAGGAGATCCGGCTCAAGCAGGGCGTCGACTCAGACACCGCCAAGGCACTGGTCAAGGCCGTCAAGGCGAGCAAGATCAAGGTGCAGGTCCAGATCCAGGGCGATCAGCTCCGCGTCACCGGCAAGAAGCGCGACGATCTCCAGGAGGTCATCGCGCTCCTGCGTGGCGGTGACTGGGGTCTACCGTTACAGTTCAACAACTTCCGCGATTAGGGTTCCGAGATCATGAACAGATTCATCCAACGCCTTTTGATGGCCGCTGCGCTCGCCTGCTCGACCAGCAGCCTGACCCTCGCTGCACCTGATCAGGCCGAGCACAAGATCCGCGCGGCGCTCAAAGAGGTTGCACCCGACCTCAAGATCACCAGCATCCAGCCTGCGCCGATCCAAGGACTCTACGAGGTCATGGCCGGCCCCAATCTGATGTACATCACCGCCGATGGTCGTCACTTTATCAGCGGCCCAATCGTCGATCTCAAGACGCGCGAGGATCTCACCGAACCGCGTTTGGCCCAGGCGCGCAAACAACTCGTCGATGCCGTTGGCGAGGACGCCATGGTGATCTTTGGTGACAAGGGCGCCAAGCACACCGTCACCGTCTTCACCGACATCGAGTGCGGCTACTGTCGCAAGCTGCACAGCCAGATCGCCGACTACGAGAAGGAAGGCATCCGGGTGCGTTATCTGTTCTTCCCGCGCGCCGGCAAGGGCAGCGAGTCGTTCGACGAGGCCGTCTCGGTGTGGTGCGCCGGTGACGAAGAGGCCCGTCGCACGGCCTTGACCAAGGCCAAGGCCGGTGAGTCGATTCCCTCCAAGACCTGTGACAACCCGGTCGACGAGCACATGGCGCTCGCCGCCGACTTCGGTCTGCGCGGCACCCCAGCGATCATCACGGATCGTGGCGAGCTGATCCCCGGCTATGTCGAGCCCAAGCGCCTGGCCGCCAAGCTCAATGGTCAGCCGAGCGACTGAGCGCCTGTCCGCCACGAGCACGCCATGATGGACATCGAGCCTGTCAGTGCCTTCGCACTCGACTTTTCCTGGCGCACCGATCAGGGGCGGGTGCGCCAGCGCAACGAAGACGCCGTGATCGTGCGTCCAGAGTTTGGTCTGGTCGTGGTCGCCGATGGTGTCGGCGGGGCCACGGCCGGTCATGTCGCCAGCCGACTGGCCACTGAGACCATCGCCAATCGCTTCAACAGGCGTGTCGGCGTCAGCGCTACTGCCGAGAAGGCGCGACTCTATCTCCAGGCCGCCGTCGAGGAGGCCAATATCGCCATCCTGCGCCACGCCGAGGAGAACCACGCCTGCGTCGGCATGGGGACGACCGTGGTCGTGGGCGCGGTTGGCCTGGACTGGCTGGCCTTTGCCTATGTCGGCGACTCGCGTCTCTACCGGTTGCGTAATGATGAACTGATCCAGCTCTCGCGCGACCACTCCTTTATCCAAGAGGTCGTCGATCAGGGGTTTTTCAGCTCGCGCGAGGATGCCCGACGCTACGGGATCGGCGAAAACATCCTGACCCGCGCCCTGGGGACGGCGCCAAGTGTGGCGGTTTCGTCCGATGTGATCGCGATCGACAGCGGTGATCTCTTTCTGTTCTGCACCGATGGGCTGAGTGGTCTGGTTCCGGATGACTGGCTGATGCAGATTCTGAGCTCGATCGGGGACGAAACCCTTGAGTCGGCGGCCGATGCCTTGGTGCGGTTGGCCAATGAGCGCGGCGGGACCGACAACATCACGCTCGCCCTGTTGCGCATCGGGGCGCGTCTGGCGGTTTGAGGGCCGGATGTTCGACCGCTCGACCAAGCTGTTCATCGTCCTCGGTGGTTTCTTCGTCTGCAACGCCCTGATCGCCGAGTTCCTGGGTGTGAAGATCTTCGCCCTTGAACCGACCCTGGGACTGGCGCCATTCGGTTGGAACCTCTTCGGTCAATCTGGCTCACTGAGCTTCACCGCCGGTGTGCTGCTCTGGCCGGTGGTGTTCATCATGACCGACATCATCAACGAATACTACGGACGGCGTGGGGTGAAGCTGCTTTCTTATCTCACGGTCGGGCTTATCCTCTATGCCTTCGGTTTTGCCTATCTATCGATCGGGCTGGCGCCTGCCGACTGGTGGATTGGGATCCAGTCCGGGCAGGGCGTGCCGGACATGCAGGCGGCCTTCAGTGCCATCTTTGGCCAAAGCCTGTGGATCATCATCGGCTCGGTGGTCGCCTTCCTGATCGGTCAGATCGTCGATGTAGCCGTCTTCCATCGCATCCGGCGTTTTACGGGGGAACGCTCTCTCTGGGCGCGCGCAACGGGATCGACGCTCATCTCGCAGTTCATCGACAGCTTTGTGGTGCTCTATGTCGCCTTTGTGCTGGGGCCGCAGCAATGGTCGATGGGGCTGTTCCTCGCGGTGGGCACGGTGAACTATGTCTATAAGTTCATCATTGCCATCGCACTCACACCCCTGATCTATCTCGGGCACGCCCTGATCGATCGCTATCTGGGCGATGAGGTCTCTCGGCTGCTTCGTGAGCGCGCAATGGTCGATCAGGTGAGCGGACCCTGAGACGGCTCGCGCATCGGTACGCGATCCCAGCACCCTCGGTCCGTCTAGACTAATCTTTAATCAAGACCATGATGTGTGACGGAGGAACCGCAATGATCACCGGAATCGTCGGCCAAGCCGGTTGGATGGGGATGCAGCGCGGCCTGGATGGCTTGAGTCAGAATGCCAGTGAGATCGCGGGTGCTGGCGTCAGGCCACCGGAAGGCTCATCGGTGCGCGACATCAGCAAGCCGCTGATCGATCAGACCGAAAACCTGCGCCAGGTCGAGGCCTCGGCCAAGGTGATGCAGGCATCGACCGAGTCCTTTGATCATCTGATCGATGTCCTTGCCTGATCAATCACCCGCTCATAGAACCTCAGCAGACGGTCGGCCAGCAGCGGGGCCGACCAATCACGCGCATGCTCGACCGCCTCGCGCGCCAGACGCTGGCGCAGCGCGGGCTCCTTCAGCAGCCGCACTACCTTACTCGCAAAGTCTGCCTCGTCCTCCTCGGCGATGAGCGCGCCCTGTCCATCGCCCAGCACCTCTTTGGTGCCCATGACGGCGGTCGAGACCACGGGCACGCCAAGCGCCATGGCCTCCAACAGCACTAATCCCTGGGTCTCGGTCCGCGAGGCGAAGACGAAGGCCGCGCCGGCCCGATAGCAGTCCTCCAGACTGCCGTCACGATTGAGATACCCCAAGAAGCGCGTGTTGTCGGTCAGACCCAGGTGCGCGGCCAGTTGCTCCAGATCGCGCTGGGCCGGACCCTCACCGGCGATCACCAGCAGCACGTCCGGGACCTCGGTCTTGATCCTGACCAGTGCGCGTAGGATGAACTCGATGTTCTTCTCGAAGGCGAGCCGACTCACCAGCACCAGCACCGGGCGCTCGGGCGGGATGTCATAACACGCCCTGAAACGCTGCCCATCGCCTCGGCTGAACTGATCCAAATCGATCCCGGTCGGGATGACCTCGGCCGGGGTTTGGATACCATAGTCCCGGAGTACATCGAGCATGGCCTGCGAGGGCACCACGAGTGCATCGACGCCATTGCATTGATTGGTCGAAAAATGACGCGCCGCGCCACGCATCCAGCGCGCCGGAACCCAAGGGACATAGTGATGCAGGTATTGTTCGAAAAAGGTGTGATAGCTCTCGACCACGGGCAACCCAAGCCGTTTAGCCAGCGCGAGTCCTGAATAGTGGGCAATGAAAGGCGTGTGGATGTGGATCAAATCGAATCCGCGTCCCCTGAGTGTGTCCGTCAGACGGCGAATCTTGAACGGCTGGAGGATGCGATCCTCGGGGTCGATCGGCAAATAGCGCGATGGGATACGGATGATCTCGAAGGATGCGTCGGCGCCTGCATAATACTCACGTGAGCCATAGTCGGGCGCGATCAAGGTAACCTCGTGCCCCTTGGCGCTGAGTTCACGCGCAAAGGTCTGGATCGAGGTCGAAACGCCGGTCACACGGGGGAAATAGACATCAGAGATCTTCAAGACGCGCATGGCTCATTGCTCGAAACCGAAAAATCCGGCGATCATACCCGATAAATCGCTGTCATCGCGGCCAACCTTTTTCAGGAACCTTGCCATGGTTGATCATTATTCTCTTGTTCGGCTGACGTGCGCGGCCGGTCTGGCTCTGAGCGCGCCCTTGCCGGTCCATGCGGCCGAGCCAACCGTCGCACCCGCGCTCTGGGGGCAGGGAGTCAAGAGTTGCGCGGCCTATCTTGCCAGCCTGCCCGGACCAGGCACGCCGGTCGAGATCGCCAGCGAGGAATATCGGCTTTACCGCCAGTGGCTGGCGGGCTTGGTCACAGGCCTGAACCTGGCGGTGGGGCACGACGTGCTCAAGGGCGGCGAGCTGGATGCAGCCATGCTACGTATCGGTTCGCTGTGCGAGAAGCAGCCGCAGGAGGATTTCTTCAATACCAGTCTGCGTCTGATCCGTTCGCTGGGACAATTACAGGGCGAGTCCGGTCCGCCGCGGGAGTCGATCCCTGGGGATCAGGGTTGATCCTGTCGTCGCGCCGCTGGGGCAGTCATAAGATTGTCATCTTTTATTCATACAATGGGAACGAGTCATGGCGACAATAGAGCTCCGTGTGATTTCATCCACTTGTAGGAGATTACAGCCCATGAACAGGTCCCTGATCGCCGCAGCCATGACCCTGGCCGCAACCACCCTATCGGCCCAAGCCATGGCCCGCGATAACCTCTACATCGTCGGCTCCTCGACCGTATTCCCCTTCTCGACCGCCGTGGCCGAGACCTTCGGTCGCACCACCAAATTCAAGACCCCCAAGGTTGAGTCGACCGGTACCGGTGGCGGCATGAAGCTGTTCTGCGCCGGCGTGGGCGTCGAGCATCCGGACATTACCAATGCCTCGCGCCCGATGAAGCTCAGCGAATATGAGGCCTGCCAGGCCGCCGGGGTCAAGGAGATCACCGAGGTCAAGATCGGCTTTGATGGTATCGTCATCGCCAATTCCAAAAAGGCCGGCGCCTGGGATCTGAGTCTCAAGGATGTCTATCTGGCCCTTGCCAAGGATGTGCCGGATGGCAAGGGTGGCTTCATGGCCAACCCCTACAAGACCTGGAAGGATGTCAACCCCGAGCTGCCGGACCTCAAGATCGAGGTGCTGGGTCCGCCCCCGACCTCCGGCACCCGTGACGCCTTCGTTGAACTGGCCATGGAAGGGGGCTGCAACAGCATCCCCCAGATCAAGGAACTCAAAAAGTCCGATGAAAAGAAGCACAAGGCCGTCTGTCAGGGTATCCGTGAGGACGGTGCCTATATTGAGGCCGGGGAGAACGACAACCTGATCGTCCAGAAACTGGTGGCCAACCCGAGCGCACTCGGCATCTTCGGCTACAGCTTCCTGGATCAGAACACCGACAAGGTCCAGGGCGCCAAGATCAACGGCGTTGCCCCGACCTATGAGACCATTTCACAGGGGTCCTACCCGGTATCGCGCTCGATCTATTTCTATGTCAAGAAGGCCCATGTCGGCACCATTCCCGGCATTGAGGAATACGTGAAGGAATTCACCAGCGAAAAGGCCTGGGGTCCGAATGGCTACCTGGCTGACAAGGGCCTGATCGCCCTACCGGATGCCGAGCGCAAGGCCGTCGCCGAGGCGGCTCGGTCGCTCAAGTCGATGGAGAAGCCCGCCAAGTAAGGTGTCACAGGACGCCTCACGCAGTGTTGCCGATGCCTGATTCTCTTAGGCATCGGCTTTTGCATTTCACACCCAGACGAGATTCCGATGTATTCCTGGATCCTCATGCTCGTCGTGCTGACGGTTATGACCTTGGCCTATCAACTCGGACGTCGGCGCGCCATCATGACCGTAGGCGGCCCGGCCCAGATGAAACACCTGCATTCGCTGCCAGCCTACTATGGTCTTTACGCCGCGCTCTGGGCCGGTATTCCCGCTCTGCTGCTCATGGGGCTCTGGATCGGTTTTCAGGACCAGATCATCATTGGTCTGGTGACGAACAGTCTGCCCCCGGGGGTGCGGGAGGGACTCTCCAGCGGTCAAATCAGTTTGCTCATCAACGATATCCGTAACCTGGCCACCGGCAATATCGTCTCGGCCCAGGTGACACCCGAGATCCAGGCCGCCGCCGATCATTACAACCAGCTCCAGTCAGTGTCCCAGTGGGCGATGTGGGCGGCCGTGTTGGCGCTGGCGCTTAGTGGGTCCGCCTTCGCTTGGTTGCGGACGCAGCCGCGGATGCGTGCGCGCAATCGGGTCGAGTCGATCTTCTTGATCAGCATGATCGTCTTCTCCTCGATCGCCATCCTGACCACGCTCGGCATCGTGCTCTCGGTGGTGTTTGAGTCGCTGCGCTTCTTCCAGATGGTCTCGCCGCTGGAGTTCTTTTTTGGCACCAACTGGAGTCCGCAGATCGCACTGCGCTCAGATCAGGTCGGCGCCTCTGGTGCATTCGGTACCATTCCGCTCTTCACCGGCACATTGATGATCTCGGTGATCGCCATGCTGGTGGCCGTGCCCATTGGCTTGCTGTCGGCCATCTATCTGTCCGAATACGCCAGTCGCCAGGTACGCGCCGCGGCCAAACCGATCCTCGAGGTGCTGGCCGGGATCCCAACCGTGGTCTACGGCTTCTTCGCCGCTCTGACCGTGGCGCCCTTCATCCGCTCGGTGGGGGCCGCGATGGGGCTCGAGGTGGCCTCAGAGAGCGCGCTCGCCGCTGGGCTGGTCATGGGCGTCATGATCATCCCCTTCGTTTCCTCGCTCTCGGACGACGTCATCAACGCCGTGCCCCAGTCGCTGCGCGACGGCTCCTACGCCCTAGGCGCGACCCAGTCCGAGACCATTCGCTATGTCATCATCCCGGCCGCGCTGCCGGGTATCGTCGGCAGCATCCTGCTTGCCGTCTCGCGTGCCATCGGTGAGACCATGATCGTGGTTATGGCAGCCGGACTCTCGGCCAACCTGACCGCCAATCCGCTCGAAAGCGTCACCACGGTGACAGTGCAGATCGTCACCCTCCTCACCGGCGATCAGGAATTCGACAGCGCCAAGACGCTCGCCGCCTTCGCCTTGGGTCTGACCCTCTTCATCGTCACGCTCGCCCTCAATGTGATCGCCCTGTCGATCGTGCGCAAGTATCGGGAGCAATATGAATGAATTAACTTCGAATCCACCCGGCAGGCCGCGTCGCACCCTCGACATCGTCCAGGCCTCACTCAAGCGCCGTTACGCACGCGAGCGCCGGTTTCGGTTTTTGGGTGCCACGGCAGTCATCCTGGGTCTGACCTTCGTTGTTCTGTTGTTTGCCGACATCATCCTCAAGGGTTACACGGCCTTCCAGCAGACCTACATTCGACTACCGATCGAGTTGGCCGCCGAGTCCATTGATCCAGACGGCACGCGCGACCCCGAGACGCTGGCGCAAGCCGATTACATGAAATTGATCCGCGAGGCCTTGCAAGCGCGCTTTCCGGACGTGACCGAGCGGAACGAGCGACGCCTGCTCAGTTCCATGATCAGCGTCGGCGCGGCTGATCTACTGCGCCAGCAGGTGATGGACGATCCCGATCTCATCGGGACCACCCAAGAATTCTGGATCCTGGCCGCCGCTGACATCGACATGCTGATCAAGGGCCATATCGATCGCAAGGCCGCCGAGGCTGACCGTCGCGTCAAAGATCAGATGATCGGCTGGATCGAACGTCTGGAGGCCGAAGGGCGGATTGCTAAGCGTTTCAATACCATCTTTTTTACTCACGGCAACTCACGTGAACCCGAGCTTTCGGGCATCGCCGGCGCACTCATGGGGTCCTTTTATACCCTATTGCTGACCCTGGTGCTGTCCTTCCCGATCGGCGTTGGCGCAGCACTCTATCTGGAGGAGTTCGCGCCCAAGAACCGCTGGACGGATCTGATTGAGGTCAACATCAACAACTTGGCGGCGGTACCCTCGATCGTCTTCGGTCTCTTGGGTCTGGCGGTCTTCATCACCTTCTTTGGCGTGCCGCGCTCGACACCACTGGTCGCAGCGCTGGTGCTGACCCTGATGACCCTGCCGACCATCATCATCGCCAGCCGCGCGGCGCTTAAGTCAGTGCCGCCATCGATCCGCGAGGCCGCGCTCGGGGTCGGCGCCTCGCCCTTGCAGACCCAGTTCCATCATGTCTTGCCGCTGGCCATGCCCGGCATGCTTACCGGCACCATCATCGGCATGGCACAGGCGCTCGGCGAGACCGCGCCCTTGCTGATGATCGGCATGATCGCCTTCATCGTTGACATCCCCAAGGGATTCACTGACGTGGCCACTGTATTGCCGGTGCAGATCTACCTGTGGGCCGACAGTCCTGAACGTGGTTTCGTCGAGCGTACCTCGGCGGCGATCATGGTCCTGCTGGCCTTTCTGTTCGCCATGAACCTGGCGGCCGTGCTCCTGCGCCGTCGGTTCGAGCGTCGCTGGTAGGTTGCCACCCCCAAGCGAGAGGCTGAATGTTTATGAATACCCTGGTTGAAACCATGAACAAGACAACGACAGGTGCCATTAGCGCTGCCGAATTGGCGAAAGATCGACCTTCCGCGGCGACGATCGGCGACGTCACGGTCGCCAACCCGCGCATGACCTGCCGCAACGTCGATGTCTGGTACGGCTCCAAACAGGCCATCAAGAACGTGAGTCTGGACCTGGGCAAAAACGAGGTGCTGTCGATGATCGGCCCCTCGGGCTGCGGCAAGTCGACCTTCTTGCGCTGTCTCAATCGTATGAACGACACCATCCCCGGGTGTCGAGTCACCGGCTCGATCAAGCTCAACGGTCAAGACATCTACGACAAAGGTCTGGATCCGGTGCTCTTGCGCGCCCAGGTCGGGATGGTGTTTCAAAAGCCCAATCCCTTTCCTAAGTCGATCTATGAGAACGTGGCCTATGGGCCGCGTATCCATGGTCTGACCAATAATAAAGCGGAGCTGGATGAACTGGTCGAGACCAGTCTGCGTAAGGCCGGTCTTTGGGATGAGGTCAAAGACAGGCTCGATCAACCCGGCACCGGACTGTCGGGCGGTCAACAGCAGCGCCTTTGCATCGCCCGCACCATCGCCGTCTCGCCCGAGGTGATCCTGATGGACGAGCCCTGCTCGGCGCTTGACCCCATCGCCACCGCCATCATCGAGGAGCTGATCGATGAACTGCGCGCCAACTACACGATTGCCATCGTCACCCACTCGATGCAACAGGCCGCGCGTGTCTCGCAGCGCACAGCCTACTTCCATCTCGGCGATCTGATCGAGGTCGGCGAGACCAACCAGATCTTCACCAATCCTCAGCACAAGCTCACCGAGGATTACATCACCGGGCGCTTCGGTTGAATCTGGCGTGGAGTCCAGGATGAACGACACCGCCATCGACCGGCGGACGAGCGGTGATCTCACCACCGGCCATACCGTACGCCGCTACGATCAGGAACTGGCCAAACTGCGTTCCATCATCCTGCAGATGGGCGAGCGGGTCATCGATCAGACCCAGGCGGCGGTCGCCGCCCTGATCGAAGGCGACGAGATTCAGGCCTATCGGGTGCTCGATCGCGAGCCACTGATCGACTATCTCTCGCTTGACGCCGATGAAGAGGTGTTTGGTGTCATCGCCCGGCGTCAGCCGACCGCCGTAGATCTGCGTATCGTGCTGGCGTTGTGCAAAATTGCCGCTGAGGTAGAGCGCGCGGGTGATAAGGCTGCGCGCATTGCCCATCAAGCCCTAGAATTGCAACAACAGGGACAGGGCGGCGAACTACTCGTCGAACCGCTGCGCCTCGCCTTCCAGCGCCTCGACGACAAGGTCTGCTGTATGTTCGAGCGTAGCGTGCAGGCCGTCGCCACCTTCGATGTGACCCAGTCACTGGGTATCTTCGAGGACGAGTCAAGGCTCCAAGAGGTGGCGCGCGACCTAAGCGATCTGCTCAACGAGTCGGAAACCGACGGCATGGTGCCGCGTCAGACCCTTGCCTTGTTCCAGTGTGCTCAGGCCCTCAAGCACATCGGCAATCATGCCTCCAGCATCGCCGAGCAGGTCATCTATGTCGCACTCGGTCAGGATGTTCGCTATCGCAATCGTGAGATCCTGATCGAGACACTCCGACATCGGGGTTACTGAAGGCATCATCGTTTTCGATCGACGTCGCCGTCTGGACGATTTAATCTGTCCTGGACTCAGTCCAAGCGCCAATCCATCGATCGATGATAAACGAGACACTCAAGGCGATCCTGGCCGAGGCCATGCGTCTAGGACGCGATGGTCGCATCGCCGAGGCCACAGCCCTCATCCAGCATGGCCTGCATCTAACGCGCGACAGGTCCAAGCCAGAGGCGGCTGGCGTCGATCATTACGGCGGCGTCGACGCCGACTTCGAGTCCATCGAGGATGTCGGTCCCAGGGGTGGGCGCGTGATCCGTGGACATCGCATCCAGGGTTCGGAGGCGCGCGACTACATGCTCTATGTGCCGGGTGGAACGGATGGGGCGCCGCGTCCGTTGATCCTGATGTTGCATGGCTGTCAGCAGGACGCCGACGACATTGCGCGTCTAACCCGCTTCAACTGGCTCGCCGACACGCTGGGTTTCAGCGTCCTCTACCCAATCCAGTCACGCACAGCCAATGCCGCCGGCTGCTGGAACTGGTTTTTGCCCGAGCATCGGCGTTCCGATGATGGTGAGGCCGCGCTGCTCGCCGCACTGACCGCAGATATCGCCGTCCGGCATGGTGCCGATCCCTGTCGGCTGTATGTCGCCGGATTCTCGGCGGGTGGTGCCATGGCTTTGGTGCTCGCCGCGATCTACCCGGCGTTCTTCGCCGCCGTCGGTGTGCATTCCGGTTTGCCGTATGGACTGGCCCAGGATCAGGTCTCGGCGCTGACGCTCATGCATCAGGGACCATCAGCCCTTGGCGGCCTCCGGACGCGGATCCCGAGGCTGGGCGGGGTACCGGTGATTGTGTTTCAGGGCGACGCGGATCCTAGGGTCAATCCGGTCAATGCGCCCTTGATCATCGAGCAGGCGTTGGCCGAGGCTGACAAGCCGCGCGTCACACGCGAGAGGGGGCGATCGGCGGGCGGTCTGGACTACACCCGCACCTGCTATCTGAACGCCGCCGAATCCATCCGCGCCGAACTCTGGATGGTAGAGCGTGGCGGACACGGCTGGTTCGGCGGCGATCCGGCTGGATCCTTCGCCGAACCCAAGGGGCCGGATGCCTCAGGTGAAATGTTGCGTTTCTTTCTGAGCCTGGCGCCGGCAGTTTGAGGTCGGGTCGCCAAGGCGACCCGATCCGTCGAGGATCCCAAATCCTGATCCGTTTACTTAAGGAAACGCTGAATAAATCGCGTGTCTCTCAATCGCGGCTGAAGTCGTTCCAAAAAATCAATGGGTTACGTGAGAAGGTGTTGCCACGAATGGAATCAATCAGCGTTTCCTTAAGGAACTATCCCTCTTCCCTCTTGTAAATACGCACAGAGGTGCCGCTCTTGAGCGTATTGTCGGCGAGCTGGTTCCAGCGCCGAATCTCTTCGATTGAGACACGATAGCGGCGCGCCAATCCGGTAAGCGACTCGCCAGGCTGGACGCGATGCGTGATGAGGGTCTGCTTCTGACGGGTCGGTATTTCGAGCGTCTGGCCCGGAAGCAGCGGATCATGCTCGGAGAGACCATTGGCCTCGGCCAAGGTCTTGAGATCCAGGCCATGACGCCGTGCAACGGCGGCCAGTGTCTCGCCGCTCCTGACGGTATGGGTGCGTGGGCCTCTGTAGGCGTCGGTGTCCGTCAGAGGCATCCGAGCCTGTGGAGCGCGGCTGACGACCACGGGGAGAGGCTGAGCATCGAGCTGGATCCCCGGTGAGCTGGCGCTGATGCGTGCTCCCTGACCCTGGGGTACGTTCAGCTCAGCCACTGTTGGGCGTGACCAGCGCCCGATCTTGAGATCCGGATTCAGTCGCTTGAGCTCGTCGAGCTTGACGCCGTTGTCCATAGCGACCTTGACCAGATCCATCGGCTGGTTAGAACGGATCACGTCGATGCCGATGCGATCCGGGATGGCAGGCAGATACTGGCCGTAGCGACGCGAATCAGCGACCAGCTTGGCGGCGGCCAGGATCTGCGGCACATACTGCTGGGTCTCGTTCGGCAGGTTCAGCGACCAAAAATCGGTGGGCTTGCCCGCAAGGCGGTTGGCCTCAATGGCCGAGGATACACAACCCGGGCCACAGTTGTAGGCGGCCAGGGTCAGTTCCCAGTCGCCCTCGAAACGCTTGTTGAGCTGTTCTAGATAGTCCAGTGCGGCGCGGGTCGAGGCAATCACGTCGCGCCGCTCGTCGGTCCCCTCATCTAGACGTAGGCCCATTTCGCGCGCGGTCGAGGGGATGAACTGCCAGATGCCGGCGGCAGACTTGGGGGAGGTAGCCGCCGGGTCGTAGCGGCTTTCGATCTGCGGCAGCAAGGCCAGCTCCATCGGGAGACCGCGGCGCTCGATCTCGGCGACGATGATCGATAGATAGGGCGAAGCGCGCTGCGAGAGTCGTTCCAGATAGCGCGGATTGCGGCGGAAGCGTTCGAGCGCGGCATCGATGCTGGCATTGGCCTGGAGATCGAGCCGCATCCCGGCGCGCACGCGCTGCCAAAGATCCCCTCCTGGGCCGATCCGTCCGCCCTCCAAGACTTGCGAACGGGCCCTCAGCCTGACATCACGGGCGGGTCTGACATAACCATATTCACGCGCCGAGACCACATCGGCATACAGGTCGCTGGAACCATCCAGCTTGGCGAGGTCGCCTTGACCCGCGCAACCAGTGAAAAAGGGCAGGGTGAGGGCCGATAAGGCGCAGGCCATCGGCCCCAGAGGTTTGGCTTTTGGCATGGGAACCCCGACTAAATTAACGTAACTTATTGATTAAGCGAAATATTATTAAAATTGTATGGTTATCATACGCAAAGGCCGCTCTGAATTCCACAACGAACATCCGCTTGGTAGAGATTTGGGGGGTCGGGACAAGCGGCGATGATCGCGGTTACCATGGTCGTCCCGATGAGACCAAAGGCATGACCAGAGATCCACCAGACCAGTCCGATCCCTTGCAGGCGTGGTATCGCACGGCGCTCGGTGCTGCGGTAGCCAGGTATGAGGACGACTGTCTACGACGTCTGTTGTCCAATACCTTCGGCTACTATCTGGTACAGATCGGTGCGAGCGAGCATTTCAGTGAGGCCTTGGCGACGAGCCGGATCAGGCATCGCGTATTGCTGCCCAGCACGGCTCCGACCGAGGCCGCACAGGGATGGAGCCTCGTCGGTGAGCCGAGCGCCCTGCCCCTGGCCTCTGACAGCATCGATGTCGTTCTCCTAGCGCATGTCCTGGAGTATTCGGATCGCCCGCGTGTGATCCTCGCCGAGGTCGAGCGCGTGCTCATCCCCGAGGGGCGCTTGATCCTTCTTGGGTTTGATCCGCTGAGTCTGTGGGCGCTGGGACGTCTCTGGTGGCCGAGCCGTCGGCGACGGCCCTGGAATGGACGCTGGCGTTCGTCGATCCAGGTCGAGCGCTGGCTGACCGAGCATGGGTTCGAGATCGAGACGCGCGAGCGGGCCCTATTCTGTGTCCCCTTTGTTACTCCAGCCGGGGCGATCTGTCGCTTCGTCGAGTCACTCGGACGCCGGTTCTGGCCGCTATTTGGCGGTCTCTATGCCATTCGCGCCGTCAAGCGGGTCGCGCCACTAACCCCGATCAAGCCCTATCGCACCAGTCGTTGCGCCTTGCTGCCGGGCGGCGCCATCCGCCCCACGACTCGAGGGACTGGGCATGCCTGATTGGGTCGAGGCCTTCACCGACGGCGCCTGCAAGGGCAATCCCGGCCCCGGCGGCTGGGGCGTGTTGCTGCGCTGGGGTGGGGTCGAGAAGGAGCTACTGGGTGGCGAGCCCCAGACCACCAACAACCGAATGGAGCTGATGGCCGTGATCATGGCGCTGGAGGCGCTCAGGTATCCGGCCCGGATCCGCATTACCACGGACTCAACCTATGTCAAGCGCGGGGTCACCGAGTGGCTGTCGCACTGGAAGCGTAATGGCTGGCGCACTGCCGATCGCCGTCCGGTCAAGAATCGCGATCTCTGGGAGCGTCTAGACCAGGCGCTCGCCCAGCACGAGGTAAGCTGGCGCTGGGTCAAGGGCCACACCGGGCACCCCGAGAACGAGCGCGCCGACCGGCTCGCCAATCTGGGTGTTCCAACGGGAGGATACTGAAATGCGTCAGATCGTTCTGGATACCGAAACCACGGGTCTTGATCCACGCGAGGGTCACCGGATCATCGAGATCGGCGGCGTCGAACTGATCGACCGGCGCCCGAGCGGCCATAACTTTCATGAATACATCAACCCCGAGCGTCAGATCGACGCCGAGGCCGAGACCGTGCACGGCATCAGCAATGCCCTCCTGGCTGACAAACCGCGTTTTGCCGACATCGCCGAGCGGCTGATCGAATATCTGCGCGGGGCTGAGCTCATCATCCACAACGCCGCCTTCGATGTCGGCTTCCTCGATTACGAATTCAGCCTGTGGCGTGGCAGTGAGGCCCCACAGATCGCCGATCTCTGCACCCTAACCGACACCCTGACGCTCGCGCGTCGGCTCCATCCAGGCCAGCGCAATGGGCTTGATGCACTCTGCAAACGCTATGGGATCGACAACTCGCACCGCACCCTGCACGGTGCGTTGCTCGACGCCCAGATCCTGGCCGACGTCTATCTGGCGATGACCGGTGGGCAGGTTGCGTTGTATCTCGACGGTGAGGGTGGCGAGCGGATCGGCGATGACAAGCGAGGGGTGTATCGAGGCCGCGTTGACGTCGAGCGACCGCGCCTGCGGGTGGTCCGTGCGACACCGAGCGAGCTGGAGGCGCATCAGACCCGGCTTAAGGAGATTCAAAAGGCGAGCGGCAGCTGTGTCTGGCTCGGTGCGCTCGGATAATCAGGTCTGCTGCCGGCGCTGCGGTTGACGTCGCCCGGCGCCGGCACCATCGCTGATCTCTTCCAATCCCCGGAGGTCGAGCAGCTCGATATGCTTGCGTTCGACACGCACCAGACCCTCGTCCTGGAAGCGGGTGAAGAGCCGGCTGACGGTCTCGACGGCGAGCCCCAGATAGCTGCCGATCTCATGTCTGGACATGCTGAGATGGAAGTCCGTGGCCGAGAGTCCACGCCTGTGCAGGCGTTGCGAGAAGCTGAGCAGAAAGGCGGCCAAGCGCTCCTCGGCATTCTTCTTGCCGAGCAGGCGCAACAGGTCGGTATCCTGGCCGATCTCCTTGCTGAGCAAGCGGTACATCTGGTGCTGGAGGCTTGGGATGATCGCGGTCAGCTCCTCCAGCCGCGCGAAGGGGAGTTCACAGATGGCCGAGGTCTCGAGCGCACGGGCCGAGCAGGCATGCTGGCCCTTGTCGATGGCGTCCAGCCCCAGGAGCTCGCCGGGCAGGTGGAAACCAAGCACCTGTTCGCCGCCCTCGCTGCCGGGGGTAAAGGTCTTGAGCGAGCCGGTCTTGACGACGTACAGAGAACGGAAGTGGTCGCCCTCGCGAAACAACAGGTCGCCACGATGCAGCGGACGGGAGCGCTTGACGATGTCATCGAGCCGCTCGACGTCTTCGGGTGTCAGACCCATGGGTAGGCAGAGCGAGGAGAGTGTGCACTGGCGACAAGCGACACGGATGGATTCGATCGAGATCACGGTGTTTTGATTCAAGGTTTCTACCCTCGCTCCTTGGCCTGGCCCGCTGCAGGCGATAGGGTTTTGTTTTTGATCTGGATCAATGATCCGGTGTTATTAACCCGATCCCTTCTCAAACTCAAGTGCCGATATCAGGCCGCCAGCCTCGCGTTTCCAGCCAAACCAGGCCAAAAGCTCGAAGCTGAATCGCATTGAGCCAATGCAGCGATTTTGGTAGCTTGTCTCGCCATCCGAGTCGCGACCCTCGGGCTTACTCGACCCCCCTCGACCCCCGTTCACTATGACAAAGTTCATCTTCATCACCGGCGGTGTGGTGTCATCGCTGGGTAAGGGCATTGCCTCGGCCTCGCTGGCGGCGTTGCTCGAGGCGCGCGGTCTGCGCGTCACCATGATCAAGCTCGATCCCTACATCAACGTCGATCCGGGCACCATGAGCCCCTTCCAGCACGGCGAGGTCTATGTCACCGACGACGGGGCCGAGACCGACCTGGACCTGGGCCATTATGAGCGCTTCCTGCGTACCCGGATGGGGCGTAACAACAACTTCACCACCGGTCAGATCTACGAGAGCGTGATCCGCAAGGAGCGTCGCGGCGACTATCTGGGCCGCACGGTGCAGGTCATCCCGCACATCACCGACGAGATCAAGGCCAGCATCCGCCGCGGCGCCGAGGGTGCCGACATCGCCATGGTCGAGATCGGTGGCACCGTGGGCGACATCGAGTCGCTGCCATTCCTGGAGGCGATCCGTCAGATGCGGGTCGAGGAGGGACCGGAGAACTCATTGTTCATGCATCTAACCCTGGTGCCCTACCTCCGCGCCGCCGGCGAGATCAAGACCAAGCCGACCCAGCACTCGGTCAAGGAACTGCGTTCGATCGGCATCCAGCCCGACATCCTGCTGTGCCGCGCCGAGAAGCTGCTGCCGGACGAAGAGCGGCGCAAGATCGCGCTCTTTACCAATGTCTCGGAGAAGGCGGTCATCTCGGCCATCGACGCCGACAACATCTACCGCATCCCGCGGCTGCTCCATGCCCAGGGCCTCGATGACCTGGTGGTGCGTCAGTTCCGGCTCGAGGTGCCCGAGGCCGATCTCTCGGAGTGGGATCGGGTGCTGGACGGCTTCGACCATCCCGAGCAGTCGGTGCGCATCGGCATGGTGGGCAAGTACATGAACCTGACCGAGGCCTACAAGTCGCTCTCAGAGGCGCTGGCGCACGCCGGCGTGCACACCAAGATCCGGGTCGAGATCGTCTATGTCGACTCCGAGCGCATCGAACGCGAAGGCACAGACTGTCTCAACGGACTCGACGCCATCCTGGTACCGGGCGGATTCGGCGAGCGCGGGGTCGAGGGCAAGATCCAGGCCGTGCGCTATGCCCGCGAGCAGCGGGTACCCTATCTCGGGATCTGTCTTGGGATGCAGGTGGCGGTGGTCGAATATGCACGTCATGTCGCCGGGCTGGTGGGCGCCCATAGCACCGAGTTCGACCCCCAGACGCCGCATCCAGTGATCGCCCTGATCACCCAGTGGCGGGATGAGCAGGGGCGGGTTAAGACCCGCTCCGAGAATGATGACCTGGGGGGGACCATGCGGCTCGGCGGGCAGAATTGTCGGCTGGAGCCGGGCAGTCTGGCGCGGGCAATCTATGGTCAGCCGCAGATCCGCGAACGCCATCGCCATCGCTATGAATTCAACAATGCCTATCTGGATACGCTGAAGGATGCCGGGCTGCGGTTCTCGGGCTGGTCGCTCGACAACCGCCTGGTCGAGATCGTCGAGATCCCGGATCATCCCTGGTTCATCGCCTGTCAGTTCCATCCCGAGTTCACCTCGACCCCGCGCGATGGGCATCCACTGTTCGAGGGCTTTGTGCGCGCGGCCCTGGTGCAGTGTCAGTTCAATGGACGAAACGCATGATGTCGCTGGCCGGTTTCGAGGTCGGTCTCGACCGGCCGCTGTTTCTGATCGCCGGGCCGTGCGTGATCGAGAGCGAGGCACTGGCACAGGAGACCGCCGGGGCACTAAAAGAACTGACCGAGACGCTCGGCATCCCCTTTATCTACAAATCCTCGTTCGACAAGGCCAATCGCTCCTCGGGGGCAAGCTTTCGCGGGCCCGGCCTGGAGGAGGGCTTGCGGATCCTGGAAGGGGTGCGCACGATCATCGGCGTGCCTGTGCTGACCGATGTGCACGAAGACACGCCGCTTAGCGAGGTCGCGGCGGTGGTCGATGTCCTCCAGACCCCGGCCTTTCTCTGTCGTCAGACCAACTTCATCCAGGCCGTCGCCCGCCAGGGCAGGCCGATCAACATCAAGAAGGGTCAGTTCCTCGCACCCTGGGACATGAAGCATGTCGTCGAGAAGGCGCGCGCGACCGGCAACGACCAGATCCTGGTGTGCGAGCGTGGTGTCTCGTTCGGCTACAACAATCTGGTCTCGGACATGCGCGCGCTGGCGGTGATGCGCGAGACCGGCTGTCCGGTGGTGTTCGACGCCACGCATTCGGTGCAACTACCGGGTGGACAGGGGGCGAGCTCAGGCGGGCAGCGCGAGTTCGTCCCAGTGCTGGCGCGCGCGGCGGTCGCGGCGGGTGTCGCTGGCATTTTCATGGAGACCCATCCCGATCCGGACCATGCTTTGAGCGATGGCCCCAATGCCTGGCCGCTTGGGCGGATGCGTGAATTGCTGTCGACCCTCATCGAGATCGATCACTTGGTCAAGGCGGCTGGATTCATTGAGCAACCTTAGGGAAACGCTGAATAAATCGCGTGCCTCTCAATCGCGGCTGAAGCCACTCCTATAAAATCAATGGGTTACGTGAGAAGGTTTGCCACGAATGGAATAAATCAGTGTTTCCTTAGCGCTACTGAGCTTGGCGCCCTTGAGCCAGGTTTCTCACAGGTTCAATGTCGCCCTATTCGTAAGCGGATCTAAAGAAGGAACTCATCGATTTCGATGTCGTGGCTAAATGGAAATAGACCCGCCCCAAAATCACTGATCCTTGATCGATTCGGTCGTTTTTAGCTTGACTTGCGGGGCTCAAACGCGCATCCGCTTACCAAAGCTACAAGAGTATTGACGCAAACCAGGAGTCATCCACCATGTCCGAAATCGTCGACGTCCGCGCCCGTGAGGTGCTGGATTCCCGTGGCAATCCGACCGTCGAGGCCGACGTCATCACTGCCGCCGGCGCCATCGGTCGCGCCATCGTGCCTTCCGGCGCCTCCACCGGCTCGCGCGAGGCGCTGGAACTGCGCGATGGCGACAAGTCGCGCTACAACGGTAAGGGCGTGCTGACCGCCGTGGCCAATATCCAGGGTGAACTGCGCAACGCCGTGATCGGGATGGAGGTCAGCGATCAGACCGCGATCGACCGCCGCCTGATCGAGGTCGATGGTACCGAAAACAAATCGCGTCTGGGTGCCAACGCCCTGCTCGGCGTCTCGCTCGCGGTCGCCCATGCCGCCGCGCAGGAGAAGGCCCTGCCGCTCTATCAGTCGCTCGCCACTGGCCCTTATCGCCTGCCGGTTCCGATGATGAACATCATCAACGGTGGCGAACATGCCGACAACAGTATTGATTTCCAGGAGTTCTTGATCCTACCGGTCGGTGCCGGCAGCCTGCGTGAGGCCGTGCGCTATGGTGCCGAGGTCTTCCACGCGCTCAAGTCTGTGCTGCATGGGCGTGGTCTGGCCACGGCGGTCGGCGACGAGGGCGGTTTTGCGCCCGATCTGGCCTCGAACGAGGCGGCGATCGAGGCCATCCTCGAGGCCATCCACACCGCCGGCTTCAAGATCGGCTCCGACATCTATCTGGGTCTCGATGTCGCCGCCTCCGCGTTGTACAAGGACGGACAGTATGTGCTCAAGGGCGAGCGCCGCACCCTGAGCTCAGACGGACTGATCGAGCTTTTGGCCGACTGGGTCGCCAAATACCCGATCCTCTCGATCGAGGATGGTCTGGCCGAAGGCGACTGGGACGGTTGGAAGCGCCTGACCGAGCGTCTAGGCGACAGGGTGCAGATCGTCGGCGACGATATCTTCGTCACCAATACCCGGATCTTCAGCCAGGCCATCGCCAAGGGCATCGCCAACTCGATCCTGATCAAGGTCAACCAGATCGGCACCCTGACCGAGACCCTGGAGGCCATCGCCATGGCGCACAAGGCCGGTTATACCGCGATCATCTCGCACCGCTCGGGCGAGACCGAGGACTCGACCATCGCCGATCTCGCGGTCGCTACAGGCGCGGGTCAGATCAAGACCGGCTCGCTGTCGCGTTCGGACCGTGTGGCCAAGTACAATCAATTGATGCGTATCGAGGACCAATTGGCCGATGAGGCCGTCTATGCTGGACGCGATGCCTTCAACAAGTGGATCTGAGGCCCTGGGGTCGGGGTCTTTGAGTTCGGCGTCCCCTGACCCTGAACGTCCTGAGCTTGCGTATGTACTGGTTGATCCTGGTATTGACCCTGCTTCTGGGCGCGCTCCAGTACCGGCTCTGGGTCGGCGAGGGGAGCCTCGCCGAGCTCCACAGCCTCAAGCGCGAGATCGCCCTCGAGGAGTCCGAGCTGGAGCGGCTGCGCGCGCGCAATCGCGCGCTTCAGGCCGAGGTTGACGACCTGCGCGAAGGCTCCGAGGCGATCGAGGAGCGTGCGCGCAGCGAGCTGGGCATGATCAAGCCGGGCGAGATCTTTATCCAGGTCATCGAACGACCTAGGTCCGCCAATCCGGAGGGTCGACCATGACGACACGACTCTGGGCCATCCTGCCCGCCGCAGGCGTCGGACGACGCATGGGCAGTGCCGTGCCCAAGCAGTATCTGGAACTGGCCGGTCGTACCGTGATCGAGCACACGCTCGACCTCTTCGTCAGCCACGAACGCATCGCGGGCGTGGTGGTGGCCCTGGGTGCCGAGGATGGTTACTGGGACGCGACCGCCTACGCCGGTCATCCCCGGGTAAGGCGCGCACCGGGCGGTGCCGAGCGCTGCCATTCGGTCCTCAATGCCCTGGCGTCCCTGGAGGGACAGGCCGATGCCGACGACTGGGTGCTGGTGCATGATGCTGCGCGTCCCTGTCTGCGCCCGGACGATCTCGACCGGCTGATCGACAGCCTGCTCGACGATGCCGTCGGCGGTCTGCTCGGCATCCCGGTGCGGGATACCATGAAGCGTGCCGGGGCGGGCGAGCGCATCGATACGACCGTGGATCGCTCCAGTCTGTGGCACGCCTACACGCCGCAGATGTTCCGGCTCGGTCTGCTGCGACGCGCCCTACAGGAGGCGCTGGAGGCTGGCGATCTGGTCACGGATGACGCCTCGGCCATCGAGCGTCTGGGGCTGGCGCCGCGCCTGATCGAGGGCCATGCCGACAACATCAAGATCACGCGGGCTGAGGATCTGCCGCTCGCGCACTTCTATCTGCAACGCCAGGGACGGATTTCTTGAAACGGCCAGCGTCCAGCCACCAGCGTCCGGGCTCATCCCAACGACCGGACGCTAGAGGCTGGAAGCCGGAAACTGGAGACCCCCCAAATGCTGATCGGTCAGGGCTTTGATGCCCATCGTTTCACGCCGGGTCGTCGGCTGGTGCTCGGCGGGGTCGAGATCCCGCACGATCAGGGGATGCTCGCCCATTCCGACGGCGATGTCTTGATCCATGCCCTGTGCGATGCCCTGCTGGGCGCCGCCGGATTGGGCGACATCGGACGTCATTTTCCCGACACGGATGCCGCCTATGCCGACATCGACAGCCGGATCCTGCTGCGACGGGTGATCGACAGTCTGCGCACCCTGGGCCTGCGTGTGCACAATGCCGACATGACGCTCATCGCCCAGCAGCCCAAGCTGGCTCCTTACATCCCGGCCATGCGCGAGACCCTGGCCTTCGATCTCGAATGCGATCCCAAGCGCGTCAATGTCAAGGCAACGACCATGGAACACATGGGCTTCACCGGTCGTGGTGAGGGGATCGCCGCCGCGGCGGTGGTGCTGCTGGTCACGGCAGACGGCTAAATCTTCGGATGTCTGCCTCGGCGCTCCCCCGCTGGACCACCTTCAGTGATCTGCCGCGTGCGCATGGCGAGCCCCTCGGCTCGGGTCGGCTGCGTGTCGCGCCCGAAGACTTCCAGGTCACGGAGGTGCTGGGCTTTGAGCCGGACGGGGAGGGCGATCACTGGTTGCTCCGGGTGCGCAAGACCGGCGCCAATACCGCATGGGTGGCACGGCGACTGGCGGACACGGCGGGCGTGCCGGTCGCAGCTGTCGGCTATGCCGGTCTCAAGGATCGTTGGGCCGTCGCCGAGCAGTGGTTCTCGCTGCCGCGTCCGCGCACTGGGGAACCCGAACCAGACTGGGGCGCGCTGGCAAAACAGGGGATCGAGGTGCTCGGGGTCTATCCCCATCGGCGCAAGCTGAGGCGCGGCGCCCTGGCTGGCAACAGGTTTAGGATTCGCATCCGTGACTGTCGGCTCGACCCGGCGGCGCTTGCGGCACGTCTTGAGATCATCCGCGCGCGTGGCGTGCCCAATTATTTCGGTGAACAACGGTTCGGTCACGCCGACGCCAATCTCCAGCGCGCGCATGCGCTGCTGACGGGTAGGGTCAGGCGGGTGTCGCCCCATCAGCGCGGCCTCCAACTCTCGGCGGCGCGCGCCCAGATCTTCAATGAACTGCTGGCCGAGCGCGTGCGCCGCAGCAACTGGGACCGGCTCCAGCCTGGTGACTGCCCGCACCTGGCTGGCAGCCATTCGTTCTTTCTTGTCGAGACCCTCGACGACACCCTGCACGAGCGCGCGGCGCGTTTCGATCTGCATCCAACAGGTCCGCTCTGGGGCCGTGGCGAGCCGCCGACCCGCCAGGCGGTTCAGGCGCTCGAACTCGAGGTCGCGGCTGGATTCACGCCCTGGCCCGAACGGCTGGCGGAACGAGGATTGGATCAGGGGCGTCGTGCACTGCGTCTGGTCCCCGACCAACTCGAACATGAATGGGGCGATGGGGATCTGATCCTCGGATTCGGGCTATCATCCGGATCCTATGCAACCAGCGTGTTGCGCGAGATCCTCGACACTTTCGAGCAGCTTCAACGGCAGGACGGTTCCGATGGCTAAATTGCTGGTGGTGGACGATGAGCCCATCAACCTCGAGATCATCGGTCATTGCCTGGAGGGCGAGCATCAGCTGGCCTTCGCCGAGGATGGACTGGAGGCCTGGTCCATGCTGGAGGCCGCGCCCCAGGCCTATGATGGCGTGATCCTCGATCGCATGATGCCGCGCATGGACGGCATGGAGGTGCTCAGGCGTCTCAAGGCCGATCCGCGTTTTCGCGACCTGCCGGTCATCATGCAGAGCGCGGCCGGAGGCTCCGAGCAGATCGCCGAGGGACTGGCGGCCGGCGCCTGGTACTATCTGGCCAAGCCTTATTCCCCCAAGGCACTGCGCAGCATCGTCAACGCCGCCCTGGACGACCGACGCACTCGCAAGGATCTGGTGCGCATCGGCGACAGGCTCCAGACCACCCTCAATCTGATCGACCAGGCCCGCTTTCGCTTTCGTACCCTTAAGGACATCCAGGTTCTGTCCTCGACCCTGGCACAGATGTGTCCAAACCCCGAAACCGTGGCCATGGGGCTGTCTGAGCTCATGCTCAATGCCGTGGAGCACGGCAATCTCGGGATCGATTATGCCGAAAAGGGACGCCTGATCGATGAGGGTCGGTGGCAGGAGGAGATCGAACGTCGACTCGCCGATCCTGCCCGGGCCGGGCTGTATGCCGTCATCGAGCTACAACGCAATGCCGACTATCTGGACCTTACCATCCGCGACCGGGGATCGGGGTTTGATTGGCGGCGTTATCTGGATCTAGATCCGGAGCGCGCCTTTGACAGCCATGGTCGCGGCATCGCCATGGCGCGCCATCTGGCCTTCGCAGACCTGGAGTATCTCGGCGCAGGCAACGAGGTTCGGGTCAGGTTGAGGCTGACCGATCCCAACGGGGGCACGGCCCATGACGATGCCCAGGTTTAACGGGCAGGGTCCCGCCCCGGATCACTGCGAGCTTGGGTGCAAGTTGCCAGGCGGCTGGCCTCGGCGTGTAGAATTCAGGGCTCTGATCCACCCGAGCCACATAGGAACATCATGACCGTCCGCACCCGCTTCGCTCCCTCGCCGACCGGTTATCTGCATGTCGGCGGCGCCCGTACCGCGCTCTTTTGCTATCTCTATGCCCGCAGGCATGGCGGTCAGTTCATCTTGCGCATCGAGGACACGGACCTGGAGCGATCGACGGCCGAGTCGGTCAACGCCATCCTCGAAGGCATGACCTGGCTCGGTCTGGACTATGACGAGGGACCGTTCTACCAGACCCAGCGTTTCGACCGCTACAACCAGGTCATCGAGGAGCTGCTCGCCAAGGGGCTCGCCTATCGCTGTGACTGTTCCAAAGAGCGGTTGGAGAAGCTGCGGGTCGATCAGTTGGCGCGCAAACAAAAACCGCGCTATGACGGACACTGCCGCAACCGCTCGGTCGATCCAAGGCATCCTCACGTCATCCGCTTCAAAAATCCCGTCGATGGGGTGGTCATCGTCGATGACCTCATCCGCGGTCGGGTGCCCTTTGCCAACGAGGAACTCGATGACCTCATCATCCGCCGCAGCGACGGCGCCCCGACCTACAACCTGAGTGTGGTGGTCGATGATGCCGACATGCGCATCACCCACGTCATCCGTGGCGACGACCATCTCAACAACACCCCGCGTCAGATCAATATCTTGCGCGCGCTCGGTCTGGAGCCGCCGCGCTATGCGCATGTCCCGATGATCCTCGGGCCTGATGGTACCCGGTTGTCGAAGCGTCATGGCGCAGTCAGCGTCATCGCCTATCGCGACCTGGGCTATCTGCCCGAGGCGCTGCTCAACTATCTGGTGCGTCTCGGCTGGTCCTATGGTGATCGTGAGATCTTCTCGCTCGATGAGATGATCGAGCTGTTCGACCTCTCCGACGTCAACAAGGCTGCCTCCAGCTTCAACACCAGCAAGCTCGACTGGCTCAATCAACAGTATCTCCAACGATCCGATCCGGCGCGGATCGCACGTCTGCTCAGCCCCCATCTCGGGCAGCTCGGCATCGATCCTGCGACCGGTCCGGATCTGGTCGAGGTGGTCAGGGCGCAGGCGGCGCGCGCCAAGACCCTGGTCGAGCTCGCCGAGATCAGTGCCTTCTGCTATCGCGACTTCGAGGACTTCGATCCGGAGTCGGCCAAGAAGCATCTGTGCCAGGCGGCGCGCGAGCCGCTGGAGCGGCTGCGGGCCGCCTTTGAGCTGCTGGCGTTCGAGGACTGGACATCCGAGCAGCTCAAGCACGTGGTCGAGGGTGTGGCCCAGGAGCTCAAGCTCAATCTAGGCAAGGTCGCCCAGCCGTTGCGCGTGGCCATCGTTGGACGTGCCGCCTCTCCTGGGATCGAGGAGACCCTGAGGCTGGTCGGCAAGGAGGCCACACTGCGCCGGATCGACAAGGCGCTCGCCTATATCGCCGAGCATGGCGGCGAGGGTTGATGGTGTTGGATCCTGGGCGAGGCACCGCCCTTGACTCGTCCGAGTCGGGCAATCCTAGTCGTCTGACAGGTCGAGCGCGAGCCGAAAACCAACAAAGGCATAGCGCGTCTCGGGGAAGTTGCGATTGCGGTAGGCCGCGCGCACCAGCGCTGGGCCACTGTTCCAGGCGCCGCCGCGCATGACACGTGGCAGGTCGATCTCGGGCGGGGCGCAGAGCCGCTCGACGCCTTGATAGTCGGCGTCATATTCCGAACAGGTCCATTCCCAGACATTGCCCAGCATGTCGTACAGACCCCAGGCGTTGGGGGCAAAGCGGCCGACCGGCGCGACCCATTCGTATCCGTCGTCGCAGTCGAAGCCGAAGTCCCAACCCCGACCCTGGTCAGCAGCGTTGGCGTTGCGACAGGGGGAGGCGTTCGCGGTCGTATCCCAAAAGCGTGCGCTCGAGGTCCCAGCACGGGCGGCATATTCCCATTCGGCCTCGGTCGGTAGTCGGAAGCTGTGCCCGGTCTCTTTGTTCAACCACCTGATATAGGCCTGCACGTCGTTCCAGCTCACACAGCTTACCGGATGTTGATCGTCGTTGGGCTGATATTGATTGGGTTGGCGCCAGCTTGCCCAGTGCTTCAGTCCCCAGGGATTGGTGTGGTCGTTGCGGTCGAAAGACTCACAGCCCCTCGAATCGCTGGTGTCGGTCTCCGCCTGGGTCCGATAACCGCTGGCGGCGACGAAGCGCTTAAACTGTGCCACCGTGACTTCATGGGGCGCGAGTCGGAATGACTCGACACAGACCCGATGCGGGCGTTCATCGGACTCGCGCCCGGCTTCGTCCACCGGGCTGCCCATCTCGAAGCACCCGGCTGGGATCTCGATCATGACCGGAAAGAAGGCGCGACGCCGTTCGAGCTCTGCGCTCAAGTCGGCGAGCCGGGCGTCATCGGGGGCGAGGGCGCGCAGTTGTTCCAAGTGTGCGGCAGCGGCGTCGAGGCGGTAGCGGCCAAGCAGCGCCTTGATCGAGTCTACGCGCTCATCGGCAACGCGGGCCATATACTGGCGCGCCTCGCGCACCAGGGTGGCGATGACCTTCTCGCGCAGTGCCGTCAGGCCCGGCTGGCCAGGGGCCAGCGCCAGCCCCTCATCGATCAGGGCGAAGGCGCCCGGATAGTCGCCCTGGTCGTAGCGGACGATGGCCTGTTCCTGGATCTGTTCGAGGCGCGTCCGACGCTGGCGGGCCTGCGCGATCGTCTCCAGCAGTGCCAGCAGGTCGGGATGGTCCGCGACCAGCGCCAGCCCCTCGCGCACCAGACGCTCGGCGCCGTCGAGATCGCCGCGCTGCTGAGCCTCACGCGCCGTTTTCAGCCGACGCTCGGCCTCGAACCGGCGGCGCGTGGCGAGACGTTCCTGGATCCTGGTGCGCAGCGACAGGAGCTCGGCATGACTCGGATCCAGGTGCAGACCCTCCTCGACCGCCTGTGAGGCCGCCTCGATGCGATTCTCGGCGAGTGCTCGCTGGGCCTCATCGAGTCGCTGCCCGACGGCGATCCCGCGCTCGATCAGGCCGCGCAGGGCAAGCAGACGCGCATCATCCGGCGTAGCGGCGAGCGCAAGCCGGATGATCTCCTGGACCTGCTCGATCTGACCGCGTCGATAATGGTCGATGGCCAGGGCCTCGTATTGGGTGGCCGTGGCCGGGCGCTCGTGCGGGGCAGGTGGAAGCTGGGCGAGGATGCCGGTCGGATCTGTGTCCGGTCCGGCTGGCGGCGGTCTGAGCCCGAGATAGACCCCGAGTCCGGATGCCAGGACGATCGCGAACGCCAGGATCAGGCGCCAGGGGACCGACCGCCTGGGCCTTGGCGTGGACTCCGGCTCAGGTTTGGGTTCGAGATGGGGTTCGGGGGTAGGCGCCTGGATCGCTTCCTCGTGGCGCTGGATCAGACGGGTGGCGTCATAGGACTCGCCATGTGCGCCCTCTAGCGCCTCCAGGGCACGGATGAGCTGACCGGCACTGGCGAAACGGTCCTCCGGCTTCTTGGCGATGAGCCGGTCAAGGATCTGCTGGTAGACTGCCAGTGGCTCGGGTAGGCGCGGGATGGGATCCTGGCAGTGCTTCATCGCCAGGCTCACCACGTCGTCGGCCTCGTAGGGCAGCCGCTGGGTCAGCAGCTCGTAAAAGAGCACACCCAGACTGTAGAGATCGGAGCGCGGGTCGAGCGGTTGGCCCAGGCTCTGTTCTGGGCTCATGTAGCGCGGGCTGCCGACCACCATGCCGTAGCGGGTGAGCTGCATCGACTCGCTGTCGCGTGTGACGGCGCGCGCGATACCAAAATCGGTGAGCACAGGCGTGCCGTCGGTGCGAAAGAGGATGTTTTGCGGCTTGACGTCGCGATGGATGACGCCGCGCGCATGGGCCACGGCGAGCGCCTCGGCAATCTTACGCGTGATGGCGATGGCCTGTCCGACCGACAACCCGCGCTTGATCTCGTCGGCCAGGGTGCCGCCCGGCAGATACTCCATCGAGAAGTAGTGATAGCCGTCCGCCGTGCCGAAGTCGTAGACGGTGATGATCTGCGGGTGCGCAAGCTGTGCGATGATGCGCGCCTCCTTGACAAAGCGCGTGGTGAAGTCATCGCCGGCCATGGCCAGCGGCTTCATCACCTTCAGCGCCACATCACGCGCGAGACTGTCCTGACGTGCCAGATAGACGGTGGCCATGCCGCCTTGGCCGAGTTCGCGAATGATGGTGTACCCTGGGATCTTCATGCTTGGTGGCGGCTGATTTCGATTGAGGAGAGGTGTTCCGGGATGCAAGTGAGACTGCGCGTCACCCATTGTAATGGCTCAGGACGTCCACGGGAGATCCCGCTGACGTTGAGCGAATCCGGCATCGACATCGGACGGGCCTTGACCTGTGATCTCTGTCTTGAGGACCCCGAGCGGGTCATCTCCGGGCTCCATGCCCGGATCCAGGCGCGCGCGGGCCAGATCTGGCTGACAGATCTCAGCCGCAATGGTACCTATCTGAACGGCGCGCCTGATCCGATCCCGACGCGAAAACCGGTGGAGCTGCACGACGGCGACCGGATCGGAATCGGTCCCTATGAGGTAGTGGTGTTGCTCGGGACATCCTCGAGCGTGCCGCACGCCAAGCCGCCAGGACGCCAACAGGAACCCAGAACCGAGGTGCTGGCGCGGTTCGAGCCGAATCCGGATCCGGTCGGGGAATCCCCGACGGCGGCCTGGACGCGCCCAAAACGGCCGCCAGCAGAGGGTGTGTCGGATACGCATGTGATGGTCGACCCATTCGGAGCGACCGCCGTGCTCGATGCGACCCAGGCGGGCTTGAGGCCGGCGGAAACGGGATCGGCGACGACCCTGATCGAGGGGCCGGCGGCGGATGCCACCCGGTCATGCCCCCCCGGACCACCGATCCCGGACGATGGCGCGACCGAGGCCATGCCCGCCCTGGCCCCGACCGACGCACTGGCAGTGAACGCCGCCATCCGGGCGGCCTGGCGTGCGCTGTTGGAGCTTTTCGATCCAGCGGAACTGGAGCGGCGGTTCGTCGGTGTCCGGTCATCGGATCTGGGGCTGTCCGTGGAGGACAAGGCCAGATGCTGGGATGGCTTCAAGTCGACCTATGCGAGGTTGCTCGCCGAAACCATGCAGGACCGCGACACCCCCGAACGACCGAGCTGAGGCGGCGTGAGGGCCCCAGGCTCAGGTCTTGGTGACGGACTCGGGCGCAAGCAGTGTGGTCAGACTGTCCTCATAGAACTGGATGCGCGCCGCGGTCGCGGCCAGTCGCGTCTCGGCCTCGCGTCGCTCACCGGCAACGGACTCCAGCCGCCGCTCGAGCAGGTGCAGTGCGTCCTTGAGCCTGGCCAGTTGCTCGGATTCGGCATGCTCGGACTTCTCCACGGCCTTGAGTTCGCGCTCGATCTCGCGGGCGGACTGACCCGCGGCGGCATGTCCCGAGCGTGACCAGAAGCTGCGCTTGTGCGTCTCCTCGATCCTGAACTCGTCGGTGTGACAGGCGTCCAGCCGCGCGCGCAGCGTCGCCGCCTTCCGGCTCAGTTCGGCCAATTCGACCTCGCAGACGGCGATACCCGAGCGCGTCGCGCTGATCTCTTGCTCAAGCTTGCGTTCGGCTTCGCGCAGACCCTGACGCTCGGCGCGCTGCTTGGTCTCGAGCGCGCGCAGACGGTTCAACTCCTCACGCGCGGCGTTCACCTGGGCCTTGCGGTTCTCAAGCTGGTGACGCTGATGCAGCTCGACAAGCTTGCGCTGATGGGCCAGCTGCTCCGCCAGATCGAACTGATGGACACGCTCCTGGCCACGTTCGCGCATCCGCTCGATCTCGAGCTCGCGCAGACGGATGGCCGCGAGTGCCTGTTGATGCTCGTGTTCTAGGCGTTCACGCTCGCGTCGCAGCTGCTCCTCCTCGTGCAGCTGGCGTAGGTTCCAGTCCTGACGCGCCTTCTGAAGCTCGATGGCCAACTGGATACGCCGTTGATCCCTGAGTGTCTTGGTCTCGGCGGCGAGATGGGCCTGGAGCTGGTTGGTACGCATCTCCAGTTCGCGCTCGAAGGCCGCCAGCTCGCGTTCGCGCCGCCGGCGCGCAAACAGCAGCTCGTCGGCCAGGTTCTCGCGCCGATGGGCGAGCCGGTCGCGCTCCAGCTCGCGCTCGGCCAGATAGCGCAGGAGTGGTTCGCGCACCTCGATGATGGCCTGACGCTCGGCAAAGAAGGCGGCGGGATCTTTCTCATAGGCCAGCCACAGACGCGTGAATTCAACCGGATTGAGCCGGCGTCCGCTGTCGTCGAGTGGGGCAAATCCGGGGATGTCATCGAGTGCACCCTCCAGATAGGCAAGGTATTGCATCTGGAGGGTCTCATTGTAATAGGCGCGCACCGCCGCCGGCTCAAACAGCTTGAGCGCGATCAGCGACAGAAAGAGCACGCCGAGCGTGGCCTGGGCAAAGCCCTCGACCGTCTCGAAATGCGGCACACCCTGTTCCTCCGGGCTATTTTGGAGTGCCTGGAGGGCCTTGGAGCGGGCGGCGAAGGTCAGACGTGGCGGATTGGGCTCGAGCTGCTGGGCGGCGAGTTCGGCGGCGATGCCATCGATGCGCTTCTGGTGTTCATCACCAAGCCGTTGCAGGCTCTCGGTGCGTTCGCGCAGTGTGCGCTCCCAGTCGTTGAGACGCCGGTCGATCTCGCCCACGCGCGCATCCAGCTCGGACTGTTTGGCCGCGAGCTGGTCGGCGAGCAACTGGGCGTTGGCCTCCCATTTGCGCGCCTCGGGTCCGCGGCCCGCCGGACGCCCGTCACGCCCCAGGATCTCGTCGCCGACGCGCGCCTGGGCCGCGGCCAGATCACGGCGCAGGATCTCCAGCTCGGGCGCGAACTCGGCCTCGATCTCGGCGCGGCGCTGGCGCTCGCGCGCGATCGATTCGGTCAGACGCTCGATCTCACGCGCCAGCGGTTCGGTACGGGCGCGGTGGTTCTGCTCGATCTGGGCGGTGCGCTCGGCAATCCGGGCCTTGAGTTGAGCCTCGCGATCGGCGTAGTACTGTTCGACCTGGTGCTGATGATAGCTGCGGATGTCATCGGCACGGATCAGCTTGCCGAGGAAGGGCGCTGTGACATAGAGCGAGAGCGCGACAATGGCCAGCCGGGCCAGGAAACCGAACAGCCAGCGAAGTAGGGCGAAGACGCCCTGATTGGCATGCGGGTTCCAGCGGCGCGCGCGGATCAGCGGGCGCTCCGACATCACCAGCGAGGCATCGATGATCCAGACGACCGAGAAGATCAGCACAAACAGCAGCCCCCCAACGAAGGGCTGGAGCCAAGTGCTGTCCTGAGGGACGATGCTAGCCCCGACCAGTCCCCAGACGGCCCCCTCTAGGGTTGCCATCAGCAGGATGATGGTCCAGGCAAAGCCTAGCCACACCCGCACGCTGGGTGTCAGCAGACTGTCGCCATAGGGCTTCAGACGCAGTTGGTCCCAGATCCGCCGCACGCGGGAGGCTGGGTCGGCGCTGTGCTCGAGGGTCATGGTGCTCGATCTTTGGATAGAAGTGGATTCGCGACGAGAGCGGGCTCGTGTAACTTGTTCACAGAGATCGCCCCTTTGGCCATTCGCAACCGCTTCGCTTCAGTGCAGCTTGCATCGGCCTGGCCTTTGTCCGCATGATGTTCAATTTAAATACCCAGAGGCCCCACTCAATGGATCGACTGACCTTGACCGCCATCCTCGCGTCTGCTGCCTTCCTGGTCTTCCTCATCGTGACCCTAAGTTGGCACAATGACGAACTACGCCCCCGCATCTGGCAGCTCAACGAGGTGCTGGAGCAGGATCCGGTGCTCGCCGAATACCCCTACAAATTCAGGGCGCTGCTCTTTCTCAACGGCGTTGTGACCCTGACGAGCCCCCACGCCTCGGAAGTACCGCTTAGACCCTTCCTAAACCGCATCGATCCTTCGCTGGCCGACAAGCCTGCCGACGCCCCTGAGGTGGCCGAGGCCGAACGCGCCTTCCGCGCCGTCGAGCGGCATGCCGTCCAGGTCATGCTGGCCCAGCCTGATGTGAATTCTGTGATCTGGGGGCTGGATCGAGCCTGGTATCACCAGAACCAGGTGCCGCTGGCCAAGTGAAGCTCAACAGGGGTTAATATGCGCCTTGAAAGCCTGTGTTAGCTTCTACGCAAGGCGTAGACAACGGGGCCTGGTGCGCCAACAGAACGGCAGTCGAGGCCGAGCGAAGGCCAAGCTCAGGGCGGCCCGGCCGCATCAGCAGATCAAGAACCAGCGTCAGGCGGTTCTCCATGCACCGTCCATGGATCACGACCGCAACGCCGCCAAAGACCTTGACCGCTCGGGTCGCGACCCGCCTGCCCGGGCGCGACCCTCAATACACGCACGATCCGGGTCAGACAGGGACACCCGCGCCGGCAGCGTGAACCTGACTGAGTGGTTCGGACATTGACCAGATTTTCTCAGACATCGATGGGCGGATGAATGGGCCACTTCTATGTCTTGATCGCGCTCGGCGGGCTCATCCTGCTGATCACGGTGATCGAGGTGGCGCGGGCGCTGGGTTGGCGTCGTCCTCGACCCTATGTCTTGCGCACACCACTGCTGGACGTGCCGGAGCTTGCCCTGCTAGCGGTCCTGGAGCACATCCTGGGCCCGGATTACCGCCTGCTGGTCCGGGTTCGCGCCGCCGAGGTGTTCGACATCGCGCCGCGTCTGCGGCGACACGAGCGTGAGCAGGCGGCCGCTCGGCTCGAACGCTATCGTTTTGATGTCCTGATCTGCGAGCGCGAGACCCTGACCCCACGCTGTGCCTTGAACCTGACCCCGCGCCGGTTCTGGCGCAAGACACCGGCCAGCGATGGGCTGGACCGGATCTGCAGGGCGGCCGGACTGCCCCTGGTGCGTCTGATCGAACAGCCGCATTATGCGATCGCCGAGGTCAAGGCGCGGGTTCGTGAGGCCCTGTCCGCCTCGGCGCGGCGGATCCGATCCACGCCAGACCCCAAAACCGACCTCATGAAGCATAGGCTGTTCGATGACGAACCGAGGTTTAGGATCGATCCCGATCTCGAACTCGACGACCTGTGACCCGGTGCGCGGCAAGCCTATACAATTGTCAGGTACTCGGATCGATCCACACCCATCCGTCCATCACCTTTACCGGAAAGACCCGGATCGGGCGGTCGGCGGGTTCCTCGAGCGGCGCGCCGGTCTCCAGACTAAAGCGGCTGCCGTGCAGCGAGCACTTGATCCGATCGCCATCGAGACATCCGAAGGAGAGCGGATAGTCCTCATGGCTACACTGGTCCTCGACAGCATAATAGCGCCCGGCGACATGGGCGAGGACCAGGGCACGTCCAGCGACCCTGACCTTGATGAATTTTCCGTCGGGAATGGTATCGCAGGCGGCGACAGCGACGAATGAATCCGACATCAGCGTACCCTCCGTGCCGCACGCCCCGAGTCGAGCACGTCGCGGATGCGATCGGCGGCCACCTCCAGCGAGCGTTCGCGTCCCAGATGCCAGAGGATGAGGGCGCCGGTGCAGACCAGGCTGTCGTAAGTCGGACCCTTGGCGCCGGCGAGCGCCGCCAGACCGGCTTCGGCCGCCGCCTGGGCTGTGGCCTCGACATCGACCGCCACCGCGATCTCGTCGCCCGGCCGGGTGGTCTGGGGCAGATCCTCGGGCAGGGGGACCGAGCGCACCGTCTGCTCGATGCCGAGCGCGGTCGGGTCGATCTCGAACGATTGTTCCTCGGAATGATGCTGATAGCTGAAGCAGACGCCCTGCTGACGCAGCGAGGGGATGACGCCGCCCTCCACACCCCGGATCAGCAGCGCCGAGTCGAAACCGGCATGACGCGCGAGCATGGCATAGATGCGCGGATAGGGCTTGTGGACATAGCCTGTCACCAGATGGGTGTGGCGGCGTCCATGGATGGGACGTGCCAGGACCTCGGTGGTGGTGATGACCTGGCGCTTGACGATGGTCGCGCGCAGCTCGACCAGGTTGTGCAGCGGGGCGCAGAAGGCACGCTGGTCGATATAGCCCCAGCCGAGTTCGGGCTCGGCGAGCCGTTCGGCGACCTCGACCGGGGTCAGATCGACCGGCACCCCGGCGGCCTCCAACACGTGTCGATGGGTGACACCGAACTTGGGGCCGACTGCGTGCGCGCCGTGGCTGATGCTGGCGACCCCGCACTCGGCCAGGAGCGGCATCAGGAAGGGCGCGGCCGGCAGGCAGCGGTTGTAGCCGTCATAGGGGTCGGCGATATCGACCACCTCGTCCACCTCGGCCACCACATGCCCCGTGGCCTCGCGGATGGCGTCCAGCACGCCCTTCATCTCGTCGTCGGTCTCACGCTTCATGCGCAGTGCGATCAGAAAGATCCCGGCCTGGACCGGATCGACCGCGCCGTCGAGGATGGCGCGCATCCCGGCGCGCGCCTCTTCCAATGTGATGTCCTTGGAGAGCTCGGGTCCGGTCGCGATGCGCTGGATGATCGAACGCATTAGGAGTTTGGGGTCATGGGTCTGGGTCATTGGGTGGTCCTCCAGGGGGATGCCTCAGGGTTGCAGTCGGAGCAAAGCATAGCGCGCCTCCAGGCGCGATTCTCAATGCCCGGTCCTCAGTGCTCAGTCACGGAAGCGTCGCGCCAGATCCTCATAGGCATCGATACGCCGATCGCGCAGAAAGGGCCAGAGTCGGCGCACCGGCTCGGTGCGCGTCAGATCGACCTCGGCGACCAGGAGCTTGGGCGCCTGATCCTCGGCCTGGGCCAGGATCTCGCCCTGGGGGCCGCAGACGAAGGAACTGCCCCAAAAGCGCGTCCCTGGGGTCAGACCGCTGGGGTCGGACTCATAGCCGACCCGGTTGCAGGCGGCCAGGCTCAGACCATTGGCGATGGCATGTCCGCGCTGGATCGTGATCCAGGACTGGATCCGGCGCTGTTGTTCCTCGCTCGGATCATTGGGGTTAGTGCCGATGCCGCTCGGGGCGAGCAGGATCTGGGCGCCGCCGATCGCCAGGGCGCGCGCCGCCTCGGGGAACCACTGATCCCAGCCCAGGAGGATGCCCAGGCGTCCAACCGCGGTGTCGATCGGGTTGAAGCCCAGGTCACCTGGGGTGAAATAGAACTTCTCGTAGCAACCCGGCAAGTCTGGGATATGCATCTTGCGATAGATCCCGGCCAGGGCGCCGTCCGTATCCAGGACCACGGCGGTGCTGTGATAGAGACCTGGTGCACGCTGCTCGAACACCGAGCCCACGATCACCAGCTGCAGCTCGCGCGCGAGCGTGCTCAGACGCTCGGTGGTCGGGCCTGGGATCGGCTCGGCCAGATCGAACAGATCCGGGTTCTCGGTCTGGCAGAAATAGGGGCCGTTGTGCAGCTCCTGGAGCAGCACCAGCTCGCAGCCGCGGATCGAGGCGGCACGGATGGCGGCCTCGCCGTCATCCAGATTGGCGGCTGTACTCCCCTGGTCGGACTGCTGGACGAGTGCGAGTGTCAGTGACGAACGGGGCATGGTGTCGAACCTCATGGATAAACCTTGGGGCGCATTATCCGCCGCGCCGCGAATTTTTGTTCATGGACTGCCCTGTCGCTAAAATCGCTCCGGGATCCGCCGTCGGGCTGAGGTTGGCCAGGACACGAGGTTTGCACTGAGCGCGAGGCATATGGCCAATTTTCAAACACATCTCAATGTCGGCATCCTTGTCAGTGCCGCCGCCACCCTTTCAATGCACGCGATGGGCCTGAGCGAACCGTCACGGATGCCGATTCTGTTCGTCCTCGGCGTGGCCGGCAGTCTGCTGCCGGACATCGACCTGAAGCATTCCAAGCCGACCAGCGCGCTGTTCAACGTCCTGGGGGCCCTGTTGGCCTTCGCCTTGACCCTGCCGCTGACCCAGCGTTTTCAGCCACTGGACCTAGCGGTGATCTGGACCACGGTCTTTTTTACCGTGCGTTATGGTGTCCTAAAGGTCTTTTCGAGCCTCACCGTCCATCGTGGGGTCTGGCATTCTTGGCTAGCGGTCGCCGTCGTGTCTTTGGCCACGACCAATCTCGCCTACTGGCTAGGGGAACCTTCGGCTGAGCGCGCCTGGACCGCCGGTCTCATGATCGGCCTCGGCTATCTGACCCATCTGGTGCTCGATGAGTTTTCGAGCGTCGATCTGTTCAACGCCAAGGTCAAGCGTTCGTTCGGCACGGCGCTCAAGCCGATCAGCCTCAAATATCCCTGGAGCACACTGGCCATGACCGCAGTGCTCGCCGGCCTGATTGCAACGGCTCCACCCGTAGAGGGCGTGCTGGAGCGCTTCGACCTCGATCCGCGCGCCGTCCTGGCCGGATTGGAGACCTGGATGAACCAGGGTCTGCGCTGGGCCACCGAGCATTTGCAAGAATGGTGGCCGGGTTCGAACCAGTCGTTCAGGATGCCGCCGGCACGCGGCTGACCCTGGGATCAGGATTGTGCCGCGCTGTACTCGGAAACCGGGGTGCGCTAGATTATCGCCCCTTTACCTCTCGATGCTCGGTTGCGAGCCTTCCATCAGGCGCGGTTCAGACAAACGATCTCGGAACCCATGGATCTCAATTTTCTCGATTTTGAACAACCCATCGCTGAACTCGAGGCCAAGATCGAGGAGCTTCGGCTGGTGGGCCATGGCAACGCCCTCAACATCCAGGAGGAGATCGATCGCCTGCAGGCCAAGTGTCGGGCACTGACCGAGTCGATCTTCGCTTCGCTCACACCCTGGCAGATCTCGCAATTGTCGCGCCATCCGCAACGTCCCTATCTGCTCGACTATGTGCGACGCATCTTTGATGAATTCCACGAGCTGCACGGCGATCGGGCCTTTGCCGACGACCACGCCATCGTCGGCGGACTGGCACGACTCGATGGTCGGCCAGTGATGGTCATCGGCCATCAGAAGGGGCGCGATACCAAGGAAAAGATCCTGCGCAACTTCGGGATGCCGCGTCCCGAGGGCTATCGCAAGGCGCTGCGTCTGATGGAGATGGCCGAGCGCTTCCGGCTGCCGATCCTGACCTTCATCGATACCCCAGGCGCCTATCCAGGTGTCGGGGCCGAGGAGCGCGGTCAGAGCGAGGCCATCGCGCGCAATCTGCGCGAGATGTCGCGTCTGCGCACCCCAATCCTCTGCACCGTGGTCGGGGAGGGCGGTTCGGGCGGCGCCCTGGCCATCGGGGTAGGCGACTGGCTCGGAATGTTGCAGTTCAGCACCTATTCGGTGATCTCGCCCGAGGGTTGTGCCTCGATCCTGTGGAAGAGCGCCGACAAGGCGCAGCTGGCCGCCGAGGCCATGGCCATCACCTCCGATCGACTGATGGAGCAGGGGTTAATCGATGAGATCATCCCGGAACCACTAGGCGGCGCCCACCGCAACCCGGACGCCATGTCCAAGACGCTGAAACAGACCCTGCTCGCGCGTCTGGAGATGCTCGACAAGCTCGACATGGATGCACTGGTCGCCGCACGCTACAAGCGTCTGATGGGCTTCGGGCGTTTCAAGGAAGCCTGAGCCGAGCCGCCAACCCCGGCGTCCGCGTGACGACGAACGAGTTCTCGCCCGATGCGCTGCTGGAGCGCCTCATCCCGTTCGGCGCGGTTCGGTGCTACTGGGTCGCCTACAGCGGCGGACTGGATTCCAGCGTCCTGTTGGATGCGCTCTCCGCAAGGCGCGCGCGGCTGCCGGGCGCAGACTCAGCCGATCGGATCAGGGCCGTGCATGTCGATCACGGTCTGAACGCGCGCTCGTCCGACTGGGCCAAACACTGTGCCGCACGCTGTGCCGCCCTGAATATCCCGCTCAGGATCGAACGTCTGAGTGCATCCCCCGGGCCTGGCGAGAGCCTAGAGTCCTGGGCGCGCGAGGCGCGTTACGCCATCTTTCGTCGCCTGCTCGCCCCGGGCGAGCTCCTGCTCACCGCCCAGCATCGCGACGATCAGGCCGAGACCCTGTTGCTCGCGCTGCTGCGCGGCAGCGGGCCGCAGGGTCTGGCCGCCATGCCGGTCTCAGCGCCGCTCGGCGCCGGGCGGCTCGTCAGACCCCTGCTCGATTTCAGCCGTCGGTCGCTCGCTGAGTATGCACAGCGCCAGGGCCTCGACTGGATCCATGACCCCAGCAACGCCCATCCCGCGTTCGACCGCAACTATCTGCGCCACCAGGTACTGCCAGTCCTACGCGCGCGCTGGCCGTCGCTGGATGCGACCCTGGCGCGCAGCGCGCGCCATTGTGCCGAGGCCGTCGAGCTGGTCGATCGCTATGCCGATCAGGCGCTGGCCGCGGTGTGCGGCCTCCAACCGGGCGCGCTCTCGCTCGCCGCGCTCGCACGGCTCGACCGCCCACTGCGCAAGGCCGTGGTGCGGCGCTGGCTGAGCACACGGGGATTCAGACTGCCCCCAAGCCGGATCCTCGAGCGCCTCATCGACGAACTACCCGCCGCACGCCCGGATGCCAATCCGTATGTCGACTGGGATGGCTGCGAGGTGCGGCGCTATCGCGGTGAGCTGCTGGCCTTGCGCCCGCTTCCGCCACCGCTGCCAAATGAGACGTCTATCCCCTGGCGGATCATCGGCGAGCGTGGTGTCCTAGAGCTACCGGCAGGCTTCGGGCGGTTGGAGTGGCGCCGGCATCCCGGCCCTGACGCGCCGGACGTCCGACCCACCGCGATGCGAGACCCCGTCACTTCAGTGTCATCTCAGGGTGTTATGAAGGCGATCGATCTCCAGGTTCGCTTCGGTCGGACGGGCGACGTCTGCCGGAGTGCGGCGAACCGACCGCGCCGCGCCCTAAAAAAGCGCTTCCAGGAGGCCGGTGTCCCGGTCTGGCTCAGAGGACATCTACCCCTGATCTTCCAGGGCGAACGGCTCATCGCCATCGCCGGGGTCTGCGCTTGTCATGGCCCCGCCGACGGGATCGGTCTAAACTTGATCCTGTCATGGTCTGGATTTTCCTGGCAGCCGGATTGGCCGGGATTCGGTCGCCCGCTGGATGTGTGTGTGTGACCGACGACACCGAGGCCGGGAAGGCCTGAACCCTCCGGGCGCGAACATCTCAGTGGACAGGGGCACAGGGTCCCGAAAGGGCGACCCCGAAGTCCAAGAGTCAATCGATGAGCATCCTGACCGAATTGATCCACAATGCCGCGCTCCTGCTGGCGCTGGTGGCGGCCTATAGCCTCTTCATTGTGCGCCTGCCGCGCGAGCGCCTGTCCGTTCAGTTCCTCAACGGCCTGGTCTTCGGACTGGTCGCCCTGGTGGGTATGCTCTATCCCGTGCACCTGATGCCCGATCTGATCTTCGACGGACGCACCGTGGTGGTGGGGCTGGCCGGTCTGTTCGGTGGTGCCCTGGCCGCCGCTGTGGCCGCACTGATCGCGGCGGCCTATCGGGTCTGGCTAGGCGGTCCCGGCGTCTACATGGGTGTCGGAACCATCCTGACGGCGGCGGTGCTGGGGGTCGCGTTCCATGCCCTGTACCAGGCCGGTCGCGTGCGGATCGATATCTGGACGCTCACGCTCTTCGGTCTGCTGGTGCATGGCCTGGCCCTGGCCTGGATACCGCTGCTGCCCGCCGACTGGCAGGCGCGGGTTCTGGAGCAGGTCGCATTGCCCTATCTCACCGTGATGCCCACGGTCACGGTGTTGCTCGGTCTGCTGATCCAGTCGCAGGAGCAGCGCGTCAACGACGAACGGGCCTTGCAGCGCGCCGAGGCCGAGCTGCAGCAGCGCCAGCGCGATCTGGAGGCCCAGGTAGCGGCCCGCACCGCCGAACTCGCCGCCGCCCGTGACGCCGCCGAGGCGGCCAACCGCGCCAAGAGCGAGTTCCTGGCCAACATGAGCCACGAGATCCGCACCCCGCTCAATGCCATCAGCGGCATGGTGCACCTGATGCGTCGAGCCGGTCTCACCCCTGATCAGCGTGCGCGGCTCGACAAGTTGGAAGGCGCAAGCACACATCTGCTCAACCTCATCAACGCCATCCTGGAGATCTCCAAGATCGAGGCCGGCAAGCTCAGGCTCGAGTCGGCCCCGATTCACATCGAATCGCTGGTCGAGCAGGTGGTGTCGATGCTGAACGAGCGCGCCGAGGTCAAGGGACTGTGGATCGACAGCGAACTAGACCCACTCCCACCCCATCTGCTCGGAGATGCGACGCGGCTACAACAGGCCTTGATCAACTATGTCAGCAACGCGATCAAATTCACCGAGCGGGGCTGGATCAGATGCAAGGTGACCCTGGTCGAGGAAGACGCGGCCAGCGCCCTGGTGCGTTTCGAGGTCGAGGATACCGGGATCGGGATCGAGCCCGAGGTGTTACCCCGGTTGTTCAGCCTCTTTGAACAGGGCGACAACTCAAGCACCCGTCGTCATGGTGGAACCGGTTTGGGGCTGGCGATCACGCGGCGACTGGCCCAGCTCATGGGCGGTGAGGCCGGCGCCGACAGTACGCCTGGTGTCGGCAGTCGTTTCTGGTTCAGTGCACGTCTGCAGAAGGTCGAGCCGACGATGTTCGTCCCGGGCGTCGAGTCGACCGCACCGTCCAAGGCCGAGGTCCACCTCGGGCACGCCCATGTCGGTTGTCGTCTGCTGCTGGTCGAGGACGAGCCGATCAGTCAGGAGATCGCGCGGGATTTGCTGGAAGAGGCCGGATTGCGCGTCGACACCGCCGACGATGGTGCCGAGGCCGTGCGTCTGAGCGCGGCGAACGACTATGCCCTGATCCTGATGGACATGCAGATGCCGAACATGGATGGACTAGAAGCCACGCACCGTATCCGTCAAGATTCCCGCAACGCCCGGACGCCGATCGTGGCGATGACGGCCAATGCCTTCGCCGAGGATCGGGCGCGCTGTCTGGAGGCGGGCATGAACGACTTCCTCACCAAGCCGGTGATGCCCGAGACGCTCTATGGCATGGTGGACAAATGGTTGTCGGTCCGAGACGGACGCTGAGGTGATTGCTTGAATGTCGGAACATCCGAAGCCGATCAGGAGGACGGTTTTCTTCCAGGATACGGTTTATCCGATGACCGCAACGACGGAGAAGGAACGTGCCAGCAGTCGTAAACGATTAGTTTGAAGGCGATGGTAATACATGCCTGACAATCTAAGATGTCATCATCGGTTTGCACGGTTTTGATAAAGGTGAAATGGAGCGGCTATGAGCGATGATCCAGGCCCTGTGGCATCACGCAAGACCGCCGAAGCCGCTTCCCGGATCGATCCGGGACCGTTAGCCTTGAGTAAACCTCATCCAGGCGTCAGATCCTGTCGCACACGCGGCCCCATGAGCGCGGCCCGATTCCCTTCAAGTCGTCTCATCTCGCCAATCACGGCACGTCGCCAATGATCGCCAGGATCGGATCTCGGTCTGTTCGCGCTGATACGAGTCCTCACCGCCGTAGATCAGCCACCCCGGCCAGGTCTCATCACCCGCATAGCCCTGCCAGCGATGTAGCGCCTTGAGCCACTCGTGCACGAAGGTCGCGCCGGATTTGATCTCGATCGGTTGCAGTCGCGTGCCGGATGCAAACAGCACATCGACCTCGTTCCCCGTGTTGTCGCGCCAGAAATAGAGATCCGGCGGACGTCCGGCATTGAATCGCTGTTTGATCAGTTCGCTGACCACCCAGGTCTCAAACAGCGCCCCGCGTTGCGCATGGATGCCCAGGGTACCGGCCTCGCGGATCCCGAGCAGCGCGGCGGCCAGTCCGGTATCCAGGAAATAGAGCTTGGGCGTCTTGACCAGACGTTTGCCGAAGTTGTGGTGATAGGGCAGCAGTCGCCAGACCAGATAGCTCGCCTCCAGCACGGTGAGCCATTCACGTGCCGTCGTGTGCGAGATCCCGCTGTCGGCCGCCAGCGCCGACAGGTTGAGCAGCTGACCGGTGCGCGCCGCGCACAGCCGCACGAAGCGCTGGAAGCGCGTCAGATCACGGACCTGGATCAACTGCCGGACATCGCGTTCCAGATAGGTCGCGATATAGTTGGGAAACCAGTCGTTCGGCGACAGGGGACGGTCATAGAGCGGCGGATAGCCACCCTGCCACAACAGCGTATCGAGATCCGCCGGCAACCATCCGGCCGCCGCCAGTTCCGCCGCTGAGAACGGCAGCAACTCCAGGCGTCCGACCCGACCGGCCAGCGACTGGCCAATCCGAGCCATCGACCCGAACTGCTGGGAGCCGATCAGGATGAAGTCCCCCATCCGCCGGCGTTCATCGACCAGCGCCTGGAGATAGGAAAAGAGCGCCGGGACATGCTGAGCCTCATCGATGACCGCCCCCTCACGAAAGCGCGCCAGAAAGCCGCGCGGGTCGCTGTGCGCAAACTCGCGATGTTCCGGATCTTCCAGCGAGACATAGGGCCGATCGGCAAACAGGGTCCGGGCCAGCGTCGTCTTGCCGGACTGTCGGGGACCGGTGATCGTCAGGATCGGGAAGCCTTGCGCCAGACGCTGGGCGGTGGTTTGGGCGAGACGGGGTATCATGTTCAAATCTTACAAATCGAATACAAAAGCTTCAATATGTAAAATCTTGGTAACTGTTCAGGTGCCCCGGGGAAGCTACCCCGAGAAATTCGGCTGAGGGGTGTTGCCCTTGAACACTTGGATGAGGGATTGGAAGAGGTCGAAGTGCTGCTTCTGCAGGGTGGCGAGGTAGGAGCGGATGGTGCAGAAGGCTAAAGCGCCTTCGGTGGTGCGGAAGCAACCGGCGATCTTGTGCTTGACCTTGGGCATGCGGATCGCTTGTTCGGCAAGGTTGTTACTGAACGGAACGCGTGGATCGGTCGTGAAGCGCAGGACATCGTCGGCATGATCACGCAATCGTCGGTAGAGATTGAACGGCACGCTTTGCGCCGTGCGCCCGCGTCTGCCGCTGGCGGGTTTGGCTGGATTGGCGGCGGCCGCTTCAGCAAGGATCGCCTCGTAGTGAGTGCGGATCGCCTGGATGCGCAGAGCCGTCAGCGGCTGGCCATGGGCGGCCGCCGTTTCATGGTGGGCACAGACCAACAAATCGATCATGCGCTTGGCCCACGCTTGTCCGCATTCCTCATGGACGAAGGTCAATTCACGCAGATGATGGGCGTTGCACAGCGCATGGGTGCAGGTCAGTTCCCGATACGAGGCCCAGCCGTCATGAACCAGCGTTCCCTTGAGCCGATACAGCAGACCGAAGTCCTCAAACGCCGCCTTGCCGCGCTTGGCATGCAGACCCAGCCAGGTCAGGGTGTCGGTCACCGCGGTGTGCAGCCAGTTGAGCTTGCCTGCCACGCGAAAGCCAGACTCGTCGGCGCCCGCGACATCCGCCTGAGCGACCGCATCCGCGATCCGCGCGACCGTCGGAGCCAACCGCTCACTCGCCTCCCCGATCATGGCCTGAACCGTGCCGGTCGAGATCGGCACACCATACAGGTCTGCAAGGACGTTGGCGGTGCGCGCCACGGGCAGCATGTGGTGCTGCGTCAGATAGACCGCCTGCGCCTTGACGCCGGGGCCATATTGAACCGGGGCCGTGACCTCGGGCGGGAATTCGCTGCGGTGCAGTTTGCCGCAGGTGCAGCGCAGCGCGTGAATCCGGTGCTCGGTCACTTCCATTGTCACCGGCGGCAGATCGAAGACCTGGCGGATTTCGGTCGTGGCCTGCCCCGTGAGCGATTCGCCGCAGACGTCGCATACCTCGGGCAGTGGATGATCCACCACGTGATCGGGCTGCGCCACTTGCTTGAGCGTCGAACCGGAATGACCCGGCTGACCGCCAGGCGGTCGGCTTCCCTGCTTGCGCATCGACTTCGTCTTCTTCAAGCCTTCGGCCGAGGATGGAATGCTCGAGTTGCGGCTGTTCTTCGCCATCTGCCCGCGCAGATGGGCGACTTCCCCCTGCAGCCGGGTCACTTCCGCTGTCAGCCGGACGACTTCCTGGCGCAACGCGGTGACCCAATCCCACAGCAGATGAATGAGTGCGTCTTTCTCCGCGTGCGTCAGGTCAGCAAGATCGGGCAGTCTTTCCATGCCGCTTATTGTCAGCTGTCCTTCCCGTTCTTAAACCCGGATCAGAGACTCTTTTATGGGGAACCTGAACAGTTACAAATCTTGATCCAAGACCGCCATGAAGGATCCGACGGAGCTTCCGTGAAGCAGGCTGCACATTCTCCAGAGGCCACCCAGTGGCCGATCATCGAGGACCGGCTGTCCCAAGGCTGTGCCGCGCTCGGCCTAAGGCCGACGCCCGAACAACAGGCGCGCCTCATCGCCTTCCTCCGGCTGCTCGCGCGCTGGAATCAGGCGTATAACCTAACCGCCGTGCGCGATCCGCTGGCGATGGTCGCCAAGCATCTGCTCGACAGTCTGGCGATCGCGCCCTTCCTATTTGGCGAGACGGTGCTCGATGTCGGCACTGGCGCCGGTCTCCCTGGACTGCCGCTGGCCATCCTCGCGCCCGAACGCCGCTTCTGGCTGCTCGACAGCAACAACAAGAAGATCCGCTTCGTGCGTCAGGCGGTGCTCGAACTGGGTCTGACCAACGTCGAGCCGGTGCAGTCGCGCATCGAGGCGTACCGACCAGGACGAAAATTCAGTACCATAGTCAGCCGTGCAGTCGCGGCCGAATCGGTCGTCCCGGTTTTGAACGCCGGTCTCTGCGATCGACCGGGCCGGCTGCTACTCATGAAGGGACGCGCAGACGAGGCCGCTGAGGACAGGCGCTGGGTCGCGATCAACCCTTGCGTCCATCGTCTGACGATCCCCTTTCTCGACGCGCCACGTCATCTGATCGAACTCCGGAGTGACTGAGTCGACCATGGTCAACATCATCGCGATCGCCAACCAGAAGGGCGGGGTCGGCAAGACCACCACGGCGGTCAATCTGGCCGCCGCTTTGGCCTTCATGCGCCGCCGCGTGCTGCTGATCGATCTCGATCCGCAGGGCAATGCGACCATGGGTTGTGGGGTCGACAAGCATCAGATCGAGCATACGACCTGCGATCTACTCCTGACCGATGTGCCCATCGCCGACTGTCTACAGCGCGTCACCGAGCCCGCACCCGGATTCGACCTGCTGCCGTCCAACGCCGATCTGACCGCCGCTGAGATCGGGCTGCTCGACTCGCCCGAGCGCGAACAGCGCCTGAGCCGAGTATTGGCCACGGCGGTCGGCGCCTATGAATTGGTCATCATCGACTGCCCGCCCTCGCTCAACATGCTCACGCTCAATGCCCTGGTCGCGGCGCACGGCGTGCTGATCCCGATCCAGTGCGAGTATTACGCGCTCGAAGGGCTGTCCTCGCTGCTCGACACCATCGAACAGATACGCGAGAGCCGCAACGCCGGTCTGCGCATCGAGGGCATCCTGCGCACCATGCACGACCCGCGCAACAATCTGGCCAATCAGGTCTCGACCCAGCTCGTCGCCCATTTCAAGGATCAGGTCTATAGCACCATCATCCCGCGCAACGTCCGGGTGGCTGAGGCACCTAGTCATGGCCAGTCGGTCCTGACCTATGATCCGCAGTCGCGTGGCGCGCTCGCCTATCTGGCGCTCGCCAGCGAGGTGCTGCGCCGTCACGAAAAACGCCGTCAGGCTGAAGCGGCCTGATCCCGACTCAATCGATCCCGATAGGCGATGGATACAAGCGAACAGCAAAAGAGTGCGCCGCGTAAGAAAGGACTCGGACGCGGACTCGACGCCCTGTTGGGCGCGGCCCGCACCCCGGTGCCGCGACCCAACCCGGCCAGTGGCGAGCCCCAGACACCCATTGAAACAATCCGCCGTCTGCCGCTGGAACACATCCAGCGCGGTCGCTATCAGCCGCGGCGCAATTTCGACCCCGAGGCGCTCAGCGAGCTGGCTGACTCCATCCGCGCCCAGGGCGTGATCCAGCCGATCCTGGTGCGTCCGCTCGCCGAGCCGAGCGCGAGCGGCGCGCGTTATGAGATCATCGCTGGCGAACGCCGCTGGCGCGCCGCGCAACAGGCCGGCTTGAGCGAGATCCCCGCATTCGTGCGCGAGGTCGATGAGCGCACGGCGCTGGCCATCGCACTGATCGAGAACATCCAGCGCGCCGACCTCAATCCGTTGGAAGAGGCCAGCGCACTTGAACGTCTGGTGACTGAATTCGATCTGACCCATCAGGAGGTCGCCGAGGCGGTCGGCAAATCGCGCGCCACGGTCAGCAATCTGCTGCGCCTGCTGGAACTCAATGCCGACGTCAAGGAGCTTTTGGCGAGGTCGCAGCTTGAGATGGGCCATGCGCGCGCCGTGCTCGGACTCAAGGGCGAGGTCCAGAGTCAGGTCGCGCGCCAGGTGGTCGCCGCCGGACTCTCGGTGCGCGCGACCGAGCGCCTGGTGCGAAGGCTCCAGCAGGCCGAGACCTCGAATGCGCCTCCCAAGCCGACGCGGATGGAAGATCCCGACATCCGCCGACTCCAGGACGACCTGACCGATCGTCTTGGTGCTCAAGTCCGAATCCAGCACGGTCGGGGCGGCTCAGGCAAACTGGTGATTGCCTATAACAGCCTAGACGAACTCGACGGCATCCTCGCGCACATCCAGTAATCAAACACCGAGGCTGCACTTCCGAACCGATGGCGTTTACTGATGTTGACCCTGTATTCGTGAATACTTAAAATCGCGGGATTGTGAGTGCGGAGCTTCCTCACTCACGTCGATTCAATGCAACAGCCGAACGCACTTCAAGCCCGAAGAGTCCTAAAAACCCAGTCGATCTTCGGTTTGATCCTGACCATCGTCGCCCTGCCGTTCGGCAGTCCAGTTGCGATTTCAGTCCTGATCGGGGCCGGAACTTGCTGGCTGGCTAACGCCCTACTGGTGGTTTGGGTCTTTCGTCCTTATCGCGCCCAGACCCCGGGGAGATTGGTTTTGCGTTTTTACAGCGCCGAGGTCGTGAAGATCACCCTGATCCTCGTGCTCCTCGGGACTGCGTTCGCGATCTATGACGAATTGAACATGCCGGCCTTGCTTGGCGCCTACCTCCTGGTCCAAGTAATTCCGACCCTGATTGCCGCTCAAATGGGCAGCCGAACCCAGTAGTGAGAGATAATCGATGGCTTCTTCCGAAACCCTCACCTCCCAAGGCTACATCCAGCACCATCTCACCAACCTGACGCTCGGTTGGCATCCCGAACATGGTCTGGGCTTCGCGCATGACAGTGCCGAAGCGGCGGAGATGGGCTTTTGGGCCATCAATGTCGATACCCTGTTCTTCTCGATCCTGCTCGGATCGCTGTTCCTATGGTTCTTCAAGGGCGTGGCCGAGCGCGTGACCGCTGGGGTGCCGGGCACGGCACAGAACTTCGTCGAATGGGTCGTCGAGTTCGTCGAGGAGAATGTGCGCGGCTCTTTCACTCATAAAAACGCCATGGTCGCCCCACTGGCGCTGACCATCTTCGCCTGGGTGTTCCTGATGAACCTCATGGACCTGGTGCCGGTCGATCTGATCCCGCATCTGTTTGCGCAGTTGTTCGCCACCCTAGGCGCCGATCCGCATCACGTCTATCTCAAGATCGTGCCGACCACGGACCCGAACGCCACCTTCGGCATGGCGCTCATGGTGTTCATCCTGGTGCTCTATTACAGCCTCAAGATGAAGGGGCTCGGCGGCTTCATCGGCGAGCTGACCCTACAACCCTTCGGCAAGTGGGGCCTGCCCGCGAACCTGATCCTGGAAGGGATCAGCCTGCTCTCCAAACCGGTCTCGCTCGCCCTACGACTCTTCGGCAACATGTATGCCGGCGAGATGATCTTCATCCTGATCGCGCTCCTCTACGGCGGCGGGCTGCTGCTGGCCGGCACCGCGGGTGTGTTGCAATTCGTCTGGGCGGTGTTCCACATCCTGATCATCACGCTGCAGGCCTTCATCTTCATGGTGCTGACCATCGTCTATCTGGACATGGCACACCAGGAACATCACTGATCGTCCGCCCGGGTGTCGCGCCCTCGGGTCGCGACACCCGCCCAGTTTCGTCAATCAACAGCTCGTCTTTTTACTCAAACCCTTGGGGGATCTCATGGAACTCGAAGTTGCACAAGCATTCGCTGCCGCTATCAAGTTTATCGGCGCGGGACTCATGCTCGGTCTAGGCGCGGTCGGCGCCGGTGTGGGCATTGGTGTCTTAGGCGGTCGCTTCCTGGAGGGCGCTGCACGTCAGCCGGAACTGATCCCGATGCTGCGTACCCAGTTCTTCATCGTCATGGGTCTGGTCGACGCCCTGCCGGTCATCGCGATCGCCATGGGTCTGTACCTGATGTTCGCCGCCTAAACCGTCATCCGGTTGTAGCCGGTCCTTAAGGACACTCGCCTGTCATCCTGACGAGGTCCAAGGCAAGGGCAAGAGGCAACGCTATGAACATCAATCTGACCCTGTTTGCCCAGATGATCACCTTCGCGGTGTTCGTCGGGTTCTGCATGAAGTACATCTGGCCGCCGATCATAAAGGCCTTGGCGGAACGCAAGGCCAAGATCGCCGAGGGTCTCGCCGCCGCGGAGCGTGGTCACCAGGAGAAGGCGCTCGGCGAGCAGCGTGCGCTAGAGCTGATGAAAGAGGCCAAGGCCAACGCGGCCGAGATCATCAACCAGGCCCAGAAGCGCGCGACCGACATCGTCGAGGAGGCAAAATCCGACGCCCGCGCCGAGGGCGAGCGACTGATCGCTGCCGCCAAGGCGGAGATCGAGCGCGAGATCAATCGCGCCCGCGAAGAACTGCGCGAGAAGGTCGCTGTGCTGGCCATCGCCGCCGCCGAGAAGATCCTAAAGAAAGAGATCGACATCGCGGCCCATCGCGCGCTCGTCGACGATTTCGCCAAGCAGCTCTAGGGAACACCATGGCCGGAGAACTCACCACCATCGCGCGCCCCTATGCCGAGGCCGCCTTCGCGCACGCCAAGGAGTCTGGACAGGTCGATGCCTGGTCCGAGGCATTGACGCTGCTGGCGACCCTGACCTCGGATCCGCTCATGGCCGCGCAGATCGGCAATCCGACCGTGCCGCGCGAACGGATCCGCGACCTGTTGCTCGCCCTCTGTGGTGACGCGCTTCCGGCAGGCCCGGCCAATCTGGTGCGCCTGCTTGCCGCCAACGCGCGACTTGCGGCCATCCCCGAGATCGCACGCCTCTTCGAGGAGCGTCGCGTCGCCGACCAAGGCGTGCGTCACGTCCTGGTGCGCAGTGCGTTCGAGGTCGAGGAGGCGCAGCGCTCGGCCCTGGCCGAGGCGCTGGCAAGGCGCCTGGGCGCCCGGGTCGATCTGAGCTTCGAGACCGACACCGCCCTCATCGGTGGGCTCGAGATCCGTGCCGGCGACCTCGTCATCGACCACTCGGTGCGCGGTAAGATCAAGCAACTGGCCCATGCCCTGCAATTCTGAACTGGACACCGCCATGCAACTGAATCCATCCGAGATCAGCGATCTCATCAAGCAGAAGATCGAGCAATTCGAGCTTCAGACCGAGGCCCGCACCGAGGGCACAGTGGTCAGCCTGACCGACGGCATCGTGCGCATCCACGGGCTGTCCGAGGCTCGGTACTATGAGATGCTCGAGTTTCCTGGAAACACCTACGGATTGGCGCTGAACCTGGAGCGTGACTCGGTGGGCGCTGTGGTCCTGGGCGACTACACCCATTTGTCCGAGGGCGATTGGGTCCGGTGCACGGGGCGCGTCCTGGAAGTCCCGGTCGGCGAGGGGCTGCTGGGCCGTATCGTCGATGCCCTGGGCAACCCGATCGACGGCAAGGGTCCGATCCAGGCCGCCGGGACCTCGCCGATCGAGAAGGTCGCGCCGGGCGTCATCGCGCGCAAGTCGGTCGACCAGCCGGTTCAGACCGGTCTCAAGGCCATCGATGCCATGGTGCCGATCGGGCGCGGCCAGCGCGAGCTGATCATCGGCGACCGTCAGACCGGCAAGACCGCGGTGGCCATCGACGCCATCATCAATCAGAAGGGCACCGGCATTAAATGTATCTATGTCGCCGTCGGCCAGAAGAACTCCTCGATCGCCGCCATCGTGCGCAAGCTCGAGGAGCATGGCGCCATGGACCACACCATCATCGTCGCCGCCCCGGCCGCCGACTCGGCCGCCATGCAGTTCATCGCACCCTATGCCGGCTGCACCATGGGCGAGTACTTCCGCGACCAGGGCGAGGACGCGCTCATCGTCTATGACGACCTGACCAAACAGGCCTGGGCCTATCGTCAGGTCTCGCTGTTGCTGCGCCGTCCACCGGGGCGCGAGGCCTATCCGGGCGATGTCTTCTATCTACACTCCCGACTCTTGGAGCGCGCGGCACGTGTCAACGCCGACTATGTCGAGAAGATGACCCAGGGCCGGGTCAAGGGTAAGACCGGCTCTTTGACCGCGCTGCCCATCATCGAGACCCAGGCCGGCGACGTGTCCGCCTTCGTCCCGACCAATGTGATCTCGATCACCGACGGTCAGATCTTCCTCGAGACCGACCTCTTCAACGCGGGTATCCGCCCGGCCATCAATGCTGGTCTGTCGGTCTCGCGTGTCGGCGGTGCGGCCCAGACCAAGATCATCAAGAAGCTCGGCGGCGGTATCCGTCTAGCACTGGCCCAGTATCGCGAGCTGGCGGCCTTCTCGCAGTTTGCCTCCGACCTGGACGAGGCGACCCGCAAGCAGCTCCAGCGCGGCGAGCGCGTCACCGAGCTCATGAAGCAGACCCAGTACTCGCCGATGAGCGTCGGTCAGATGGCCATCTCGCTGTTTGCAGCCAACGAGGGCTACCTCGACGACATCGAGGTCAAGAAGGTCGTTGACTTCGAGCGTGCGCTCCAGAGCTATGTGAAGTCAACCCGCGCGGATCTGCTGGCCAAGATCGACGCGACCGGCGATTTCAACGACGAGATCGCCCAGGCCATGCACGCCGCGATCAGGGACTTCAAGGCCAACAACACCTGGTAACAGCCGCCGGCGACCAGCCCCCTGCCCCAGCCAGGGTCTGGCGGCAGGCGGGTTGCATCTCGACATCGATCGAGCCTCCTCGACCCGTCAGCCAATGGTTGGCGGCGGGAGGCCGGGAGCTTAATGAATGGCAGGCGCCAAAGAAATCCGCAGCAAGATCGCAAGCATCAAGAGCACGCAGAAGATCACCAAGGCCATGCAGATGGTCGCGGCCTCCAAGATGCGCAAGGCCCAGGAGCGCATGGCCGCCTCCCGTCCCTACGCGGAGAAGATGCTCCAGGTCATCAGTCATCTGGCCAACGCCACCCCCGAGTATCGGCACTCGTTCATGGCGATCGAGCGTCCGCGCAAGCGGGTCGGTTACATCGTCGTCTCGTCCGATCGCGGTCTGTGTGGCGGACTCAACAGCAACCTGTTCCGGCGCCTGGTCGCCGAGATCCGGGAGCAACGTGCCGCCGGCATCGAGCCGGTCTTCTGCACCATCGGCGCCAAGGCACTCGCCTTCTTCAAGCGCTTCGGCGGCGAGGTCAGGGCGCAGGTGACCCATCTGGGCGACCAGCCGCACATCGAGGACCTGGTCGGCACGATCAAGGTCATGCTCGATGCCTTCGAAGCGGGCGAAATCGATGCGCTCTACATCGTGAACAACGAGTTCGTCAACACCATGACCCAGCGTCCGGTGATCCGCCAACTGGTGCCGCTCGTCGCCGGCGAGCGCGAGTCCATGCCCTATCACTGGGATTACATCTACGAACCGGACGCCAAGACGGTCCTGGATGCCCTGTTGACGCGCTATATCGAGTCGCTGGTCTATCAGGCCGTGGTCGAGAACACTGCCTGCGAGCAGGCCGCGCGCATGGTCGCGATGAAGGCCGCCTCGGACAACGCCGGCAACCTGATCAGTGAGTTGCAGCTCGTCTACAACAAGGCGCGTCAGGCCGCCATCACCCAGGAGATCTCCGAGATCGTGAGCGGCGCCGCCGCCGTCTAACCAGCCGGGTACGGGATCAAAACAGAATCGCTTAAGTGGCTGTGAGGCCAAAGAGGATAAAGACTATGAGTTCCGGTAACGTGGTGGAAATCATCGGCGCCGTGGTGGACGTGCAGTTCCCGCGCGGCGCGATGCCCAAGGTCTATGAGGCGCTCAAGATCGAATCGATCGGTCTGACGCTAGAGGTCCAGCAGCAGCTCGGCGACGGCGTGGTGCGCACCATCGCCATGGGTTCGACCGATGGTCTGCAACGCGGTGTGGCGGTCACCGCCACGGGCGCGCCCATTCAGGTGCCGGTCGGTCAGGCGACCCTGGGCCGCATCATGGACGTGCTTGGCAACCCCATCGACGAGCAGGGCGAGATCCAGAGCGCCGAGCGCTGGTCGATCCATCGCCCCGCGCCCAGGCTGGAGGACCAGGCGACCTCGACCGAGGTCCTGGAGACCGGGATCAAGGTCATCGACCTGATCATGCCGATCGCCAAGGGCGGCAAGGTCGGCCTGTTCGGCGGCGCCGGCGTCGGCAAGACCGTGACCCTGATGGAGCTGATCCGCAACATCGCCGTCGAGCACTCGGGCTTCTCGGTGTTCGCTGGGGTCGGCGAGCGCACGCGCGAGGGGAACGACTTCTATCACGAGATGAAGGAAGGCGGCGTGCTCGACAAGGTGGCCCTGGTCTATGGCCAGATGAATGAGCCGCCGGGTAATCGTCTGCGCGTGGCGCTCACTGGGCTCACCATGGCCGAGTACTTCCGGGACGAAGGCCGTGACGTCCTGATGTTCATCGACAACATCTATCGTTACACCCTGGCCGGTACCGAGGTCTCGGCCCTGCTCGGGCGCATGCCGTCCGCGGTGGGCTACCAGCCGACCCTGGCCTCCGAGATGGGTGCCCTGCAGGAGCGCATCACCTCGACCCGTGTGGGCTCCATCACCTCGTTCCAGGCCGTCTATGTGCCTGCCGACGACCTGACCGACCCCTCACCGGCCACCACCTTCGCGCACCTGGACGCCACCCTGGTGCTGTCGCGTCAGATCGCCGAGCTGGGGATCTATCCGGCCGTGGATCCGCTCGACTCCACCAGCCGTATCCTCGACCCCAATGTCGTCGGCGCCGAGCACTACGAGACCGCGCGCGCTGTGCAGGGCACGCTCCAGCGCTACAAGGAGCTTAAGGACATCATCGCCATCCTGGGCATGGATGAGCTCTCGGAAGAAGACAAACTCACCGTCAACCGCGCGCGCAAGATCCAGCGCTTCCTGTCGCAGCCCTTCTTCGTCGCCGAGGTCTTCACCGGCGCGCCCGGTAAGTTCGTGCCGGTCAAGGACACCATCCAGGGCTTCAAGGCCATCGTCAACGGCGAGTACGACCACCTGCCCGAGCAGGCCTTCTACATGGTCGGCGGCATCGAGGAAGCGGTCGAGAAGGCCAAGAAGATGGCCAACTGAGGGGGCTCCCATGGCAATGACAATCCGCGTCGATATCGTCAGCGCCGAGGGCGCCATCCACTCCGGCCCTGCGACCATGGTCTATGCCACCGCGGAGATGGGCGAGGTGGGGATCGCCCCGCGTCATACCGCCTTCATCAGCCGACTGCGTCCGGGCGACGTGCGGATCGAGAACGAACACGGCGAGCAGGAGCATTTCTATGTCTCCGGCGGCATGCTCGAGGTCCAGCCGCATGTGGTCACGGTCCTGGCCGACACCGCCATCCGCGCCCGCGACCTCGACGAGGCCGCCGCGCTCGAGGCCAAGCGGCGCGCCGAGGATGCCCTCGCCGGTCAGAAGGCCGAGTTCGAGTATGCCAAGGCCCAGGCCGAGCTGGCCGAGGCCGTGGCGCAGCTGCGAGCGATCGAGAAGCTGCGCAAGATGAAGCGTGGCTGAGCGGTCCGGCGATCTGCGCCAAGTCTGTTCGATCCGAACAGACGCCCCCGCTCAGTGATGACGGGGGCGTTTTTCTTTATGGAGTCTGAGCGATGAAGACAGGTGTCGTGATCCTGGCGGCGGGGCAGGGCAGGCGGATGCGCTCGCGTCGGCCCAAGGTGCTGCATCCGCTCGCAGGGCGCCCGTTGTTGGCGCATGTCCTGGCGGCGGCGCGGGCGCTCGATCCGGCGCGGGTCGTGGTGGTTTATGGGCATGGCGGGGAAGAGGTGCGTGCGGCATTGGCCGACGAGGATTGCGTGTGGGTCGAACAGCCCGAGCAGCGCGGCACCGGCCATGCCGTGCTCCAGGCCCTGCCGGCGCTGTCCGACCTGGATGTGGTGCTGGTGCTCTATGGTGATGTGCCACTGATCAGGCCAGAGACCCTGGGGCGGTTGGTCGCCCTAGCGAGGACGACGCCCCTGGCGGTCCTGACGGCCGAGCTGGATGACCCGAGCGGCTATGGCCGCATCCTGCGCGGTGCCGCAGGTCGTCTGGTCCGCATCGTCGAGGAGCGGGACGCCACACCCGCAGATCGCGCGCTCCGCGAGGTCAATACCGGCTTCCTGGTCGCCGATCGGGCACGTCTGGTGTCCTGGCTCGACCAGATCGACGCTGACAACGCCCAGGGCGAATATTATCTGACCGATATCATCGAGCTGGCCACGCGCGCAGGCGTGACAGTCGCCACCACCCAGCCAGGGTCTCCTGAGGAGATCCTGGGCGTCAACGATCGGATCCAGCTCGCCGCGCTGGAGCGGATCCATCAGCGCCAGCAGGCCGAGGCGCTGATGCGCTCGGGCGTGACGCTCGCCGACCCCGCGCGCTTCGACCTGCGCGGTCGGCTCGAGGCCGAGCCGGATGTCTTCATCGATGTCAATGTCGTCATCGCGGGTGAGGTACGCCTCGCCGCGGGTGTCAGGGTCGGTCCCAATTGTGTGCTCAAGGACTGCATCATCGGTCCGGACACCGAGATCCTGTCCCACTGTGTCATCGAGTCGGCCGAGATCGGGGCCAATGCCCGCATCGGTCCCTTTGCGCGGCTACGCCCCGAGACGCGGCTGGCCGACGACACCCAGATCGGCAACTTCGTCGAGATCAAAAAGACCCAGGTCGGACGCGGGAGCAAGGTCAATCACCTGACCTATCTGGGGGATGCCGAGGTCGGGGCCGGGGTCAATGTCGGGGCCGGGACCATCACCTGCAACTATGACGGCGTCAACAAGTTCAAGACCCGGATCGGCGATGGTGCCTTCATCGGCTCCAACACGGCGCTGGTGGCGCCGGTCGAGGTCGGTTCAGGTGCCACCATCGGCGCCGGATCGGTGATCACGCGCGATGCCCCCGCCGATCAGCTTACCCTGGCCCGTGCCCGTCAGGTCACGGTCCCGGGCTGGAAGCGCCCCGTCAAGGGGCGCTGAGCGCAATCCGCGGATCTCCAAACACCCCGTCTCTGGTTGCACGCCGGTGCTTAGACTCCGATCATCTCCGTCCATGGACGATTCACTCCTGCCCCCCCAGCCGAGCGCCCAGGGCTTGGAGATCCTGATCCCAGTCTTCAACGGCTATGAGTCGGTCCGGCGCTGTCTCGACAGCGTGCTTGCCCATTCACCCGCCGACTGCGCGATCCGTATCCTCGACGATGCCAGCACCGATCTGCGGCTCCTCGACTGGCTGGATGAACTGGAGTCCCGCGAGCCTCGGGTCTCGGTCAATCGTGCAGACGAGAATCTCGGTTTCGTCGGCAACGTGAATCGAGGTCTGGCGACGGCGTGCGGTGATGTGATCCTGCTCAACTCGGATACCGTCGTCACCGCGGGTTGGGTCGAAAGGCTGCTCGCCTGTGCCGCGAGCGACCCGCGCATCGCCCTGGTCTGTCCGCTCTCCAACAACGCCACCATCCTCTCGGTCCCGCGCATGAATGGGGACAACCCCATTCCGGATGGGCTGACGATCGATCGTTTCGGCGCCCTGGTGGAGTCCGTCTCGGCCCGCCGCTATCCGCGCCTACCGGTCGCGGTCGGCTTCTGTATGCTGATCCGCTGGGAGGCGATTCAACGTCTGGGTCTGCTGCACCGCGCCTATCACCGCGGCTATGGCGAGGAATGCGACTACTCGCTGCGGGCGTGGGAGGCCGGGTTCGAGGTCGCCTGCTGCGATGATGTCTTCGTCTATCACGAGGGGGAACAAAGTTTCGGCACGATCGCGGGCATGGAGTGGATCAAGCGTCGCAATGAATCCGTCCTGCTGGCGCGCTGGCCGTTTTATCACCGGCTCATCCGGCGTTTCTGTCAGCTCAATCCGCTGCGCGAGGTCCAGGAACGCATCCTGACCGGTCTGGCCCATGCCCGTGGTGACCGCGCACCGCACATCCTCTCTCTGCTCCATTCCTACCACGCGCTGGGCGGGACCGAACTCCATTCGCGCGCCCTGGTGGAGGGGCTTGCCGAGACCTATCGCGTCACGGTGCTCTTTCCCGACGAGACCGATCCCTATCTGGACTATGGCTGCGTGGCTGACCACGAATGGTTTCGGGTCCTCGCCTATCAGCGGGCCCTGATCCAAGGGACCCCCAGACTATTCGGCCAGGTCGCCAGCCTGCGCAATGCGGTCGTGGAGTCGAGCTTTGCGCGCCTCTTGGCCGGTGGCTCGGTCGCACTCGTGCACGTCCAGCATCTGTTGCACTGGGGCACGCTGGAGTTGCCGCTGATCGCACGGCGGCTCGGGGCCGTCGTGGTGCTGTCGCTGCACGACTACTTCCTGTTCTGCCCGGTGTTCGACATGCTGCGGCCCGATGGGACGCCCTGCGACAAGGCACGCGCTGAGGCCACTGACCCCGAGTGTCTGGACTGTCTGATCCAGCACTCGTCCGCCGAGGAGACACCGGATCGTCTGCGTCTTTATCTGCACGCCCGGCACGCCAAGCTGTGCGAGGTCTTTGCCGCGTCCACCGCGATCGTCTCGCCCTCGCGTTTCGTGTTGGAGCGCTTTCGCCGCGCCTATGGCGATGCCCTGGCCGCCAAGGTGCGGGTCATCCCGCATGGGATCCCGGATCTCGGTCGGGCACCAAAGCCCAGTCTCAGCCCGGTCTTTCGGCTCGGGGTCTTTGCCAATCTGTCGCGGCGCAAGGGGGCCGAAAAGCTGCTCGAGACGATCGGGCTGTTGAGAGCACGGCGGTGCTGCCTCGAGATCCTGCACTTTGGTGGCGTCGATCCGGACTATCTGGGGCCTTTGGATGCAGCCGGTGTGCGCCGCCAGGGTGTCTATCGTCACCAGGACCTCGCGCGTCTGACGGCTGAGGTCGATCTAGCGCTGGTGCCCTCGGTCTATGAGGAGACCTTCTGTCTGACCATCGCCGAGCTTCAAGCACTGGGCGTGCCCGTGCTGGCCTTCGGGGTCGGGGCGATCCCGGAGCGCATCCAGGATGGCGTGACCGGGTTTTTGGTCATGGAAGCGAGCGCACGCGCCCTCGCCGAGCGCATCGAGCGACTGATCGCGGATCCCGAGCCGTTGCGCCAGGTCCGGGCACGGCTGCGTGCGCACTCGGTCAAGTCGCTGGCGAGCAATGTCCTGGACTATGCCGAACTCTACGCCGAGTTGCTCGATGGGTACGCCGCTCAGCCGTCGTCCGACCTGAGCGAGATCCTGGCTGACCTGGACTCAGCGCCTGGGTCCGATAACTTGGTCGCGATGTCGAGCGCACTCTTGAAGGCATTCACCCCGGACTGGGGACGCCTGCAGGCGGGCTATGGCGAACCGAACTATCGGCGCTGGTTGGAGTCGCAGGGGGTCTATCGATCACCCTGCTATGGCCGAGAGGCCGAGGAGCGGTTTGAGCTCTTGATGGTGATCTTCGAGTTCGAGCGCGAACCCGGGGCGCTCGCCGCGACCCTAGACTCGCTCCTCACCCCCTCCAACCTCAGGCGCGGGCTCCAGTGTCTGGTCGTCAGCCGGTTTGACCCGCTGCCAGTTCAGCGCCCAGCCTGCCAGTGGCTGCGGGTCGCGCACCATCAGTCCGTCGCCCGTCTCGTCAATCGTCGGCTGGCCGAGTGGCGCGGAGACTGGATCGGCTTGATGGTCGCCGGCGATCGGCTGCATCCGGCAGCGCTCGGCCTGCTGCGCGGCCACATCACTCAATCGCCCAGGTGGCGTCTGATCTATACCGACGAGGATCGGATCGCCGAGGATGGACGTCGCTATCACCCGATCTTCAAGCCCGACTTCGATCTCGATCTGCTGCGTTGCCAGGACTACCTCGGCGATCTCTGTCTGATCGCGCGCGATGCGGTTTTGGACTGCGGCGGTCTGCTGCCCCAGATCGAGGTCGCACGCCTGGACCTCTGTCTCAAGGTGGCCGATCGCTTCGGTGAGTCGGCGATCGGTCATATCCCGCACGTCCTCTATCATCGTGCCGACAGCCGGTCAGTCTCTCCACCAGCGTTTGAGGCGATCGCCAAGGTCCTCACCGCCCATCTCGAGCGCCGTCGCACCCGCGCCCAGGTTCGCGCCACCTCGGTACCCTGGATCCACTGGATCGACCATCCGGTCTTACCCAAGGCCCGGACCACGCTGCTGGTGCTCACCCAGGGCGATGTCCAGGCGGTCACCGAACTGATCGACTCGATCCGTCCTCAGCTCGGACGATTGGAGATCCTGGTATTGGACTTCCAACGCAAGGGGGCGCTGCCCAAGCCGTCCCAGGCATTGATCGAGGTCGGCGCGGTACGCTGGCAGCGGGCCGCGTCGGGGGAAAACATCGCCCATTCCCTGAATCGGGCGATCCGCTCCCTTAAGACCGACCGGGTGCTGGTGGTCCACGATGGTCTGCGCGCGCGACCTGGCTCGGCCCTGACGATCCTATTCGGTCTGATCGATCGCCCTGAGGTCGCCCTGGTCGGTCCCTGTATCCTAGACCCCGAGGGACGGATCCTGCAGGGCTACCCGCTGCTGGGTTTTTGGCCGCTGGGTGTCATGGGCCAACTCCATCGCGGCCAGGGCCTGGGCGATACGGCGGACGGGTCTTTGAACCGCCACCTCTGTGTACAGCGCTGCGCCACTGTCTCGGATCAGGCGTTCGCCCTCTGGCTACCGGCCTTCAAGCAGGCGGGTGGTTTCGATGCGACGGCGTTTCCAAATGCCTGGTATCTCCTCGATCTCGGTCTGCGCCTGGCCGATCTGGGCTACCAGACACTCTGGACACCCCACGCGACCCTGGTCGCAGAACCCGGGCGCGGACGCTTCCAAGGCTATCGCCGCCGCAAGCTCAAGGGGAGCGAGGTGGCCGAGGAGGTGGCGCGACTCTACCAGCGCTGGCTGCCACGCCTGGCCCGCGATCCGGCCTACAACCCGAACTTGAGCCTGCGCGATCCAAGCGCCCAACCTGAGACCGAGATCGAGCAGGCCTGGGATCCGGTGCTCTGCGAAGTGCCGCGTCTGCTGGGGTTTCCGGGCGACCATGGGGGCAGTGGTCACTATCGGGTGATCGATCCACTGACCAGCCTGCGCACCCAGGGGCTGGCCTGTTGTGCCCTGGTCCCGTCCGACAGGCCGATACGTCCGCCGAGTGTGGTCGAGCTCGAACGGCTCGCGCCCGATACCCTGCTTTTGCACAATGCGCTCCATGACCGGCATCTGCATGCCTTAGAGCTCTATCGACGCTACACCCAAGCACGGTTGGTCTTCTCGCTAGATGACCTGATCACCAAGCTTCCACCCTGGAATCCATTTCGAGACACCAACTACCCGGACCTCGAGCGGCGTCTCGACCAGGCGCTCGGGCTCTGTGACCGTCTAGTGGTCAGTACCCCCTTGCTCGCCGAGTTCTACGGCGGGCGCCATGGGGATATACGGGTGGTCCCGAATCGTCTGCCGCGGGCGCGTTGGCAGGGGTTGATCGACGGCCAGGCCCGAGCAAAGCACTCGGGACGCAAGCCGCGGGTCGGCTGGGCCGGAGCCGCCCAACACGCCGCCGATCTCGAATGGTTGGCGCCCGTGGTCGCCGCCCTGGCCGATGAGGTCGAATGGTGTTTTCTTGGCCTGTGTCCGGATGCACTCAGACCCTATGCCCGGATCGTGCAGCCGATGGTCGAGTTCGTGCGCTATCCATCCGCCTTGGCTGGGCTCAAGTTGGATGTTGCGATCGCCCCCTTGGCGTTGCATGATTTCAACCGCTGTAAAAGCGCAATCAAACTCCTGGAATACGGCGCGCTCGGCATCCCGGTCATTTGCACCGACATCGAACCCTACCGCGAGGCACCGGTCGAGCGTCTGCCAAACCATCCGCCCCTCTGGATCGAGGCCCTGCGCGCGCGTCTGGCCGATCTGGAGTCCGCGCACCGCGAAGGCCGCGCGTTGCAGCGCTGGGTAGAGTCCGGTTGGATGTTGGATGACGCACTCCCCGCCTGGATCGAGGCACTGTCTCCGAGTCCATCTTGATTCGCCAATCAAACCATCGAGACCTAACTAATAATCGGGAGGACGATCATGATCAAAAAGCGTCAAGCCGCGATCAGTGCGGCGATCCTAGGGTTGGCCTGTTATGGCGACTCCTCAGATCTGGCCGCCGAAGAGTCATGGGTCGGTTCTGTGGTCAACACTGCCGTTCCCCAAGCGAGTCCAGCTTCGGATCCGGGGAGCGTCTTGGCCAGCGGTGCGACCCTAGAGCAGGTCTCTTCGGAGACCGGAAACACCAATACGGTTGGGGTAGGCAAGACGGTCTTCGACGCCTGTCGCAGTGGGGCTAATGTCGGCACCCAGTTCCAGGAGGATTGTACCCTGTTGGTGGTCGGCGGCACCGAGGATGCCTCAGGTACCGCCCGCACCCTGACCACCTTGACGCCCGACCAGATCCTAGCGCCGCGGACGGCTTCGGTGGAGCAGGTCAAGGCTGGGATCGGGGTGGTATCGCTGCGTATGGAGAATCTGCGTCTCGCCGGTCAAACGGCGGGCCCTCCCTTCCAGAGGTTGAATGCGTCCAACCCGCTCCTCGGCGCTACGGGTGGCGGAGCCAGCGGCGACCTGCAAATCGGGCGTGGTGGTGCCTTTTTCAATTTCAAATATCTCGATGCCGAGCAGAATCGCAATCGCTACACCTCGGGTTATGATCAGGATGGTGTGCGCTTTACGCTAGGCGCTGACTATCGGTTCAAGGAGGATCTGATCCTGGGTGTGTTCGGCAACTATGCCTCGGGGGGCACGGATTATTGGCGCAATAAAGGCGACATGGATACCAGTACCTGGGGGCTGGGTCTTTATGGCACTCGGTATTGGGACAATGGGGCCTTCGTCGAGGGGGTGCTCGGGTATGACGTCAGCGATTACGACCTGACCCGCCGGATCGATTACGACATCCAGGTCGGCGGGGTCCTGACCCAGGTGCGGCAACGGGCGACCTCGACCCCAGAGGCAGGCACCTTCTATACCACGCTCGGCGGTGGTTACAACCTCGAGACCGGTGCATTCAACTTCACGCCCGCTTTGAGCCTGAACTACCTGCGCACTGAGATCGACTCCTATCGCGAGCGGATGTCGGATCCAACGGCACCCGGCGGTAGTCTGGCGATCGCCTATGATCGTCAGACCTACACCTCGTTCAGTTCCCGTCTAGGCTTCATGGTATCCAAGGCGTTCAGTTCAAGCGTTGGGGTCTGGGTGCCACAGCTGAGCCTCGATTGGGTCCATGAGTTCGTGGGCGATCAGGACCGGATCGATGCCCGCTTCGTCAATGATCTGAGCGCGACCCCCCTGATGATCTCGACGACCAATCCGGATCGGAATTACTTCGACCTCGGGATCGGGATCTCCGGCCAGTTCGCCGAGGGGCGCTCGGCATTTTTGGCGATCAACAAGTTGCTGGGATACGAGGACGTGGAGAGCTATACGATCTCCGGGGGCATCCGACTGGAGTTTTGAAGGTCATGAACCGCGGATCGCCCGCTTGAGCCGGCGCAGCGCAGCCTCCATCGCGGGGGTGCGCTGCCGGCGGAGTGTGATCGCCGAGCGATCAAAACGCCACGACCAACCGGCGGGGATCAATCCAAGCCGCTCCAGTACCCGTCGGGCCTCCCCCTCGGGGTCGGCGGCCAGCGCCTCGTAGTCGGTGATCACCGGTTCGATGCCATAGAGTGCGAAATAGCTAGCAAACTGTCGGTGTGCCCAGGTGATCTCCTCTAGTTTGCGCACCAGGTCTTCGGCTGTCAGTTCCGCCAACACGCGGGTCAGGTCGGGTTCTGGATAGGCACCGCTCCAGGCGCCCGTGCGTTCGGCCACCAGATGGGACAGGGCCTGGGCCAAGAGGTCGTCGCGCAGGACCCAGACGAACTCCACCCTCGGCCAAGCATGCGGGATGACCCCGACCCGGTGTAGGAAGAAGAGCTGATCCCAGCTCAATTTGATTGCAAGCACCGGGGGGTCGTCGAGACGGGGATTCAGATGGTCGAGATAACCGGCCAGATCGTTTAGGCCTGCTCGCTCGCAGGTGTCGATGACCCGATCGAAATTGAAGGCCTCGTGCGCCCGGTTGACCAATCCGGTCGCCGCCAGGGCCTCGGCCAACAGGTTCGAGCCGCTGCGATTGGTAAAGGCGATGACCAGGACGGCATCTGGACGCTGATCCGGATCGGGCAGCGCCGGGCGTAGACGCCCGTTCGCGCGGCGTGCGAAATAACCCAGGATCTCGCGTTCGTGGAGACCTGGGTCGTAGTCGAGCAGGAAGGGGATGGGGTCTGGATCGGGCGCCTGGATCTCGGCTGAAATGACGGCGACCTCTGGGGCAGGGGCTGGTTTCATCTCGCCGTATTGAAGCCGACCCAGCAGCCAGTCGGTACCTGCGAGCCGAGCCTCGATTACCACCGACCCCTGGATGACCGCCATCTCGACCATAAAGGCATAGGCGCCATCCCCCTTGCCGGCCTCGCGGAGGTCGTCGCGCGACCGATCGGCCCACACCTCTTGCCAGGCTTGGCCATTGAGGCTAAGGCTGACCGCCAGACGCAGATCCGGACTCCCTGGGGCCCACACCCAGCCGTGCAGGATGCCCGAGATCACACCGTCGAGATGGCCCTCCACCAGGGTCTGTGGGATTCCGAACGGTGTCAGACGGCGCACCTCGTCGAGCAGCCGGCGCCGCGACTCGTCTGCCTGGCTGGCCACGCGCCAGCGTTGGACGATCTGCTCATTGGTGAGCCTGGCCGTCGGGAGTCTGACCGGGAGTCTATAATCCCAGGCGACCTCCAGCCAGTCGCGATACTGCGCCAAACGGTCCGGGATGTCGTGCTGGCGTGGTCCGTAGCCGTGTCTCAGACAGTGGGCGCACACTGAACCCGGATAGCCCTGGGACAAGATGCCCTCACGTAGCCGCTGGAAGGGTCGTCCCTGCCATAACACCCGGCCATCGACCTCCCTGAGATTGCCCAAAGACGGCCCCGAGTCGTCGGCAAAGCAACAGGGTTTGGTGTGACCGCTGCGCCGGACATAGAGGGTCTTGAACGGCTCGAGGCAATAGAAAGGCGCGTCGCCCGCGGGCGCGATGGGTGCAAAGACCTGCTCCAGGTCTTTAGGCGTCAGATGCCAGGCATCGATACGCTCATGGGTGCTGTGACTCGGAGGCGGGCGCACGGGCTTGAGCGTGCGCGCCGCCTCGGCGAGTGCCGACAGGGGCAGGGTGGCGGTGAGGTCACCGCGCGCGGCCTGCCAGGCTGCTTCATCCTCGACCCGGGTCTGGAGATACTGATCGGTCGCGAGGATCAGACCGCGCGCCTGGGCCCGTCGTTCGGCCTCCTCGAGGATCGGACCCTCGACCCAGGGGCGCAGGATCGAGCGATGGCCGCGGAGTTCCTTGGTCGTCTCAAAGGTCTGGAGGGTCTTGAGATGGATGACCTCGACCCCGTGATCAGCCATGAGCTCGACGAACTCGGGCAAGCGGCGCACCTGGTGCTCGAAGGCGATCGAGTTGACCTCGATGCGCGGGTAGCGGCTTCCCTGGGCGCGTTTGCAGGCCGTAAGTCGCCTGAGTCCGGCGAGTAGGGTCTCGAAACGCCCGCCGAGATAGATCGGCTCGTATTCCGCGGCCTCGACCCCAGAGGCGCTGACGGTGACGCTAAAGACTTGCTGCTCAACGAGTGCCTCGCACAGCGCCTGATCGAGATGCATCCCGTTGGTGAAGAAGTCGATCAGGACCCGATAGGCCCCCAACTCCCGCAGCAGCGCGACGAACCCGGTATGCAGGGTCGGCTCGCCATAGCCGAAGCAGTGGACATCGATGACCTGGTGCAGGAGCGACTCCAGATGCGGCCGCAGTGCCTCGAAGTCCAAGAGCCCGCGTTCTTGCTCCTTGAGCGAATAGAGCCGGCTCGGACTCAGGCCCGAGAAGGTCGGACACATGGCGCACTTGAGATCGCATAGATTGCTGATCTCCAAAAAGAGCTCCAGTGGCGCCTCCGGCGGCGCGCCGCCCTCGGCCCAGGCGGCGAGGCGCTCGATGGCCGTCAGGCGTTGCGGCCACCAGTCGGGGAGGGCATTCGATGCGGCTGTCACGCCTTGGGATCCCGATAAAGCATTTGAGCAGAGGGGCGAGCGTTCTCGCGATGGGTGCGACCCTAACACCGATAGGCTAGCGATGTCTCTAGACAGACCAAAGCGGCCGGTCAACCGCTCGGCGAGCACGCGCGCGCCCGCTCGGCACGTTTGACGAGCTCATTGGCGTCGGCGGCGGGACGCTCGATCTCAGGCCAGCCGCTGCAATGGCGCACCACCAGATCAGCGATCAGTGCCATATGATCGGCCTTGTCGTTGAGACAGTGGATGTACTCATAAGACTGGCCGCCCGCCTCGAGAAATAGTTTGCGATTCTCGACCGCGATCTCTTCGAGCGTCTCCAGACAGTCGGCCGAGAATCCGGGCGAGAGCACCTGGACCGATTTTATCCCTGAGCGTCCCCAGTCTTCGAGTGTGGCACTCGTATAGGGTTTGAGCCATTCCTGCTTGCCTAGACGCGACTGGAACGACAGCGCCCAGCGCTCCGCAGGCAGTTTTAGCGTCTCGGCGAGCAATCGTGCGGTCTTGTGGCAGTGGCAGAAATAGGGATCTCCCTGGTCGAAATAGTCCTGGGGGATGCCGTGGAAGGACAACAACAAGCGTTCGGCCTGGCCATGCTCGGCCCAGTGGGCGCGGACACTCGCGGCCAGCGCCTCGATGTAGGCCGGCTCGTCGTGGTACTGGTTGACGAAACGCAGCTCCGGCAGCCAGCGCCACTGCATCAGTTCACGCGCCACGGCGTCGAAGACGCTGCCAACGGTGGTGGCCGAATATTGCGGATAGAGTGGCAGGATCAGCACCCGCCGCGCATTGGCCGCGCGCAACTCGGCCAGTCCCGAGGCGATCGATGGCCGGCCATAGCGCATCCCGAGCGTGACCCTGACGGGTCCACCTAGACGCGCGTCAAGCAAGCCCTGGAGCGCTGTGGCCTGGCGGCGCGCGATCTCCAGCAGCGGTGAGCCTTCCTGCGTCCAGATGGATTGATAGGCATGGGCCGAGCGCGCCGGGCGCGTGCGCAGAATCCAGCCATGCAAGAGCAACATCCAGGGTAGGCGCGCCATTTCCACCACGCGCCGGTCGGAGAGGAATTCGGCTAGATAGCGGCGCACATCCGGCACACTCGGGCTGTCTGGCGTGCCGAGATTGACGAGCAGGACCCCGAGCCGTTCCGGGGTATCGTGACGATAGTCGGGCGTGTTGATGAAGGTCATCGGACGAGACATCACTATGGGCAAGGGTGGCAGGGCGCGGCGCTCGGACCGTCGGTCGGTATGGACCGAATGGTACCGGAGATCCGGAGCGGATGTATCCGGGTCGCATCATGGAGCCATGAGGTGGCTTGGCCTATACTAGCCGGCCTCGTTCAGCGTCCCGGCCCAAATCAAGGCCGGCGCCTCCACTCAGGTTTGACGTCAGCGATGAATCCGGATCTCGTCCGACTCCAGTCCTATCCCTTCGAGAAGCTCGCCGCGCTCAAGCAGGGGATCGATCCGCTGCGCGAGCGCGATCCGATCGCCCTGCACATCGGCGAGCCCAAGCATCCGACGCCGAGCCTGATCGCCGAGGCGCTGATCGCCCATCTGCATAGACTCTCGGTCTATCCGACCACGCGCGGTCTGCCCGAGCTGCGCGCGGCCATCGCCGACTGGCTGGAGTCCCGTTTTCAGCCCGAGCGCGGTGTCAGGCTCAGGGTCGATCCAGAGCGCCACATCCTGCCGGTCAACGGCACCCGCGAGGCGCTGTTTGCCATCGCCCAGGCCGTCGTCGATCGCACCCGGCCCAATCCGCTCGTGCTGATGCCAAATCCCTGCTATCAGATCTACGAGGGCGCGGCACTCTTGGCTGGGGCCGAGCCGCACTATCTGGCCTGTCGGCCCGAAAATGGCTATATCCCGGATTTCGATGCGGTCGATGCGGCGACCTGGGACCGCTGTCAGTTACTCTATCTCTGCTCGCCCGGCAATCCGACCGGCGCCGTGCTCGATCTTTCAACCCTGACCCGATTGATCGAGCTGGCCGAGCGTTACGACTTTGTCATCGCCTCCGACGAATGCTATGGCGATCTTTATCAAAACGACGACGCCCCACCGCCCGGTCTGCTCCAGGCCGCCGCCGCGCTCGGCAACCACGACTTTGAGCGTTGTCTAATGTTCCATAGTCTGTCGAAGCGTTCGAACGCCCCGGGGCTACGCTCAGGCTTCGTCGCCGGCGATGCCCGGCTCATCCGCGACTTCCTCACCTATCGCACCTATCACGGCTGCGCCATGTCGTTGCCGACTCAGTACGCCAGCCTCGCCGCCTGGCGCGATGAGGCGCATGTTTGCACCAATCGGCGCCTCTATCGCGAGAAGTTCGCCGCCGTGAGCGCGATCCTCGGCCCAGCGATGCCGGTCGAGGTCCCCGCTGGCGGCTTTTTCCTGTGGCTTGAGACGCCGATCCCGGACACCGACTTTGCACGCGATCTCTATGCGCAGGAAAACGTCACCGTGTTGCCGGGACGTTTCCTCTCGCGCGCGATCGACGGCGATGATCCAGGCGCCGGACGGGTGCGCATCGCCCTGGTTGCCCCACTCGACGAGTGCGTCGATGCCGCCAAGCGCATCCGCGCCTTCGTCGAACGTCTCTGAGTCCAACAGCACCACCACAGACCCAACAGGTATCAGCCCATCATGAGCGACCAACAGAACATCATCCTCGAGGCCTTCGAGCGCCGCGTCGAGATCACACCACGCACCGTCGAGACCCATGTCCGCGACGCGGTACAGGACGTCATCGAGCGTCTGGACCAGGGCAAGTTGCGCGTGGCCGAGAGGCGCGACGGCAACTGGGTGGTCAACGAGTGGGTGAAGAAGGCGGTGCTCCTGTCTTTCCGCATCGAGGACAACGCCTTCATGAAGGGTGGTTTCACCAACTATTACGACAAGGTGCCCTCCAAGTACGCCGATGCCAACGCGCGCGAGTTTCGCGCGGCTGGGGTGCGCGTGGTGCCACCAGCGACGGCACGCAAGGGCGCCTACATCGCACCCGGCTGTGTACTGATGCCGTCCTATGTCAACATCGGCGCCTATGTGGACTCGGGCACCATGGTCGACACCTGGGCTACGGTCGGCTCCTGCGCCCAGATCGGCAAGAACGTCCATCTCTCCGGTGGGGTCGGGATCGGTGGGGTGTTGGAGCCGGTGCAGGCCGCCCCGACCATCATCGAGGACAACTGCTTCATTGGCGCGCGTTCCGAGATCGTCGAGGGCGTGATCGTCGGCGAGGGCGCGGTCATCTCAATGGGCGTCTACATCGGCCAGAGCACCAAGATCTACAACCGCGAGACCGGCGAGATCCTCTATGGCCGGGTCCCACCCGGCGCCGTGGTGGTCCCCGGCAACCTGCCAGCTCAGGATGGCAGTCATAGCCTCTATTGCGCCGTCATCATCAAGCAGGTCGATGAGAAGACGCGCGGCAAGGTCGGCATCAACGAGCTGCTGCGTGATATCTGACCGCCCCGAGGCCGCCGCGATGTCGCCCACGCTCGAACTGACCTGTGAACTCATCCGCTGTCCCTCGGTGACCCCCGAGGACCAGGGCTGTCAGGGACTCATCGCCGAACGTCTGGCGGCGCTCGACTTTACCCTCGAGCCCATGCCCTACGGCGAGGTCCAGAATCTCTGGGCGCGGCGCGGGACGGAAGGCCCGCTACTGTGTCTGGCCGGACACACCGACGTAGTGCCGCCCGGCCCCTTGGATCTCTGGGACTCGGACCCCTTCGACCCGGTCATCCGCGATGGGCTGCTCTATGGTCGGGGCGCGGCGGACATGAAGGGCTCGCTCGCGGCCATGGTGACGGCGGTCGAGTCGTTCGTGGCCGTGCACCCGGATCATCCGGGGTCGATCGCGTTCCTGCTCACCAGCGACGAAGAGGGTCCGGCGGTGAACGGCACCGCCAAGGTCGTCGAGCGGCTGCAGCAGCGCGGCGAGCACATCGACTATGCCCTTGTCGGCGAACCCTCGAGCCGCGAGCAATTGGGGGATTCGATCAAGAATGGACGGCGTGGCAGTCTCTCGGGCTTTCTGACCATCCAGGGCAAGCAGGGCCATGTGGCCTATCCGCATCTGGCCAAGAATCCCTTCCATGCGGCGGTGGACGCCCTGGCGGCACTCTGCGCCGAGGTTTGGGACAGGGGTAATGACTATTTTCCCCCAACCAGTTTCCAGATCGCCAATCTCAACATGGGCACCGGTGCCGAGAACGTCATCCCCGACCGGTTGGAGGTGCAGTTCAACCTGCGTTTCTCGACCGAACTCGACCCCGAGACCATCAAGCGCCGCGTGCGCGCCATCCTGGATCGGGGCGATTTCGACTACGAACTCGCCTGGCGTCTGTCGGGGCATCCCTTCCTGACGACGCCCGGCAAGCTGGTCGAGGCCGCGCGCGCGGCCATCCGCGAGGTCTGCGGGCTCGAAACCGAGCTCTCGACTGGCGGCGGCACCTCTGACGGACGCTTCATCGCACCGACCGGGGCGCAGGTGGTGGAACTGGGACCGCTCAACGCGACCATCCATCAGGTCAACGAATGTATCGCAGTCGCGGATCTCGATCAGTTACATCGAATCTATGGGCGCCTAATCGAGCAACTGCTGTTGCCGAGGGCGGAGTGATCCGCTGCGCTCCCTGGCTTAGGCTCCGCGCGACGACCCCGACTCGGGGAGGATAATGTTGAGTTCCAGCACCTCGTGCGACTCGGCCTGCTCATAGGTCACCGAGATCGCGTCCATGTCGACCTCAACATATTTACGAATCACCGCCAGGATCTCTTGCTGGAGCTGCGGAAGATAAGAAGGCTTGTCTCGCGCGACGCGATCATGGGCGACGAGGATCTGCAAGCGTTCCTTGGCCACACTGGCATTGCCCATCGTCTTGGGGCGGGAGGAGACGAAATAGTCGAGCAGACCCATGGTTCACCCCTTGAAGATGCGACTCAGCAGACCCTTTTTTTCCGGATGGAGGAACCGGTGCGGAACATCTTCGCCCAGATAACGCAACACCATGTCGCTATAGGCCTGACCGGCGTCGCTCTCGCGGTCGAGGATGACGGGGATGCCAGCATTGGAGGCGTTGAGCACCGCCTTGGACTCAGGGATGACGCCAAGCAAGCGCAGCGACAGGATCTCCTGGACGTCATCGACGCTCAGCATCTCGCCGTTGGCTACGCGCTGCGGATCATAGCGGGTCAGGAGCAGATACTCGCGAATCGGTTCTAGATTCTCCTCGGCGCGCTTCGAACGGCTGGAGAGGATCCCGAGCATCCGATCCGAGTCGCGCACCGACGAGACCTCGGGATTGGTCACCACGATGGCATCGTCGGCAAAATACATGGCCATATAGGCACCGTGCTCGATCCCGGCAGGCGAATCGCACACGATGAAGTCGTAATTGTCCCCTAGATCGCTGAGCACGCGTTCCACGCCGTCCTTGGTCAGGGCATCCTTGTCGCGCGTCTGCGAGGCCGGTAGCACATAGAGGTTGTCGCAGCGCTTATCGCGAATCAGGGCCTGATTGAGATTGGCCTCGCCGTTGATGACGTTGATGAAGTCATAAACGACGCGCCGCTCGCACCCCATGATGAGATCCAGGTTACGCAGACCGACGTCGAAGTCGATGACGACGGTGCGCTTACCACGCTGAGCCAAACCCATGGACATGGCGGCGGCAGTGGTCGTCTTGCCGACTCCGCCCTTTCCCGAAGTGATCACGATGATTCTTGCCAAGTTCACACCCTCCTTTGGGGTGGAGGTTCAGAGTTTCTCAATACGCAGGATCTTCTGCTCCAGAAAGACCTGGACCGGGACACCGCGCAGTTCGTTTGGAATACCTTCGCTGACACGATAGTGTCCGGCGATCGAAATCAATTCGGCCTGAAGGTCGTGGCAGAAGATACGCGCCTCCAGGTTACCGCTCATGCCGGCGAGCGCACGTCCGCGCAGCGGACCATAGACGTGGATGTTACCGTCGGCCATCAGCTCAGCGCCTGAGCTGACCGGCGCGATGATCGACAGATCCCCACCGACGGCATAGACACGCTGGCCGGAACGCACAGGTTTGGTGATCAGCATAAACCCTGAGTGGGCGGCAGCCGGGCGTGCTTGCGCCGTTCCTGGAGTCGGTTGGGCCTTTTCAGACACCTTGGCCAGATTGCCGGCCACGGGTTCAGGCTTGATCTCTAGCTCATCCGCCGACTTGATGCGCCGGAGATAGGAATCGCTCAACACCGCTAGATTGAGCGCTTCGGCGGCGGCGGCCTGCTCGGGATCGGCGCCACGCACCCCGAAGGGGATCATGCCATAGCCACGCAGCAGCCCAATGAGTTTGGGCAAGGGAACCGGTGGCCCGTTGCGCGGCAGTTCGCTCAGATCGATCACGACCGGGGTATTACGAAAGAACTCCGGTGCCTGATCGACCTTGATACCGAGCCGCGAGGCTAAGGTATCCAGATCCGTATCGAACAGGCGGATGATGGGGAGCGTAAAACCGGCGGCCTTGAGTTCGAAGGCGCCGCCGCCATCGGCGGCTGTCATTGAAGAAGTCGGTTTTTCGGCCATGTCGTTGGGGTTGAGCGAGGCGTGCGCCTGATCTCCAGCCAGGTTTGGTATCGATCCGGTACCAGTTTCGACGGACAATGCTAACCCGTGTCGGCCTTTACTCCTAGTGATTCAAGGCGTGCCCCTAGGGTTCAACCCGGCGGCCACTGCATGGGACGCCCACCAAGGACGTGCAGATGCAGATGGAAGACGGTTTGTCCGGCCTCGGCATTGCAGTTGATGACGGTGCGATAGCCGCGCTCGGCGATACCGGCCTCGCGCGCGACCTGGGCCGCGACCAAGAGCAGCTTACCGAGCAGCTCGGTATCCTCGGGCTTGGCGGCGTCTAGGGTCGGGATCGGCTTACGCGGGATCACCAGCAGATGCGTCGGCGCCTGGGGATTGATGTCCCGAAAGGCCACCACGTCTTCGTCCTTGTAGACGAGATCGGCGGGGATCTCGCCAGAAGCGATCCGGCCAAAAATCGTGTCGGACATAAGTTGGTTCCAGTCGAAGGTTAATCAGAATGTATGGCGTCCGGAGAAGGCCAGCGCCAGGGTGCCGCCGTCGATGTGTTCCAGCTCGCCGCCCAGGGGCACGCCATGGGCGATACGGGTCACGCGCGTGCCGTAACGGGCGGCGCGATCGGCGATGAAGCGCGCTGTGACCTCACCCTCGACCGTTGGGCTGATGGCGAGGATGACCTCGGCGATGGCCTCATCGCGCAGACGCGCCTCAAGCACCTCGAACCCAAGCTCGTCCGGGCCGATGCCGTCGAGCGGCGAGAGCCGTCCACCGAGCACGAAATAACGTCCACGATAATCGGTCGCCTGCTCGATGGCCACCACCTCCGAAGGTTGCTCGACGATACACAGCAGCGAGTCGTCGCGGTTAGGATTGGCGCAAAGCGCGCAGACCTCGTGTTCGGTCAGGGTGCGACAGCGCGCGCAGCGCCGGATCGCGACCATCGCCTCGGCCATCACCCGCGCCAGACGTGCGCCGCCTTCACGGTCGCGCTCCAACAAATAGAAGGCGATGCGTCGCGCCGACCTCGGACCAATACCCGGCAGACAGCGCAGGGCCTCGATCAGCTGGTTCAGGAGCGAATGCTCATCCACATGTTCAAGACCAGGGCAGCTTCATGCCCGGCGGCAGCGGCATGCCAGCGGTCAGCTCGGCCATGGTCTCCTTGGCCTTCTCGGCGATACGCTGGCTAGCGGCATTGATAGCAGCCGTGATCAGGTCTTCGAGCATCTCCTTGTCTTCACCCATGAGCGAGGGATCGATCTCAACGCGCTTGGCCTGATGCTGGCCGTTCATGGTGACCTTGACTAGGCCGCCTCCGGCCTCGCCGGTGGTCTCTTCCTGTGCCAGACGCGCCTGCGCCTGCTGCATGTCTTCCTGCATCTTTTGCGCCTGCTTGAGCAGGCCACCCAGTGCCTTCATGTGTTCACCTCAAATAGGGTTGTGACAAGGCGCCCGGCGGCTCCGGACGCTGGGATTCGAGCGATCGTCTCCAGTGGAGACCATCATGCCTAAAACTTGTCTCGCGCCTCTGTCCAGGCGCGAGACGGAAAGCCGGGTATCAATCGTCGGGCTGGATACTGCCCGACGTCCAGTCCGCCTCGAAGGTATCGCGTATCGATTGGGCGACCGGATCGATATACATCTGTGCAACCGCCGCTTGTCGGCGTTCTTCGGCCTCGCGCGCACGCCGCTGTGCTAGGGTCTCCTGCTCGGGATGGGCGACCTTGATCTCTAGTTCGAGCGAGCGTCCGAGTGCCTGTTCGAGCGCGTCCTTCAGACGTGACAGGGCGCTCGGCACACGCAGACGCTCGGCGGACGGATCGAGCTGGAGACTGAGCCGCCCATCTTGATAGTCGCGAAAGGCGCAGTTGTGAGCGAGCTGGTCGGCGATGCCGCCAACCGATAGCCGTGCCACGAGCCGCTGCCAGTCGTCCGTGTTTTCGAGTGTCTGCGAGCCGGACGCTGTCTGCGGCGTTGCATCGCACGACTGAAGCCAAAGGGGTCGCGCAGACTGGGTATCCGCCGATGGTCGGGCGACCGACGTACTGTCTGTATCCGGAAAAGACGCCTCGGTGGGTCTCGCGCCTGGATCCCCCGGGCGGAAGGCGAGCGCGCGCAACAGCACCATCTCCAGCCCGCTGCGCGGATCGGGTGCCAGCGGTAGATCAGTCTGGCCAGTGAGCGCCACCTGATAGAAGAGCTGAACATCCTCGGGTGTCAACCGCTCGGCGAGCGCCAACAGACGCGAACGATCAGGGTCGTCTTCGCCCAGGGTCTTGGGCACCTGCTGGATCAGCGCCAGCCGGTGCAGGAGCCCGATCAGCTCACGCAGCAGCTCGGCAAAATCGGGCGTCATGGACGCCACGCGCTCGACGGCATCCAGCGCGGCGGCACCATCACCCTCGGCCAGGGCGTCGAGGATGTCGAGCGCCAGATCGCCGCTGAGGGTGCCAAGCATGGCGCGCGTCTCGGACTCGACGACCCGCCCACCACCGAAGGCGATGGCCTGATCGAGCAGACTGAGCGCGTCGCGCAGACTGCCGTCGGCCGCGCGCGCAAGCAGGGGCAGGGCGGTGGACTCGAACTCCAGCCCTTCCTGTTCCAGCACATAGCGCAACCGGTCGATGATCTCGCCCGGCAACAGCCGACGCAGATTGAGCTGAAGACAGCGCGAAAGCACCGTGACTGGGATCTTCTGCGGGTCGGTGGTCGCGAGTAGAAACTTCACATGGGGCGGCGGCTCCTCAAGCGTCTTGAGCAGCGCATTGAAGCTATGCCCCGAGAACATGTGCACCTCGTCGATGAGGTACACCTTGAAGCGCGCCCGCACCGGGGCATAGGGGACGTTTTCGAGCAATTCGCGGGTCTGCTCGACCTTGGTGCGCGAGGCGGCGTCGACCTCGAGTAGATCGACGAAGCGTCCGGTATCGATCTCACGACAGGCCGAACAAAGCCCGCAGGGCTTGGAGCCGACGCCCTGTTCGCAGTTGAGCGCCTTGGATAGGATGCGCGCGAGCGTGGTCTTACCGACACCGCGGGTCCCAGTGAACAGATAGGCGTGATGGAGCTGATTACGGTCGAGCGCATTGGAGAGCGCGCGCACGACATGCTGCTGCCCGACTATATCGTCGAACGAACGGGGACGCCATTTGCGGGCAAGCGCTTGATAGGACATGGCGCGATTATATCAGTCCGGATCTGGACGGCATGAGGAATCGCGGGGTAAACAAAGGCTTAGGCGGCGACCCGCGCCAGCCGCACCCCGGCACACGTTGCCACCGCTGCGGCTGCTCCCTTCCGGGCCTGACCGGGTTCACGGTTTCACGTTGCGAAGGGACCGACGCGGGTCACCATGATGACTAGATTGGCGTCTTGCGCCAAAGCGAAGGCGAAGCTTAGCAGAGAGCTGAGTGGAACACAAACGATCCGTGGCGGATCCGCCTGCGGGTCTCTCGGGTTGGGAGGCCAAAGAGGATCACTGCAACAGTTCAAGCCAGGACGTGTGCCAAGGCGTCGTGATCGAAATCGCTGGTGACGACGGCTTCACCGAGCCGCTTGAGCAGCACCAGACGCAAATGACCGGCGAGCACCTTCTTATCGACGGCCATGAGCTCAAGCATGCGCTCGGGCGCCAGTTGTGGCGGACGCCTGGTCGGCAGTCCGGCTCCAGCAATCAGACGGTGAGTGCGCTCGACCTCGCTCTCGGTCAGCCAACCGAGACGCGCCGAGAGCGCAGCGGCCAGACAGATACCCGCACCAACCGCCTCGCCGTGCAACCACTCGCCATAGCCAACACCGGTCTCGATGGCATGGCCGAAGGTGTGACCGAGGTTGAGCAGGGCGCGACTGCCGGACTCGCGCTCGTCCTCGGCGACGAGCTGGGACTTGATCTCGCACGACCGCCAGATGGCATATGCCAGTGCCTCGGGATCACGCGATCTCAGCTTGCTCAGGTGAGATTCGAGCCAATCGAGGAAAGCCGCATCGCGGATAAAGCCATATTTGAGCACCTCGGCCAGCCCGGACGAGAGTTCGCGCTCAGGCAGGGTGTTGAGGGTGTCTGTGTCGGCGATGACGGCACGCGGCTGGTGAAAGGCACCGATCATGTTCTTACCGGCCGGGTGGTTGAGGCCGGTCTTGCCGCCGACCGAGGAATCGACCTGGGCCAGGAGCGTGGTCGGAACCTGGATGAAATCGACCCCGCGCTGATAGCAGGCCGCTGCGAAGCCAGTCATGTCGCCGATCACGCCGCCGCCGAGGGCGATTAGGGTGCAGTCACGTGCGAAGCGTTCGGCGAGCAGGGCGTCGAAGATCCGGCTCCAGACTTCGAGCGTCTTGTAGACCTCGCCGTCGGGCAGGATGACTTCGCGCACCTGATGGCTGCCAAGCGCCTGTTTGACCGGCCCTAGATAGAGCGGCGCCACAGTCTCGTTGGTGACGATCATCACCTGTGGCCCACGCAGATGTGGACGATAGAGCTCCACATCGCCAAGCAGGGCCGAACCGATGTGGATCGGGTAGCTGCGCGCCCCGAGTTCGACGGTCAGGGTTCGCATGGTCAGATGTCCTCGGATTCGAGACGGCGGCAGATCTCCTTGACCACGGAACTGGTGCCGCGCTTCTCGGTCGAGACCACCAGATCGGCGACCTGACGGTAGAGCGGTTCGCGTTCGGCCATGATCGCGCGCAAACGCTCGAGCGGGTCTTCGGTTTCGAGCAGAGGGCGGTTGCGGTCGCGGGCCGTGCGGGCGTATTGCTGCTCGGGGCTGCAATGGAGATAGATGACCACGCCACGGGCGGACAGATCCCGGCGGTTCTCCGGATTCAGCACCGCACCGCCGCCGGTGGCCAACACGATCCGCTCCTCGGCGACCAACTCCTCAATGACCTGACGCTCACGGGCACGAAAGCCGGCTTCGCCCTCGAACTCGAAGATGGTGGGGATATCGACACCCGTGCGGCGCTGGATTTCGTGGTCGCTGTCCTTGAAGGTATAAGACAGCGCCTCGGCCAGTTGGCGTCCAACGGTACTCTTGCCTGCGCCCATCGGTCCGACGATGAAAATGTTCCGTGCACGTAACATGGAAAGAGGGATGCCAGATTCCAGATACTTCAATAAGGCTAAATACATTGAAGATACGACACGATGGGAGATCGGATCCTCATTTTTGAACTAGATCGCTCTTCAGGATCTTAGGTGTCACGAAGATCAGGAGCTCCTTATTGTTGTCATTGCGCGCCTCTTGTTTGAACAAACGCCCGAGTACTGGAACATCGCCGAGCCAAGGGACTTGCTCTTTACTAAAGGTTTTTTCACGCTCGAATATACCTCCAAGGACGACGGTTTCGCCATTATCGACCAGGACGTTCGTTTTGATCGATCGCGTATCGATTGGAGGCTCCTGAACGGTGTAGGAGCGGTTCGGGGCATCCTTGGTGATTTCGAGATCCATGATGATACGGTCATCCGGGGTGATCTGCGGGGTCACGTTCAACTGTAATACGGCCTCTTTAAAAGCGACCGATGTATTACCCTCCCCAGTTTTTTCTTGGTATGGAATCTCTTCACCCATCTTGATGGTTGCTTGACTTTTATCGGCCGTAATGATGCGCGGACTTGAAATGATCTCACCCCGACCTTCCTGTTGCATGGCCGAGAGTTCGAGTTGGACCAAATAGGAACCCACCTTACCGATCAGAAAATTGATGGAACCAGAGGGGGCTGCTGCGGGTAAATTGGTGATCAGAGTCGCATTGTCAT